>JAGOFG010000081.1 GCA_017997335.1 Flavobacterium sp. | reverse complement strand
ACAATTCCCAGATTGTAAAATTAACTTTGACTTAGAAGATTGTGACAGAATATTAAGAATTGAAGGAGGTCGTTTTAATCCCAAACAAATTATTGAACACTTAAATCTTCAAGGATATATCTGTGTTCCTCTAGAATAGAAACTCTTTCATTATTTAAGTTATTTTGTTGTTATCCTTTTTCTACTTATTGTTGTTGTAAAATCTTAAATAATTGATTTAAAGATTAAACCCTTTCAAAAATTAAAAGTCCAAACAAGGAACCAAATAACTAACCTATGAAACTAATTCTACAAATCTTGCTTACGGGTCTATTTCTAGTAGCTTGTTCTAAAAATGACAACGAATCATCCACTCCATACCTAGACGACGACTTAGCTGGGCCAATCTCAAGACCTCAAAGTGGCTATGGCGCTGACGGAACGTATACAGTGGCAAAAGTATCTTTTGCAAGTCCATTGTATAATGGAAAAAACGTAGACGTCTTTTATCCGAAAGAATTAACTGGTCCAAGGCCAACCATTTTTTACTCACATCCTTTTGGCGGAGAAGATAGTACTTACAATATTGGATTATATGAATTTATTGCTAAAAAAGGTTATGTTGTAGTTTTTGCTCCCTATCCAACAATTGGCGTAACAGTTGATGAAAGATACGCTACCCTTTGGGAAAGTTTCAAAAAAGCTGTTAGCAACTACCCCAATATAATCGATACTTCGAAGGTAGGTTTCATGGGACATTCTTTTGGCGGAGGAGCTTCCTTTGCCATGGCTCATAAAGGATTTATTGATGAAGGTTGGGGGCAAAATGGTCGTTTTATTTTTGCTATGGCACAATGGTATTCACATCAAATCACTTCACAAGAATTAAATAACTTCCCTGCCAACACCAAACTCATTACACAAGTTTATGATGATGACACTACGAACGATCATCGTCTAGCTATTGATATTTTTAAAAACAATAATATTCCGAATACTGAAAAAGACTTTATCTTAATCAAAAAAAGTGTCTTACCTACTTATACGTATATAGCAGATCACGTAGTACCAAATACGCAATCTGCCTATGACGCCTATGATTATTACGGTATTTACAGACTACTTGATGCTTTAATAGATTACAGCTTTAACGGTAATTTAGCAGGCAAAAATGTAGCACTCGGGAACGGCTCCAAAGAACAAATCACAATGCCGAGCCATAATGGGCAAGCTTTGGCTCCACTAGAAGTTACAGATAATCCATCTACAAATTACCCTCAGAGCAAATATCAATTCCCGTGTAGCTCTATTAACAATCCTAGACTAGGAAATTGTCAATAAATAAAAACCACAAAGAATCCTAATTACAATTAAGAATAAGACTTTATTTCAATCAACACCTCTCGTATCCTATCTTAACTCATATTTAACAATTATTTCGCAATAATATCGCGATACAATTGTTAACTATGTAGATTAAAAACTAGACAATGATTGCAAAAAAAATCAGTACGTTCATAATACTTTTTACTACGTTCTTCACTGCCTTAGCTCAAGAAAAATTTACGTTAAGCGGAACCATTACTGACCAAAACAGTAATGAGACATTAATTGGAGTCAATATTTTTTTTCCTGAATTGAAAACAGGCGTAACTACCAACGAATATGGTTTTTATTCTATTACCCTTCCCAAAGGAAAACACCAAGTTCAAATTTCTTATTTGGGCTACAAAACAGTAAATGAAACCATTGATCTAACGCAAAACACCAAATACAACTGGCCTTTGTCCAATGAAGACAATGTGCTCAAAGAAGTCATCATCACAGACGACAGAACCAAAACCGACATTAGAAAGCCCGAAATGAGTGTGAATAAACTCTCGATTTCTGCCATCAAAAAAATGCCAGTCGTTCTTGGTGAGGTTGATGTATTGAAGTCAATTTTATTACTCCCTGGAGTGACCAATGCTGGCGAAGGTGCTTCTGGATTTAACGTACGTGGTGGTGGAGCGGATCAAAACTTGATTCTGTTGGACGAAGCTACTATTTTTAACTCATCTCACGTTTTTGGTTTTTTCTCTGTTTTTAATCCCGATGCTATAAAAGATATTCGACTCTACAAAGGCGGGATTCCTTCTCGCTTTGGAGGAAGAGCTTCCTCGGTTTTAGATATTTATCAAAAAGACGGAAGCAGCAAAAAATTCCATATGAATGGAGGTATTGGACTAATCTCAAGTAGGCTTTTAGTAGAAGGTCCATTGGTAAAAGATAAAGGTTCCTTCCTGATTGGTGGTCGTGGGTCCTATGCCCATTTGTTTTTGAAATTATCTCCAGAACAAAAAGATAATGCCGCTTACTTTTATGACCTAAATGCAAAATTCAGTTATAAATTAACTGAAAATGACAATTTATATCTTTCTGGATATTTTGGCCGAGACGTTTTTAGCCTAAACAAAAGTTTTACCAATACTTACGGTAATTCAACCCTAAACTTGCGTTGGAATCATTTGTATTCTGATAAATTGTTTTCTAATCTTTCCTTGATTTATAGCGATTACTATTATGGCTTAGATCTTGATTTTGTAGGATTCAAATGGGATTCGGGTATCAAAAACTACAATATCAAGTACGATTTTAAAAATTACTTAACGGACTCGTTCAAATTAAACTACGGACTGAACGCAATTTATTACGACTTCAATCCGGGCACCATTGTTCCATCTAATAGCACTTCTGGAATCAATTCCGATCAATTGGATAAGAAATATGCTTTTGAACCTGCCGTCTATATCAGTGCCGATCACGATTTAAGTAAAAAAGTGAGTATTTCTTATGGATTACGTTACAGTTTATTTTATCGCTTAGGACAATCTACCGTAAATATTTATGCGAATGACAATCCTGTTGTTTTCAATAATGACTTAAAATTGTATGAAAAAGCAACGCCAATAGATACAAAATTTTATGGTAAAAACGATGTGATTCAAAGTTTTGACAATTTAGAACCTCGCTTTTCTGCGGCTTATCAATTCAATGACACCCAATCGGTAAAAGCGAGTTACAACCGTATGGTACAGTATTTACAGTTAATTTCGAATACCTCATCACCTACTCCACTCGATGTTTGGACACCAAGTGATAATTTCATTAAACCTCAAATTGCTGACCAAGTAGCATTGGGATATTTCAAAAACTTCAATGACGGAATGTACTCATTAGAAGTAGAAACCTATTATAAAAAAATCAAAAATCGTATCGATTATATTGATGGTGCCGAATTAATTGCGAACAAAGCTTTGGAACAAGTCATTTTGAATGGCCAAATGAGAGCCTACGGATTAGAAATTTTGCTAAAGAAAAACGAAGGCAAACTCAACGGTTGGATTTCTTATACTTTATCAAGATCTGAACAACAAACGCCGGGTAGAACGCCACTAGAAACAGGAATTAATAATGGTCAATGGTACAATTCTGTTTACGATAAGTTGCATAATTTGGCCGTGACTAGTTCGTATACTTTGAACGACAAATGGAGCTTTGGAGCTAATTTTGCTTTACAAAGTGGTCAACCCGTAACCTACCCTGAAGGACAATATGAGTATTTAGGAATTACTGTTCCTAGCTATGGTTTGCGTAACGAAAATCGCTTACCCGCTTATCATCATTTAGATATTGCTGCTACGTTAACTCCAAGAAAAAACAACAATCGTAACTACAAAACCGAATGGGTTTTTAGTATTTACAATCTGTACAACAGAAGAAATGCTGCGTCAATCAACTTTAGACAAAACATTGATACTGGTAATAATGAAGCAGTAAGAACTTCAATTTTTGGTATTGTTCCAGCTGTGAGTTATAATTTTAAATTTTAAGCATTATGCAAAAGATCACTTTCTTTTTCGTTTTTATACTAGCAACCTTATTAGTAGGATGTGAAGATGTAGTGGATGTAGACCTAAACACTGCTCCTCCAAAATTAGTAATTGAAGCCTCCATCAATTGGCAAAAAGGAACTTCAGGAAATCAACAACGCATCAAATTGACTACAACAACGGATTATTTTAGTACTAACATCCCAAAAGTTTCGGGAGCAATCGTAACCATTACCAATAGCACCAATACTGTTTTTAATTTTGTGGAAGTACCAAATACAGGCGAATATTTCTGCTCGAATTTTGTCCCTGTAATCAATGAAACGTACACCTTGACTGTAGTTAGCAAAGGACAAACTTATACCGCTACAGAAACTTTACAACCTGTGGCTCCAATTACCAAACTAGAACAAAAAAATGATGGCGGTATTACAGGTGACGAAATTGAAGTGAAAACTTTTTATAATGATCCTGCGGGTATACCTAATTACTATTTATACAAATACACCTATTCCAATCAAGTAAAATCCAATCTTTATGTAGATCGAGACGAATTTTTTGATGGGAATGAGTTTTTTAGTATTTCTCAAAATGACGAACTGAAAAAAGGAGATAAAATCGAAATCACTCACTACGGTATATCAAAAGCCTATTATAACTATATGAGTATTTTGGTTAGTATTGCTGGTAATAATGGTGGCGGTCCTTTTCAATCTCCGCCTGCTACGGTTCGTGGTAACATCATCAACACTACAGACAAAGCCAATTATCCGTTGGGCTATTTTTCCTTAAGTGAAATTGATTTTAGAAGTTATACTATTCAATAATACTCTTTTCAAGTATCTTTTTATGCTAATTCAGACCTTACAAACACTTTTCAAAAGGGATTTGACTTCCTTAAAAAGAGAAATAAATGCCTATCACAACGAGGCTGTAATCTGGTCTAGTGACCAACAAATCAATAATTCGGCAGGCAATTTATGCTTGCATCTTATTGGTAATTTAAACACTTACATTGGAGCTGAAATTGGTAAAACAAATTATGTTAGAAATAGAACCTTAGAATTTTCTGCGAAAAACATTTCCAAATCAGAATTGATTCAAAAAATTGATGAAACCATAACTGTTGTTCATCAAGCACTTAATCAACTATCAAAAGAAGATTTAGAAACAGAATATCCATTGTTAGTTTTGGACAAAAAGACCTCTTATGGTTTTTTCTTAGTGCATCTTGCTTCGCATCTAGCCTATCATTTGGGACAAATTACCTACCACCGCAGACTACTTGATGCATAAGAAATGAACTAGCTCAATAACTTTTGTACATTTGTTTCGAATAATCTTAAATCTAAATCCAAAAAATGTCCTCACATCACATCGTTCGCGACGACCAAGAACCTGCTTTAATTATCGCCAATGGAGCTTCTTGTCAGCCCGAATTATTGGGTCAATTATTAGAATGGTCACCTTTGGTTGTTGTGCTTGACTCAGCCATAGAACGCGTGATGCATCTTGATATTAAAATCGATGTGCTCTTGGGGGACTTTGATCGTGATTTTGATCCAGAGATATACAAAACCAAACAATATCCGCTGGAAATTGTGCACACTCCCGATCAAAACAAAACCGATTTAGAAAAAGCATTAGACTATTTAATCGAGCGAAAAATTCCCTCAGTCAATATTGTTTGGGCTACTGGAAAAAGAGCCGACCACACCATAACCAATCTCACAAATATCGTACGTTATCGCGATTTAATCAAAATTGTGATTTTAGATGACCATTCCAAAATATTTCTTTTACCCAACAAATTCGAAAAATGGTACACTGCAGGCACACCGATTTCGCTAATCCCAATTGGCGTGGTAAAAGGTATTCATTCTCAAAACTTAGTGTGTCCTTTAGCAAATGACACCTTGACTATTGGCTACAGAACCGGCAGTAGCAATGCTGTAGCTTCCGATGGATTGGTCACTATTGAACATTCTGAAGGAGATTTATTGTTGATGGAATGTATGGATTAATTACCAAAAAAGGAATGCCTATCTTTGCACCGAAATTTAGAAAATGAAACGTACAAAGCAGCCCGAGAAAAAAAACCTACATCCAAGAAATCAGCACCGTTTAGGATACGACTTCGATTCCTTAATTCAGATATTGCCTGAACTCAAAAATTTTGTAGGCATTAATGAACATCAAATTCAAACGCTAGATTTTAGTAATCCTGATGCCGTAAAAGCATTGAACAAAGCATTATTACTGGCGCATTACGACATTCAATATTGGGAGATTCCTTCTACTTTTCTTTGCCCACCCATCCCAGGTAGAGTAGATTACATTCATTACTTAGCCGATTTGTTGGCCCAAAGTAATAATGGTATTATCCCAAAAGGAGAAACTGTTCAGGGCTTAGACATTGGCATAGGTGCGAATTGTATTTATCCTATTTTAGGAAATGCGGTTTACGGTTGGAGTTTTGTAGGCACAGATATCGATGAAAAAGCGATTCAAAATTGCAAAAAAATTATCGAGAAAAATCCAAAACTAATCGATGCTATTAGCTTACAGTTACAGACAGAACCTCGCTTTATTTTCAAAAACATAATGGAATCTGAAGATAAATTCGCGTTTACCATTTGTAATCCTCCGTTTCATAATTCAAAAGAAGAAGCTACAAAAGTAGCTTTACGAAAAGTCAATAATTTAAGCACCAACAAAACCACTACACCAACTTTAAATTTTGGTGGACAAAATGCTGAGTTATGGTGTCCGGGTGGTGAATTGGGTTTTATCACTCAAATGATTTACGAAAGCGCCAAATATCCTATGCACTGTCTTTGGTATACTACTTTGGTCTCAAAACAAGCACATTTGAATAGTTTGTACAAGACCTTAAACAAAGTAAATGCTGCCAACATCAGCACCATTGATATGGCACAAGGCCAAAAAACGAGCCGCATCTTGGCGTGGACTTTTTTGACCGAAAAGCAACAAAAGGAATGGAAGTTTGAATAAACTAATCACATATAATTTAGATTTTTTCAACAAATAAGTACTTAACAAAATCAGACGAATCCAAAAGTAGCAGTCTCATTTCGCTAAAAAACATAGTATCTTTGAATTCAATCGTACAGCACTTTAGAATCTTCAACTAATGAAACTACAAATTGTATCAGATTACCAACCTACGGGTGACCAACCTCAAGCGATAGAAAAATTAGCACAAGGCATCCTTGCTGGTGAACCATTTCAAACGCTGCTTGGAGTTACTGGGTCTGGAAAAACATTTACGGTTGCAAACGTCATTCAAGAAGTACAAAGACCTACCCTAATTCTTGCTCACAACAAAACATTGGCAGCGCAGTTGTACTCAGAATTCAAACAATTTTTCCCTAACAACGCGGTGGAGTATTTTGTTTCGTATTATGATTATTACCAACCCGAGGCGTTTATGCCTGTTACAGGAGTTTTTATAGAGAAAGATTTGTCAATCAATGAAGAGTTAGAAAAAATGCGTTTGAGCACGACTTCCTCTTTATTGTCTGGACGAAGAGATATTATAGTGGTCGCCTCGGTTTCTTGCATTTATGGTATTGGAAATCCCGTGGAATTTCAAAAAAACGTAATTGCCATCGAAGTCAACCAAATGATTTCAAGAACTAAATTGCTACACAGTTTAGTACAAAGTCTATATTCTAGAACCGAAGCCGAATTTACCCCAGGAAATTTCAGAATTAAAGGTGATACGGTTGAAGTCTATCCAAGTTATGCGGATGATGCGTTTCGAATTCATTTTTTTGGTGATGAAATCGAAGAAATAGAAAGCTTTGATACCAAAACCGCTCAAGTCATCGAACGCTTTGAAAAATTGACGATTTATCCCGCCAATATGTTCGTGACTTCGCCAGATGTGCTACAAAATGCCATTTGGGAAATCCAGCAAGATTTAGTCAAGCAAGTGGATTACTTCAAGGAAATAGGCAAACATTTAGAAGCCAAACGCCTCGAAGAACGCACCAACTTCGACTTAGAAATGATTCGGGAATTGGGCTATTGCTCTGGAATTGAAAATTATTCTCGTTACCTTGACGGAAGAGAAGCGGGCTCAAGGCCTTTCTGTTTATTGGATTACTTCCCCAATGATTTTTTATTGGTAGTCGATGAAAGCCACGTGACTTTGTCGCAAGTACAAGCTATGTATGGTGGCGACCGTTCTAGAAAAGAAAACTTGGTAGAATATGGCTTCCGCCTTCCCGCTGCTATGGACAACCGACCTTTAAAATTCGAAGAGTTTGAAGCTATGCAAAATCAAGTCATTTATGTGTCGGCAACACCTGCGGATTATGAATTACAAAAATGTGATGGTGTTTATGTAGAGCAAATCATTCGTCCAACAGGTTTACTAGACCCGATTATCGAAATTCGTCCAAGTCTGAATCAAATTGATGATTTAATTGAAGAAATACAAGTACGATGCGAGTTAGACGAACGTGTTTTGGTCACCACATTGACCAAAAGAATGGCAGAAGAATTGGCTAAATACTTGACTAAAGTTTCCATTCGTTGTCGCTATATTCACTCAGATGTGGATACATTGGAGCGTATTGAAATTATGCAAGATTTACGAAAAGGCTTATTTGACGTATTGATTGGAGTCAATCTATTGAGAGAAGGATTGGATTTGCCTGAAGTGTCTTTGGTTGCTATTTTGGATGCCGACAAAGAAGGTTTTCTTAGAAGCCATCGTTCCCTTACTCAAACTATTGGTCGTGCGGCAAGAAACTTAAACGGGAAAGCGATTATGTATGCCGATAAAATTACAGCGAGTATGCAAAAAACGATTGATGAAACCAATTATCGCCGTACCAAACAAATCAATTACAACACCCAACACAATAAAGTCCCACAAGCTTTGGATAAAAAAATAGACAGTGCTTTTACTAAAAATCCATTGGTGGAATACGAATTAGGACACACTATTGCCAAAGCAGCTGAGCCTGAAACCGCTTATTTATCAAAACCAGAATTGGAAAAATTAATTCGTGAAAAACGTAAGGCTATGGAAAAAGCCGCAAAGGATTTAGATTTTATGCAGGCTGCCAAGTTCCGCGATGAAATTAAAGCATTACAAGAAAAACTCTCTTAATTGTGTTGTTCTTGAAACATTCCTAACAATGCTTTGGCATCAATCATAGCATTAGGAGATTCCTGCATCATTTGCAAAACTCGTTTGGTAGCTCCTGGATTTAATCCCATATCAATGGTTATTTGACGAATCGCAACGGACTCTTTTTCGTGCAAAACACCATCACAATGCATAATCAGTGCCAATCTGTAAAACTGCTGAATACGCTGAAATTCTGATTTAATGGGCAAATGAGGTAACTCTTGATGAAACAAATCAGAATATTCTGCTCTGGTAAAACTCAATTCTTTGGCTACAATCCAAATAAAATCCAACTCGCGTTGATGTAATTTTCCGTCTACAATAGAAAAACTTATCATTTCTAAAAGTAAACTTCTTTTTTCTTCAAAACTATTCATCAATTTCTTATTTTTAGCTAAATTATTGTTTTTAAATGTATCCACAAAATTCAATTATGTCTAAAAAAACAATCCTATTTTTTTGCTTCTTTTTTCTTGTGGCGAAAGGATGGACACAGGAAACCACTGCTTCTGCTCAAGTAAGTACTTTTAGTATTGTATCTCCAGAGTTACAAACGACAAAAAAAATCTGGCTCTACTTACCCAAAAACTATAGCGCTTCCAAGAAGAAATATTCCGTGATTTATATGCCCGATGCCCAAAATTTATTCGATGCTAAAACTTCCTATAGTGGCGAATGGAATATTGATGAAAAATTAGACAGTCTGAGCGCACAAGTAATCGTAGTGGGAATTGAACACGGAAACGAAAAACGACTCGAGGAACTCACTCCCTATCCTCACGAAAAATATGGCGGTGGCAAGGCCAATCAATACCTAGATTTTATTGTCAACACCTTAAAGCCGAGTATCGACAAAAAATACCGCACCAAAACTGACAAAACACACACACTCATAATTGGCAGCTCCTTGGGTGGACTTACCGCTTTTTACGCTACGCTAAAGTATCCAGAAGTTTTCGGCAAAGCAGGCGTTTTTTCTCCTGCCTTTTGGATTAATAGAAAGGACATTATCGCATTAACAGAACAAACTCAAAAGATAAAAGCAAAGTACTATTTCCTTTGTGGAGACCAAGAAGGCGATGATGACAGTATGGTCAAAGACTTGAATACAATGGAAAACATCATCAATACCAAGCGTTGTTCCTGTAAACATTTGAACAAAAAAACCATTATAAAAGGTGGTCAACACAACGAAAAATTATGGCGTGACGGTTTTGTAAAAGCCTTACTTTGGTTGGGCTACTAATCCTTTTTTAGAACAATAAAAATTTATGTTATGCAACTAATCCTTCGCGAATACAACCTAAAACTAAAACACACCTTCACCATTTCTAGAGAATCTATCGATTTTCAACCTTCACTAATTGTAGAATTGCAAAGCGAAGGCTACTCGGGATTTGGCGAAGCAACCTCCAACCCTTATTATCACACCACGGTTCCAATGATGCGTGCGGATTTGGAAAACATTCGTTCATTGATAGAAAACACAACAACCGAAACTCCCGAAGAATTTTGGAACAAAGTACATCCTTATTTAAAAGAGGATATGTTTGCGCTTTGTGCTTTAGACTTAGCTTATAATGATTTATATGCTCGCAAAAAAGGCAAAAAACTATACGAACTTTGGAATTTTACTACTGATAAAAATCCATTAACAGATTATACTATTGGCATCGCTTCTATTGAAAAAATGGTCACCAAAATGAAAGAACTCCCTTGGCCTATCTATAAAATTAAATTAGGCACCCAAGAAGACATCGAAATTGTAACTGAATTACGTAAACATACAGACGCCATCTTCAGAATTGATGCCAATTGTGGTTGGGGCGTTGAAGAAACCATTTCTAATTCCATAGCTTTAAAAAAACTCGGGGTGGAATTCTTAGAACAACCTATGAAAGCCGATAATTGGGAAGCACATAAAGAAGTATACAAACACTCCGCTTTACCCATCATTGCTGACGAAAGTTGTATTATCGAATCCGATGTAGCCAAATGCCACAACCATTTCCACGGCGTAAATGTCAAATTAGTAAAATGTGGCGGTCTTACTCCAGGCAAACGTATGCTAGAAGAAGCCAAAAAACTAGGACTAAAAACTATGGTAGGTTGTATGACCGAATCTACAGTAGGCATCTCAGCTATAGCACATCTGCTACCACTACTAGATTACGTAGATATGGACGGAGCGCTACTATTAGATAAAGATATTGCCACAGGAGTAACCATTACTTATGGCAAAATTGATTACCCAGACGGAAACGGAACTGGAGTAACACTTTTATGATTCGTATGAAAGTCCATCAATTCCCCAATCGTACAATCGAAATCAACCAAGAAACGTTCCTTTATTTTGGAGGAACGGCTTATCTTGGTTTACCAACTTTACCCGAATTTCAAGAAATCATTTTCAAAAATATCCAGCGTTGGGGCACCGCATACGGAAGTTCAAGAAACGCAAACGTCCAATTGAGCGCCTACGACACTGGCGAAACTCACCTTGCACAATTCATTCAGGC
>JAGOFG010000080.1 GCA_017997335.1 Flavobacterium sp. | reverse complement strand
TTTAGATTTTACCGTAGTACATTGCTTTTACAATACCATCCGAAAGTCCAATCTTTGGCACATAAATTTGACGGGCTCCACTCCATTTCATAGCATTCAAATAAATACGTGTTGCAGGCACAATTACGTCGGCACGGTCTGAATTTAATCCCAATTGCGAAATTCGTTGTTCATAAGTTAAGGAACTCAAATAAGCATATTGTGAATTGATATATATATAAGACAATGGCTTATCTTGCTGTTTACCAGACATTTTAAACAGTTTGTTGATATTTCCCCCAGAACCAATCAAAGTAACTTCTTCATAATCGGCTGTATTGGTTCTAATCCATTTTTCAATTTCTTCCCAAACGACATCATGTACCATTTCATTCAATAAACGTACAGTACCCGCTTTGAAAGAACGAGAAGTAATCATCTTACCGTGAGAAAATAATGTAAACTCTGTGCTACCACCACCTACATCTACAAATAAATAGGTTTCATCTGTTTTTAATAAATGATGTAAATCTGTAGAAGCAATAATAGCCGCTTCTTTTTTACCATCTATGATTTCTATTTTAATATCGGCTTTTTTCTTTATCAATGCTACCACCTCTTTTGCATTATAGGCCTCACGCATTGCTGAAGTAGCGAAAGCTTTGTAACACTCTACTTTGTGTACCTTCATCAAAAGATTAAATGCCTTCATAGCATCGCACATTCTTTCAATATTCTCTGGAGAAATTTCTCCAACTGTAAAAGCATCTTGCCCTAAACGAATAGGAACACGCACTAAGGAACTCTTACTGAATTGTGTTTCTTTTCCTTCTTGTTCAACAATATTAGCAATCAACAAACGCATCGCATTGGATCCGATATCAATAGCAGCATATTTTTTAATTTTAATCATATGTTCACTCATTCATTTATAACAGCACAATTCAATACATTATGCTTCTTCAGTAATTACTTCAAGTTTATTTTGATAATATTTATAAGTCTCAATTTGTGCTCTAAAAAGAGGTTCACCATTTCTTTGTTTGTACTTGTTATCTAAATTTTCAGAATGATAACGGGCTTTGACATTACCTTTCCAGCCCAAATCAAAATGATCTATCAATTCATTTTTTATATCTTGGTCATAGATAGGACAAGTTACCTCTACCCTTGCATCTAGGTTTCTTCTCATAAAATCTGCCGATGAAATGTATACTTCAGGAATTCCTGCATTCCCAAAAATATACACTCTAGAATGTTCCAAATAATTATCGACTATACTTATTGCTTCAATGTTTTCACTTAAACCAGGAACCCCCGGAATCAATGAACAAATACCTCTAACTTCTAATTGGATTTTGACTCCCGCTTTGCTAGCTTGATATAACTTATCAATCATTTCAAAGTCAGACAAACTATTCATTTTTAACTTTATATAAGTCTTTCTACCTGCCAAAGCATGCGTTATTTCACGATCTATTAACTTTACAAACTTACTTCGTGTGTAATGTGGAGATACAATTAAATGCTTATAACGATGTACTCTATAATTCACATCGAAGAAATCAAAAATTTTGTTGATGTCTTTTAATATCTGCTGATGACTTGTGAAAAGGGTTACATCAGTATAAACTTTGGCTGTTGATTCATTAAAATTACCAGTAGAAACAAAACCGTAACGTTTAATTTTGTCTTTTTCTTGTCTTTCAATCACACAGATTTTGCTATGTACCTTCAAACCTTTGATTCCAAAAATCAATTCTATGCCTTCCGTTTTCATTTGTTCGGCATATGAAATATTGGAAGCTTCATCAAATCGAGCTTGCAATTCGATTTGTACTGTTACTTTTTTACCATTTTTGGCAGCGTTGATTAAAGAACTTATAATCTGTGAATTCTTTGCCAGACGGTATAAAGTTATCTTAATGGAAAGTACTTTTGGGTCCAATGCTGCTTCTCTCAAAAACTTAGTTAGATAAGAAAACGATTGATAAGGTGCATTCAATAAATAATCTTTCTCGCTTATTTTATCCAGCATACTTCCTTCTAGACTCAATCCAGGAATTGGTAAGGGTACATTCGATTGATACAATAAATCAAATCGTCCCAAATTCGGAAAGTCCATATAATCTCGTCTATTATGATATCTTCCACCGGGTATGATGCTATCAGTAGAAACAATATGCATTTTATCCAAAAAGAAGTTGAGCGTATCCTCCTCTATTTCTTGATCGTAAATAAAACGAACTGGTTCACCAATTCGACGGTCTTTTACACTCAAAGCAATTTTTTCAATCATACTTTTGCTCAAATCACTATCGATGTCTAACGAGGCATCTCTTGTAATTTTTATCATATGAGCTGATATGCTTTGATAGTCGAAAATATTAAAAATGCTACTTAAATTTTGTCGGATGACATCGTCTAACAGAATAACATATTGCTTTTCGTTTTTAGAAGGGAGTACAACAAAGCGATTGATTGTTTTTGGAATTTCGATTACAGCATAGCGCACTTCTTCCTCCTTTTTCATAACCAATTTCACTGCCAAGTAACCAAAAGTGTCTTTTAGCAAAGGAAATTCGGCTAAGTCATTCAAAATAATAGTCACCAATTCAGGACTTACTCTTTGAATGAAAAAATCCTTCAGATAGTTTTCCTGGTCCTTATCTAAATCATTCTCATTGATAATGTAGATGTTCTCTTTTTGTAACTGACTTTCAATTTCATTCAAAATATTCAAACTTTCAGCTTGGTGTTCAATTACAATTTCGGTAATTTCTTTAACCAATTGTTGAGCAGAAACACCTCCTAAATATTTTTCACCAGAAATTCCAGAAAGGCTTAATCTACGGATGGCTGCAAATCGAACTCTAAAGAATTCATCTAAATTATTCGAAAATATGCCTAAAAAACGTAATCTATCTAATAAAGGAACTGAATCATCGGCTGCTTCTTGCAAAACTCGGGCGTTGAAAGCCAACCAACTCTTTTCTCTGTCAATATATTTGTGTATCAAAACTTTATTTATTTTAAATCTTTAGGAACAATTACTTTTAAAGTTTTACCTTTTTCTATGGCACTCCAATCGTCTACATCAAATTGTAGCGAGACAAACCCAGATGTAGGAACATTTTCAATAAAAACGTCTCCAAATTTATTAACAAAATTTGTAATTGCCCCATTATGTCCAAAAAGAATTACACTATCAAATTCATTTTTACAAGATTTAATCACCTTAGCTAATTGGTTTTCATCAAAAGTATACAGCTCCTCTTTGTAAATAATACTCTCGATAGGATAGGATAAATTTTGAGCAAAAATTAAAGCAGTTTGAGAAGCTCGTTCTGCCACACTTGTCCAAAGCAAATAGGTTTTAGGTAAATACTTTGAAACATAGCTAGATACAAGATGTGCCGCTTGTAGACCGTTTTTAGACAAGGGTCTGTCTCTATCCTTTAAGGGTGTTTCCCAACTTGATTTTGCATGCCGAACTAAGATTAAATTTTTCATGGTATTTCGGATTAATTAGTTCTACTACTCTTTAGCTTTAGGCTTTTGTCTTTTTTAAAATCAATCATTGATTTTTTAGACTTTTAAATTACGTTTATTTTTTTAGTCTGAATTGAACTAAATATAAATTAACAATTGTTTAGTGTTTCTCTTGATTACAAAATCAGAATTATTCTATGCACTTTTTAGAATAAAAGATGACAAAATACTGAATTCTAGATTTTTAACTCATTACAGGAATTTATATGTAAGAATTTAAACATGTAAAATTTAACAAGCTTTAAGTAAACGATAAAATATAACAAAAAAATGCTTTTTAACTAGTTTTTAGGTTATTGATAGAAAAAAAAAGGGAATATTTTCTTTGTAACTAATTTTGAGGTAGTTAATCAAAATATAAATTGTTTCTAAATTTTTTTCATTGATTAAAATTTGAATAAAGCCTGAGTAACAATTTACAGTCCATATTGTAGTAATTAAAGTTAACTCAATTTATTTAACATAAAATACACTTTAAAAATAATTTCAGTTGATAACGTTGAGCAAGAGGTCAAAAATAACAGACCTAAAACAACAAACGACACTATTCGATTTGTAGTTTTCATGATAATGGTAGTTTAGGATTAAAGTAGATTTGGGAAAACTGCTTTAAATATTATTGGCTTTAATTATTATACAAATTTAATAATAACATCGGCAAACTACCAAATTTTATCGACTAACTACGTGATTATTAATCATTTATAGCTTAATTCTTATACTAAGGAGACAGTCTATTTATACTCCAAGAATAGTCTTCTTGGAGTACATATTGAATTCTGTCGTGCAAACGATTAGGTCTTCCTTGCCAAAACTCGACCTCGTGAGGAACAACTAAAAATCCGCCCCAAAAATCAGGCCTTGGGATTTCTTTTCCTTCAAATTTTCGTTCTAATTCTTTCAAGTTGTTCTCTAAAAAAGATCTTGATGGAATTACTTCACTTTGATTAGAAACGATTGCACCTAATTTACTTCCATCAGGTCTAGAATCAAAATAGCCATCAGAAACTATTTCACTTGTTTTTTGAGCACGCCCTTTGATTATAACTTGTCGTTCCATGCTGTGCCAAAAAAAAGAAAGACAAACATTTGGATTTGCCGCTATCGCTCTCCCCTTTTGAGAATTATAGTTAGTATAAAAAACAAAACCTTCTTCATTAAATTTCTTCAATAAAACAACTCTAGATTTTGGAAATCCATCTAAACCAATGGTAGCAACAGTCATAGCATTAACTTCATCTACACCACCAAAATCCTCTACTTCATGAAACCATCGGTTAAATAAATTAATAGGGTCTTCTGGAATAGAAGTCTCTAGTAATTCACTTTTATCATAGGACTTTCTGTAATTACTTAAATCTTTCATAGCTCTCAATTTTAAAAAATATAACAAACTTAAAAAACATCCTTTGTGGTTTTTTAATGTCAAAAAATCTTAACTATATCTCAAAGGATTTTCCGTCATCTGCCAATTGCACATTAGAAAAAACAGTTAAGGCTTCCTCTTTAAACGAAGAAATACTTTCGTATCGTGTAGAATAATGTCCCAATAGCAACGATTTAACATTTGCTTTTGACGCAATAATCGCTGCTTGAATAGCCGTAGAATGCATCGTTTTAGCGGCCAATAGTGACTCACTTTCTAAAAAAGTACTTTCGTGATATAACAAATCTACTTCTTGTACTAAAGGAATTATTGACTCTGTATAAGCTGTGTCAGAACAAAACGCATAGGATTTTGTAGGCTCACCTGGAAAAGTAAGCTGCTCATTGTCTATAACTTGTCCATCATCTAACGTAACAGATCCTCCCTTTTTTATCTTTTTATAATAACAAACATCTATCAACAATTCTTTAATGGAATCAATGTTTAATTTTCTATCTCCTTCTTTCTCTCGAAATAAAAAGCCGTTGGTATATACTCTATGTTTTAATGGAATAGTGTGAACTGTAACTTTTTCATCTTCAAATATCAATTCACTTTCTTTGGCGTCTAACTCATGAAAATGTATTTCATAATTGGTCCACGAGTGTGAAAGCTTTAATTGTAATTGAATAATTTCTTTCAAGCCTTTGGGACCATAGATATGCAAATCTGCCACTCTTGATAAAAGGGAGAAAGAAGAAATTAAACCTATAAGGCCATAAAAATGATCTCCGTGTAAATGAGAAATAAAAATATGACTGATTTTGGTAAACTTAACTTTGTTTTTACGAAGTTGTACTTGAGTTCCTTCACCGCAATCAATTAAAAAATACCTATTTTTTACTTCCAACAATTGAGCTGTTGGATTTGTAAAAGTTCGAGGTGTTGCAGCATAGCAGCCAAGTACGGTTAATTTCAAAGTAATGAATGTTGTTTTTAGATAAACTGTAATCTAATCTTGAGAAAGTTTTTATTAAAAGCCTAAATCTCTTTCAATTTCTTCCATTTCAATGATATCATTTGCTTCTAACAAAGAGGGAACTACAGTTATGGTTTGTGGAACCGCATTAAAATCAATAGCATCAGCAACAATAACCAATGACTTTTTAGCTTTTTTATGAGCTTTAGCCAAAGGCAAAAAAAGTTTTATTGAAGCAATATCTACTGTTTTATCATTGGATACATCCAAAATCAAATTAAAATCTTTGAAACTGGCATATTGATTTGTTACTTTTTCAATAAAAGTAGTTACAACACCTTCAGTATCTTTAATAGTTATTGTATGTCCTTTAGTATCTACTTTCATCTTATTGGATTTTTGAAGCTAATAAATAAATCACTGCCATTCGAATGGCTACTCCATTCTCTACCTGATTCAAGATAACAGATTGTTGAGAATCTGCCACATCAGAAGTAATTTCAACTCCACGATTGATAGGTCCTGGGTGCATAATTACAATCTCTTTACTTAACGAATCTAATAAATTTTTATCGACTCCATATTGTTGTGCATATTCTCGTGTAGAAGGGAAAAAGTTAACATCCATTCGTTCATTTTGCACTCTCAACATATTTGCTACATCACACCATTCTAATGCTTTACGTAAATCAGATTCAACTGTTACTCCAAGTGATTCAATATATCTAGGGATTAATGTTTTTGGTCCACAAACTTTAACTTCTGCACCTTGCATTTGCAAAGCATATATATTAGATAATGCTACTCGTGAATGTAAAATATCTCCAACAATAACAACTTTCTTCCCTCCTACATCTCCTAATTTTTCTCTGATTGAATAACTATCTAAAAGCGCTTGTGTAGGATGTTCATGAGCGCCATCTCCGGCATTTACGATACTTGCTTTTACATTTTTTGATAAAAAATAAGCAGCTCCAGGATTTGCATGACGCATAACAACCATATCAACTTTCATTGATAAAATGTTATTAACGGTATCAATTAACGTCTCCCCTTTTTTCACAGAAGATTGGGCGGCAGAAAAACTAATTACATCTGCTGATAAACGTTTCTGAGCTAGTTCAAATGACAACTTTGTTCTAGTACTGTTTTCAAAAAAAATATTGGCTATGGTAATGTCTCGTAAAGAAGGAACTTTTTTGATGGGTCTATTGATAACTTCTTTAAAATGATCAGCTGTTTCAAAAATAAGGTCAATATCGTTCTTGGTGATATATTTAATTCCTAATAAATGATTTACGCTTAACTCGCTCATTTTTATACTTATTGATTATTATTGATTAAAAAAACACCATCTTCTCCTCCTTGCTCAGCCCAAGTAACTTTTACTTTTTCGTCATTAATTGCATCCACTTGACGACCGCGATAATCCGGCTGAATGGGTAAATCACGACTGAATCTTCTATCGATTAAGGTCAAAAGTTCAATACCAGATGGTCTTCCAAAGGACTGAATTGCAGTTAAAGCAGCTCTAATACTTCTTCCTGTGTACAAAACATCATCTACAAAAATTACTTTTTTATTTTCGACCAAAAAATCGATTTGTGTAATATTAGCTTCCAACGGCTTATCGGTTCTTCTAAAATCATCTCTAAAAAAAGTGATGTCTAAAAACCCTATTTTTATGTTGGATACTTGATAGTCGTTTTCTAAAATACGTTTTAGGCGTTTGGCCAAAAATGTACCTCTGGGTTGAATTCCAATTAAGATGGTTTCAGAAAAATCAAGATGTTTTTCGATTAATTGACAAGCCAAACGATTTAGGATGATATTGACTTCTTTGGAAGTGAGCAATACTTTTTGATTCATGGTATAGTTTTGTTTGGTGTACAAATATACAAATTTCGATTTAGCAATAAACTAGGAATAGTGATAAAAGTAAAACTCACACAAAATAAATCAAAGGCTTTTCGGATTAAGATGAAAACAAAAAAACCTCTCAAAAGAAAGGTTTTATTTGAATTATAGTTTATACATTTTGACTCTCAATTCTTGTATTTTATCGTCATCTAAATATTCATCAAATGTCATGTAACGATCAATGGCTCCATTTGGTGTAAGCTCCACTACTCTATTACCAACAGTTTGTGCAAACTCGTGGTCATGAGTGGTAAAAATAACTGAACCTTTGTAGTTTTTTAATGAATTATTAAAAGCTGTAATCGACTCCAAATCCAAGTGATTCGTAGGCTCATCTAACATTAAGATATTGGCGCGTTCCATCATCATTCTAGACAACATACAACGCACTTTTTCTCCTCCTGATAAAACTCTACTCGTTTTTAAAGCTTCTTCACCAGAAAAAATCATTTTACCTAGAAAACCTCTGATAAATACTTCATCACGCTCTTCTTCAGTTTTTGCATATTGACGTAACCAATCTACTAAAGTTAAATCATTTTCAAAGAAAGAATGATTCTCACTTGGTAAATAGGCTTGATTCGTTGTAACTCCCCAATCAAATTTTCCTGAATCTGCAACTTGATTACCATTCAAAATTTCATAAAAAGCAGTTGTTGCACGAGAATCTTTAGAAAAAAGTACAATTTTATCTCCTTTAGCCATATTCAAATCAACGCCTTTGAACAAAAGTTCTCCATCTACAGAAGCACTCAAATCTTGTACATTCAAAATTTGGTCACCTGCTTCACGATCTTGATCAAAAATAATAGCAGGATAACGACGGCTTGAAGGTCTAATTTCAGAAATATTCAATTTAGAAATCATTTTTTTACGAGAAGTGGCCTGTTTTGATTTTGCAACGTTGGCACTGAAACGACGGATAAACTCTTCTAATTCTTGTTTTTTCTCCTCAGCTTTTTTGTTTTGTTGTGCACGTTGCTTAGCCGCTAATTGGCTAGATTCGTACCAAAACGTATAGTTACCAGAATAATGGCTAATTTTATTAAAATCAATATCTGAAATGTGCGTACAAACTGCATCTAAAAAGTGTCTGTCGTGAGAAACTACAATTACGGTATTTTCATAATTGGCTAAGAAATTTTCTAACCAAGCAATGGTTTCAAAATCCAGGTCGTTGGTAGGCTCATCCATAATCAACAAGTCAGGATTTCCGAATAAAGCTTGTGCCAAAAGGACACGCACCTTCATTTTTCCTTCCAAATCGGCCATCAAAGTATAATGATTGTCTTCTGTAATACCAAGATTTGACAACATAGCAGCAGCATCAGAATCGGCATTCCATCCATTCATTTCTTCAAATTGCACTTGCAATTCTCCAATTCTATCAGCGTTTTTGTCGTTATAATCCAAATAAAGTTCGTCCATTTCTTTTTTGACAGCATACAAAACTTTATTACCCATCATCACCGTTTCAAGTACCGTATGTTCATCAAACATGTTGTGATTTTGGTTCAGAACTGACATTCTTTTTCCTGGTTCTAAATGAATATGTCCAGAAGTTGGGTCCATTTCACCAGAAATTATTTTTAAAAAGGTAGATTTTCCAGCACCATTGGCTCCGATTACTCCATAAACATTACCATGAGTAAATGTAGTGTTTACCTCGTCGAATAAAATTCTTTTACCAAATTGAACTGATAAATTATTAACTGTTAACATGAATTGCTTTTTTAAAAATTTTTTGCAAAAATACAAAAAAATACTGATTTAATTTTGCAGAAATAAATCAGTATTTTCGGAAACAAACTCGAGTTACTTAATTGACTTGTTTTACTTTATCAATTGCATCCACCATTCCATTTTGGTTTTTATCCAAAATCAATTCCCAAAACATGATGCCACCAAGCTTCTTCTTGATAGCATATCTAGTTTTAACTCCTACCGATTTAAGGTCATCGCCAGTAGCAAACAATTGCTCTTTTTCGTTGTACCAATAAGGAGCTTGTGCTTTTTCATCCCAGAAATAGTTCCAACCTTTATCCTTGGTCAATTTGGTATCAAAATCTTTAAAATCTATTCCGTTTGTAGCGGCACCTGATTGATACAAACCGTTATTGATAGAAGCGACATCTTTCCAAATACGAGTATAAAAAGCCGCCCCAATAACAAGTTTTTTAGCTGGTACACCCAACTTTAAAAGGTAGAAAAAAAAGACAAAAGTAATCATCATAATACTTTCCAAACATAAATTTGTATGAGCAAAATAAAAGACATGAATTTCGATATCAAAATCCAGAATCATTTTTGGTTTTGGGGATTGTACTTTTTATTAAACTTTCTGCGTTGGGGAGCCTATTTTAATGATTATGAGTATTCGTTTAAATCCAACCTGATAGAATTTGCTTTACATATTCCATTAGTGTACTTCAATCTATTCGTATTGGTTCCAAGATTAGTTTTAAAATCAAAATACTCACTATATACGTTAGCACTCTTAATTAGTTTAGGTTGTATTTATATTTTAAAAACAGGGTTGACTTATTTTTTAATTTCAAAAAATATTTGGCCAGAAGCCAACAGAGATTATCAGCCCTTCGAAATCAATCATATTCTCGCAGTTTGCATCGGAGAGCTGTATGTCTTGGCTATGGCATCATCTGTATACTTAACACTAACTTGGCTTAGAGAACGAGAGAGAAACAGAATATTAAGAGAAAACCAATACAAAATCAAACTCGAGTATTTGAAAAATCAAATTCAACCTCACTTTTTCTTTAATACATTAAACAACCTGTATGCACTTTCTCTTGAAGCATCTGATAAAGTTCCCAATGTAATTATAAAATTATCGCATTTGATGGAGTATGTTCTTTATGAAATTGAAGGCACTAAATTTGTTCCTTTGATAAAAGAACTCGACTATATTCACAATTATATCGAAATAGAAAAATTACGTTTTGAAAACGCAACTGTGTTTATTAATCTCGAATCCAACATTGACCAAGTAAGTGTTCCTCCA
This sequence comes from Flavobacterium sp., assembly GCA_017997335.1. Taxonomy (GTDB): domain Bacteria; phylum Bacteroidota; class Bacteroidia; order Flavobacteriales; family Flavobacteriaceae; genus Flavobacterium. Next base: position 724 of record JAGOFG010000080.1, on the reverse strand, counting down.
CTATTATTAATTTCTTTGATTGAAAATGCTTTCAAACACGGAGGAATCAACAACAAGGACTTAAAAATTAAAATCAATTGCAAAGTTAGCTCTCAAAATACCCTAGATTTTGAAATAATAAATAATTTTGTACTTTCACAACATGAAAAATCAAAAAAAGGTATTGGGTTAACCAATACCAAAGAAAGATTGAATTTAATATTTAAAAACGATTACCAATTAAACCATCAAGTCAAGTTTAATTTCTACATAATTCGTTTACAAATCCCTATAAGCAATGAAGATTAAGTGTGTATTGATTGATGATGAACCATTAGCGATTAAAGTCTTATTAAACTATTTTCAAAATTTTCCCGAGTTTGAAATCATTGCTACTTTTAATAATTCAATTGAGGCACTTGACTTTTTGAACAACAATACAGTAGATGCCTTATTTCTTGACATTAATATGCCTTTAATGTCGGGTTTTGAATTGATTCAATTGTACAAAAACAAATCGAATACCAAAATTATAATCACCACTGCCTTCAGAGAATTTGCTGCTGAAAGTTATGATTTAGACGTTTTGGATTACTTGGTTAAGCCCATACCATTACCACGCTTTATAAAATGTATTTCGAAAATAACTGGTGAGTTTCAAAACCGAATGGTTTCAAAACAAGATAATCACCGTGTTGAACCCCACATTTTTATCAAAGTCGATAAAAAAATGGTTAAGATTAAC
>JAGOFG010000079.1 GCA_017997335.1 Flavobacterium sp. | reverse complement strand
ATGGTTTACTACTTTGCGAACCTCGCGCTTCCTTTGTGAACTTTGCGGTTAAACTACACAACGTTTTTATTTACAAAACTTCAATGCCTTATATGTTTTAAAATTCTCAGCAAATTAATACAACGCTCTCGCCACTCGATAGGTATTAGCGTGCGCCTCGATTATAGTTTTTATCGCTGGGGAATAACCGCCACCCATACTCACTTGTACAGGAATCCCTAATGATTTACAAAGACCTAAAACATAGCTATCTCGAGTTTTGCAGCCTTCTAAAGTACACCCTAATTTTCCCAATTTATCCGTACCCAAAATATCCACACCCGCCAAGTAAAAAACAAAATCGGGACGATGAATGTTCAATAATTCTGGAAGTGTTTCTTGTAAAATTGACAAATAAGTAGTGTCATCCGTCTTGTCTGGCAAAGCGATATCGTAATCTGAGGTTTCTTTTCGAAAAGGATAATTACTTTGACCATGCATTGAAAAAGTAATGACATCAGCATTATTTTGAAAGATTTCTGCTGTGCCATTGCCTTGATGTACATCGAGATCTACAATGAGGATTTTATGGCACTTTTTCTGATTAATGAGATATTGAGCTGCAATCGCTTGATCGTTAAGCAAACAAAAAGCCTCTCCTCTGTCCGAGAACGCGTGATGGGTTCCACCAGCAATGTTAAAAGCGATACCGTGTTCCAACGCGTGATTACAACCCACAACAGTACCTTGTGCAATACGCAACTCTCGCTCGACCAATGCTGCTGAAAGTGGAAATCCGATACTTCGAACGGCTTTAGCGTCGAGGGTCAATTCGGTAAGAGCCTTAACGTAACTTACAGTATGTACAGCGTGCACCAAGGATAAATCAATACTATCAGGAGAATAGAAATCTGTGCACTCAGCGGTTCCTTCGTGAAGTAACTGCTTGGGAAGCAGTTCGTATTTAAGCATCGGAAAGCGATGCCCTTCTGGTAGTGGATGGTTATAAATGGGATGGTTGGCAATAAAAAACATAAAACACACAGTTGAGTGTGCAATGTAGTAGCAATTTTAGAATTACGCTACTTTTTTAATCAAATCAAACATAGGACAACGGCCGCAACGTTTGTTTTCGCCTTTCTCGTATTTTCCGCAACACTTTGATTTGCAGTTTTCGGCAACTTTGATTTTGGCCAAAAGCGCTTTCTTCTTTTGGTCTTTCTTTTCTTTTTTGCCTTTTTTCTTGTCCTTTTCTTTGTCTTTCTTACTCATAATTTTGAGTCTTAATTTCGAAGGCAAATATATGTTGTTTTTATCTATTCTAAATAAACTTTAACATAAAAAAGCATAAAAAAACCCGAATCACATATTCGGGTTAAAAATTGTAAAGAAGTATTACTTGGCTGCAGCAGCTGCGGCAGCACTGGCAACAGCAGCTTGCTGAATATCGCGGTCAAACAAATACAATCCTCCTTTATCATCACCAATCAAATTGATTTTATCCAAAATAGATTTAGCTGTAGCTTCTTCTTCAATTTGTTCAGCTACATACCATTGCAAGAAATTGTGTGTGGCATAATCTTTTTCAGCAAAAGTTATATGCACCAATTCATTGATAGAATTTGAGACAAAAATCTCGTGTTTGTACAATTCCTCAAACATCCCTTGAAAAGCATCATAGGTTGTTTTTGGCGCTTTTAAATCGGTGATTTGTGCGTGACCACCACGTTCATTTACGTATTTAATCAGTTTCAACATATGAGTACGCTCTTCATCGGATTGCGCATACATAAACTGTGCAATACCTTCGAGACCATTCACTTCGGCCCAACAAGCCATTGATAAATAAATCTGTGAAGACTCTGCTTCTATTCGAATTTGATTATTTAGTGCGACTTCAATATTTTTAGACAACATAGTTTTCTTTTTTAAGTTAATGACAATTTTAAAAAACGGATTTAGGGAAACACTAAGATAACAATTAGAACACAATTATAAAGGCAAAATATTAAAAACCATCATAAAATTTCTGCATCACAAATTGCTTCAACTTGGTATCGTAATATCCATTAATATAATAATTCTTATGCCTGAAAGTACTTTGCAAAACGGCTTGTGGGTTTTCAAAAGAAAACTGACCTATAAAATCGGCTGCCAAAGGCTCAGGTTTTGAGTTGATATGATTCCCTTTTTTGTCCAAAACACTTTCAAAATAAACATTCAGTGGAATAAAATAAGAATTGGTTACAAAGTCACCCCCATTTGGTGCAAACCCAGTAGACAATTGCTCTATTTCTTGATTACCCCCTATGGTTAGAAACAAGTTTTTGGGTGTTTTATAGACCGTAACACCCAAATCAGTACCCGATAATTGCTTCAAAAACTTGGCTGTGGTTTTCATTGCTTTTGGTCGCTGATTCATAACTTGAGCGAACAAAGGTGAGTTTTTGAAAGTGATGGTGTCATTTTTTGTAACACTAAATTCTTTGATTACCGCATCAGTTTGAAAGTCTTTGTAGCCAAAATGCAATTCCTCATCATTCGCAGTTACTTGATATATTTTATTTTCGTGATAATAAGAATTCGACAACCCATTAAGGCGTTTCAAAGGAAATTGGAGAATGCTACGCTCAACGAGTTTTAAGGTCTTAAAATCCAATTGAAACAACTGTGTTTCATTAAAATTATGGTCGAAAGTGAAGAGAATATCGTTCTCTCGTACATAAAATTTGGATTTACTAGTAGCTTTAAACAAGGGATTATAAGCACGTGTTTCTATTTTTTCTAATGGCAAAACAGACAAAATCATTGATAAACTGATGGCTTCTTTTTTACTATTGACAAACTCAAAACCACTAAAATCAAGAAGATATTGTGTTTTTTCACCTCCTTTAAAAACATAAAGTACTAAAGCTTCGGCAGTATTTTTTTTGGTGAGAACATAAAAATTATTGTTCTCATTAAAGGCGTTGAGCACGGTTTCTCGTTGTAAAGGCAACTGAAGATAATTAGCCGTCGTCGTCTTTGCAACCAAATCATAATGTACTGCAACTATGTTTCTAAAATTAGAATCAGTCCAATATAGCGTAGGATTTTCGTCTGGCCCAAAAGAGTAACCTGCCATCAATTTGTAACCAACATCGGGTCTTTTGGTCACCATACTATCTTTAAAAAACAAGAAAGGACTGTACTTTAGAATCGTTGTTTTTTCTTTATCGGTAGCAAAAACAAAGACATTATCATTTTGTCTATCAGAGGTATTGATGATTTGATGGTACTCTTTTGCTTTTTTTAATTCTAAAGGATGAGAAGCCAATCTAATTTGACTAAAAGTCAAAAAAGTACTTCCTAGAAATAAAAGAACCCATACTTGCTTCATAATGATTTATATTAAAAATAGTACAATTTTTGCAGCAAAGAGTATACCAGAAATTGAAGACTTACTCATTCATAATTTGCTGAAAATAATCAACAAATTGTCCCAAATGCAATCCATCCATTAAACCGTGATGAACGTGCACCGACATATTCATTCGTTTGCTTCCATCGTTTTGCACCACCATTTTTCCAAAAGAAATTTTTGGGCAACTATCAGGAAAAGTAAAGCTTCGAGCGTGCGATAAAGACGTAAAATCCAACCAAGGCAATGCCGAAAAATGAATTAAGTTATCCGAATCAAAAGAACGAGTAAACAAGCCCGTTGTGTTTTGAATGCGTTCGATTTCTTCTAGCGCATTTTTTTCAAAAACAGTAAAATCGGGATGAAATTCAGTCAACGAAAAACCAAAAGTTCCGTCAGAACGACCAATTGTAGGAGAACCATCAATCCTATCATAAACCACTATAGTGTCGTTTTCTATGCGGTATCTAAAATTTTCTATAGCATTGACCGCTTGTAAGGTTTTGTGCAAATAGTAAATAAAGAAAGAAGATGAAATGGATTTGGCTTTTTCGTATGCCTTGGTGCAGTCTATAGCCACAGTAGCACCAAAAAAAGGCTCGCTCATTTGTCTAAAAAAATGAAAATGCTCTTTTCTGTTCCAATTTTCAAGGTCAAACGGCTGCTTCATTAGGTTAAAAGTGGAATTATATCAGTTAATTGTTGCAAAGTAGTAAAGTTAGGATGCTCTACTTTGTGGTCTATTTTCTCGTGTGCCCAAGTCGTGTGAAACGGAATGTGTGCAGCAAAACCACCAATAGAAAGCACCGGCAAAACATCCGATTTTAGAGAGTTACCAATCATATAAAACTCATCGGGTTGTATCTCCAAACGTTTAATCAAATCCAAATAATCAATTTCTTGTTTGTCTGACATCACTTCAATATGATGAAAATAAGGCCCCAAACCTGAATTGTGTAATTTTCGTCTTTGGTCTAATAAATCTCCTTTGGTCGCTACAACCAATTTATATTTTCCACTCAAAGCTTCCAAGGTTTCGGTTACGCCGTCCAATAAATCAACTGGTTTTTCTAGTAAATCTTTTCCGTATTGAACAATTTTTTCAATCGCTTCAATTGAAATCGTATTGTTAGAAATTTTCATAGCAGCCTCAATCATCGATAAAATATAGCCTTTGATGCCGTAGCCGTATAATTTTAAATTGGCAATTTCTATTTGAAACAATTCAGAAGAAATTCCTTGATGCGAAAGGTAATCTTCCATCAAACCGCAGAATTTTTTTTCGGTTTCATCAAAATACATTTCGTTGCCCCAAAGCGTATCATCGGCATCGAAAGCAATTACTTTTAGCTTTTTCATTTTCTTCAATTAAAATTTAAAGTTTAAAAGTACAACATTTCATTGGGGTTGCTCCGCTTTTGAAAGCAAAAAAAAGCATAAAAAAACCGCTCCAATTAGAAGCGGTTCCGGTTGTGTTGTGGGTTATAGTGTTTTAAACTAAATTGGCTGCGATTAAGTATTCTGCAATTTGAATCGTGTTCGTAGCGGCTCCTTTTCTCAAGTTATCAGCCACAATCCACATATTCAAAGTATTGTCTTGGCTTTCGTCACGACGAATTCTACCTACAAAAACTTCATTTTTCCCTTCAGCATAACGAGGCATTGGATATGTAAACGTGTCCAAATTATCTTGAACTACTACTCCATCTGTATGGTGTAAAATGTTACGCACCTCAGCCACATCAAAATCATTAGTGAACTCAACATTCACCGCTTCGCTATGTCCACCAACTACTGGTACACGAACAGCTGTTGCCGTTACTTTGATTGAATCATCGCTTAAGATTTTTTTGGTTTCGTTTACCAATTTCATTTCTTCTTTGGTATAACCATTGTCTTCGAAACTATCACATTGAGGAATACAATTGCGATTGATTTTGTATTTGTACACCATTTCGCCTTCAATTCCAGCTACTTCATTTTCAAATTGTTGTACTGCTTTTACACCCGTACCAGTGATAGACTGATAAGTAGAAACAATTACACGTTTGATGTTGTATTTTTGATGTAAAGGTGCCAAAGCCAATACCATTTGGATAGTTGAACAGTTTGGATTAGCAATGATTTTGTCTTCTTTAGTCAATTGACTAGCATTGATTTCTGGAACCACTAATTTTTTGGTTGGGTCCATTCTCCAAGCCGAAGAATTATCAATTACAGTAGTACCAGCGGCTGCAAATTTTGGAGCCCATTCCAAAGAAGTTCCTCCTCCAGCAGAAAACAAAGCAATATCTGCTTTTAAATCTACCGCCGTTTGCAATCCTACCACTTTATATTTTTTTCCGTTGAATTCTATTTCTTTTCCTACTGATTTTTCTGAAGCAACAGGAATTAACTCTGTAACTGGAAAATTACGTTCTGCTAATACTTTCAACATTATTTCGCCTACCATTCCGGTAGCACCTACAACTGCTATTCTCATTGTATATAAATTTATAGTGTCTTATTATTGAGCCACAAAAGTACGTAATCTGATAAAGAAAACAACACGATTCACAATTTTTAACAAATTGTTACATTTTAAACAATTTGATTGTTTTTTACTTTTGAGCCACAAAAAAAACCGCCTCTTTTTGGGAAAAGAGACGGTTAAGTTAGACACTAGTGTAGCGGTATTATTTCTTTAATAAATCTCTAATTTGAGTCAATAATTCTTCTTGAGTTGGTCCAGCTGGAGCTGCAGGGGCAGGCGCTTCTTCTTTTTTCTTCATACTGTTAATGGCTTTTACCATCAAAAAAATCACAAAAGCAATCACCAAGAAACTGATTACCGCAGCTAAAAATTTACCGTACAAAATACCTCCATCGGTTTTAAGACCGGCTAAATCTTCTACTTGAGCTGCTTTTAACGCAGGATTTAACAAAGCTGGCGTGATGACATCTGCCACCAAAGAATTAACAATAGCACCAAAAGCACCCCCAATGATAACTCCTACTGCTAAATCCATTACGTTGCCTTTCGCAATAAAAACTTTAAATTCTGAAATCATTCCCATAATAGTTCTAAGTTTAGTTTATACAAACAAATGTAAATAAAATAATTTTTACTTTACTCTCTGTAAAACACTCTTTTAACGCGTTGGGAAATACTAGTCAAGATTTCGTAGGGAATCGTATGTAGTTTCTCGGCCATTTCGATTACAGTTGGGCTTTCGCCAAAAATGATTACCGCATCGCCTTCTTGACAATCAATTGCGGTAACATCTACCATTAACATATCCATACAAACGCTTCCGATAATGGTTGCTTTTTGATGATTAATCGACACATAACCCACTCCATTTCCCCAAAGTCGTGCGATTCCATCGGCATAGCCAATGGGAATTGTAGCAACTTTGGTAGGCTTTTCAGCCATAAAACGACGACCGTAGCCAACAGAATCTCCAGCTGGAATCGTTCGGATTTGGGATATAACAGATTTAAGCGTACTCACATTTTCTAATTCTTTTTGTTCTTCGGCATCATTAGAAACACCATACAAACCAATGCCTAAACGAACCATATCGTATTGCGCTTTCGCAAAATTACTAATCCCCGAAGTATTCAAAATATGTCGAATAGGTTGAATATTCAACTCGGTAATCAATCGGCTAGATAAATTTTCGAACAATTCGATTTGAGATTCAACAAAAGCTTGATGATTTAGGTCGTCACTGGTGGCCAAATGCGACAATATACTTTTTACGCAAACCAATGTATTTCCTTTGAGTATTGCAACTAATTCATCAATAGTATCTTTTTCAAAGCCCAATCGGTGCATACCTGTATCGAGCTTGATATGAATGGGAAAGTGTTTTAGTTGCTTTTGTTCAGCAATTTTCAAAAAGGAGCGCAAGCCTTTCAAACTATAAATTTCGGGTTCTAATTGATGTTGAATTATCGCAGAAAAACTCGTAGACTCAGGATTCAAGACCATAATTGGCAAATGAATTCCTGCTGTTTTCAAGGCAATTCCCTCATCGGCGAAAGCCACGCCTAAATAATCTACTTGATGATGTTCTAATAATTTGGCAATTTCAAAACCTCCATTTCCGTATCCAAATGCTTTGACCATCACCATCATTTTGGTAGACGGTTGCAACTTTGAACGGAAGAAATTAAGATTGTGACTTATAGCATTGAGGTTGATTTCTAAAACCGTTTCGTGTTTTTTCTCCTCGAGTGCCAAAACAATATCTTCAAAATGAAAACTTCTTGCTCCTTTAATCAAAATAGTCTCATTACCAAAAGTGGCGCTATCCAACTGCGCTAAAAAATCGGCTGTAGTAGGATACGTAATGCAATTGACAAACTTGTGTTTAAAAGCGGTTATGGTCGTACCGATGCCAATCACACGATTGATTTTGTTCGAAATAACAAGCTGCGAAACTTTGGAATACAACTCTTCGTTCGACAATCCGCTTTGAAAAATATCGGATAAGATTACTGTTTTTTTCTTGTACTGTTTTTGACTTTCTAAGAAATCCAATGCAATTTTTAAAGATTGAAAATCGGAACTGTAACTATCGTCAATAATTGTGGTGCTGTTGATACCGTCTTTGACCTTTAGACGCATTTCGACAGGATACAACAAATACATTCGATGTTCGATAGTTACCCTATCATAGCCCAAATGCAAGAGAACCATCAAACAATGAATCGCATTTTCGATAGAAGCATCATCTTGAAAAGGAATGATGATATCAAAAGCATACGATTCTAATTGAATATGCAGTTTGGTTTTATCTAAAATGCTTGATTTTTGAATAAAAACATCGGCAGTAGGGTCTTTGAAACTCCAAGAAAAGGTTTTCAATGTTGGTTTCAAAAATGCATCAATGGTTTTATTTTTATTATAAATCAACAAATCACAGTGTTTAAAAAGCTGTAATTTTTCTTTAATTTTTTCACCAATAGAAGAAAACCCTTCGTCGTGAGCCGAACCAATATTTGTCAAAATCCCAAGCGTGGGCTGAATGATTTTTTCTAAATATCCCATCTCATTTACCGTAGAAATTCCAGCTTCGAAAATTCCGAAATTGTGTTGCTTGGCAATCGCCAACACAGACAAGGGAACCCCTACTTGTGAATTGTAACTTTTGGGACTACGAATAATAGAATAATCGGGGCTTAGCAAGAAATTGAGCCATTCTTTTACAATAGTTTTCCCGTTGCTACCCGTAACTCCAATTACTGGAAAATGAAACAAACTACGATGATAACTCGCCAACTCTTGCAAGGCTGCTAAGGTGTTTTGCACCACCAAAAAATGAGCTTTTCCTACACAATCCTCAGGAATGTACTGCACTACAAAATGAGTAACACCTTGCTGGATTAAATCAATTATATACGAATGTGCATCGTTGTTGGGACCAATTAAAGCAAAAAACAAAGTATGCGGTCCGTTTTGCAGGGAACGGCTATCTATAGAAATAGCATCAATAAGTAAGGAAGCATCACCTTCGAACGAGGCATTTATTTGTTTTGCAATCGTAGCAATTGTAAGATTCATCAGGCATTGGGTTTGAAAGTAAAATTAGTAAAACATAACTAATCCGAACCGTGGTTTTAATTTTATTTAACGAAGTTCTCTCATATTTCTTGCTACGTTAAAAAAAAGAAGCAAAAAGCTATTTTAGATATATTTGTAAATGAAAACCCAAATGCTTTGAAAAAAATACTTCCTTTCTTTTCGTATCTATTCCATCCGGTCTTTATTCCGCTGATGGCGACGTTGTTTTATTTCTATTATAACGAAACACTATTTCAACTAAAAGAAAAAGGATTTGTTTTATTACAAATCACAATACTGACTGTTATAGTTCCAATCCTTATTTATTTTTTATTAAAAACACTAAATAAAATAGATTCGGTGATGGCTTATGACTTAGGACAACGAAAAATCCCTTTGGTGCTTCAGAGTTTTTTATTCATTCTATTGGTAAAAAGAAGCATTACCATTGACCGTTATTTTGAATTGCATTTCTTCTTTTTGGCAGCCTTGATGAGCACTTTAATTGCGCTCTTGTTGCTTTTTGCAAAAATAAAAGCGAGTATTCATATGCTTGCTTTTAGTTCGCTGACGGTATTTGTTACAGGATTGCATTTACATCATCCTGATCATTTTCCGCTAATTGTTCCTTTTTTAATTTTTATGAATGGCGTTATCGCTTCCTCGAGATTGGTGATGCAAGCGCATACGCCAAAGGAGTTGATTATTGGTTTTTTGTCGGGAAGTATTCCTCAATTGTTGCTCTTGGTCGTTTGGTTATAAAATGTAAAAAATCAACCCAAGATTAAGACTTCGTAGTTGTACTTTTTCAGTACCAACTTGCCCTGATTTAAATAAGGAATTTACGCCATAATGCACATAAACATTGAAGGTATTGTAACCCGATGCCAAGTAAACTCCATAGCCGAATTTATTCAAATCGGTATTGTTTCGGATAATTATATTGGCTAGTGTGGCATCATAAACATTACGGTCATACACCAAATAACTCAATTTAAAACCCGCGTAAATGCGCCAAAACTTGGTGCTTTCAAAGGTAGAAGCACGCCATCTTAGCTCAATAGGTAAATCGGCAGTAAGCGTGGTGAATCGGTTTGTGCTATAAGTTCCGTCTCCCAAAATAGCATAATTGGGCGATTGATTGGTGCCAGACACCCCAAAGTTGTGATTGTAATTATTGTAGGTCAATCCAAGTCCTGCAGCAATAGCATAAGTCCTGTTTTTGTTTACCGGCATATCGCGTAAAAAACCGCCCGTAAAACCTGTAGATATCTTATCTTTTGAATAATCTTTTGGACCATTGACCATAGTATTGTACGTAATTCCAATGTAGAACTGGTCCTCTCGATACAAAGAATCTATTTTGACCCTAGGTCTTTCTTCATTACTAGTAAAATCTTGAGCAAAAGCTACACTCCCAGAAAAAAAAATAATAAGAAAGATAAAAACGCGCATACTACCAGAAATTAAAATGAATGACCAAGACCTGTTCATTGGTTTTGCCAAAATACAAATATACTACTTTGAACTCAAAATGATTGCGGAGTACAACAACCAACTTCTATTGGTTTTGAAAATCATACGCAGCGCCTTGAATTATATTTCGATTAGCAATCTCCTTATCCATATAATTCTGAATCAATGTTTTCTTTAGTCCCCAATTGGGAGCGATAAGCAAATCCCAATCTGAAATACCAAACAAGCGCTGAATGATGATATCGGGTCGCAACAACGGAATCAATTGACACAGTAAATTAGTATATTCCTCTAGAGTAAAGAGAGGAAAGGGATTTCGTTTGTAATGTACCCCAAGAATAGAACCTTCTACGATATGCAGATGATGGAACTTGACAAATTTTATTTGAGGAAACCGATTAATTTCGTGAATGTATTGCAACATCATTTCGTTTGTTTCTCCGGGAAAACCAAACACAGTATGTATACACAAATCAATAGGACGATTAGCAAAGAGCGCTACCGCATCAACAAATTCTTGATGAGAACATCCTCTGTTTATTTGCTGCAAAGTGGCATCGTATATAGACTCCATTCCCATTTCGACATCTACATTCCATCGGTCACAATACGTTTCTAGCAGCGCAACTTTTTCAGCATCGAGACAATCTGGACGAGTTCCTACCGACAAACCGACTATCACATCAGGCGCAACAGCTAAGGCTTCGTCATAGCATTTTTTCAAATACTCCACCGTCCCATAGGTATTGGTATTGGGCTGAAAGTAAATAATAAATCGTTCGGCTTTATAGGCTTTTTTGGCTCGTTCTATGCCTTGTAGCACTTGCTCTGTAATGCTGGGTAATTTACGGGAAAGTTCTGGGGTAAATGAATCGGTGTTGCAATAGGTACAACCTCCAAACCCTTTGCTTCCATCTCGGTTTGGACAACTAAAACCAGCGTCTACAATTACTTTGTATACCTTTTGTCCGTTGTATTTTTCACGTAAAAAAGTACCGTAATTGTTATAGCCTTTTCGCTCTGCTGTTCCACTTGTTCCCATATTGCAAAAATACTCATTTTTAGGGAGTGTCTACATGTAGCGATGGTGTTAAATTAAAAAAGCTCCTATAAAAGGAGCTTCAATTTTTTTTTTGCAGAGAGGAAGGGATTCGAACCCTCGATACAGTTACCCATATACTAGCTTTCCAGGCTAGCTCCTTCAACCACTCGGACACCTCTCTAATTGGGATTGCAAATAACATAAAAAAAAATGAGTTAGA
>JAGOFG010000231.1 GCA_017997335.1 Flavobacterium sp. | reverse complement strand
TAATAATACATCAAAATTATAAACACGAAAATGAAAACACTTATATTTACCAATTGGCATTTGATGCGCTGGATTCGATTGGCTTTTGCCCTATTCTTATTTGGAGAGGCTTATGCTACTCGAGAATGGTTTTTTATTGTTTTTGGTTTGTTTTTCTTGCTACAAGCTTTGTTTAACTGGGGTTGCGGGGCAAATGGTTGCGCTATTCCTAAAAAATAAATAGACTATGAATGCTTTTCAACAATTGATACAGAAAGACCAACCTGTTTTGGTTGACTTTTTCGCGACTTGGTGTGGTCCTTGCCAAATGCTCGCTCCTATTCTAAAACAAGTAAAGGAAAGCCTTGGTGAACGTATCACAATTATCAAAATTGATGTGGACAAAAATCAAGCGATTGCGGCTCAGTACCAAGTGCGCGGGGTACCCACTATGCTTTTGTTTCAAAACGGGAAACAATTGTGGAGACAATCTGGGGTGGTGAGCAAAGAAGAATTGATCAAAATCATCGTAGAGAAAAGCAACTCATGAGTAAACAAGGCATTATAGTAACTGCGGTTGGAGTCGCCATTGGATTAATCGCGGGATATTGGTATTATGCAGCCATTGGTTGCTCTTCTGGGAGCTGCGCTATTACCTCAAAACCAATCAATAGCACTTTATACGGTGGGTTATTGGGAGGATTAATTGGCAATTTGTTTGAAAAAAAGCCCAAAAAATAGCTCCAATTTTATCTTCAACAAAAGTTACTTTTTTGATAAATGGCTAAAAAAAGCGGTAATATTTGGCTGAAGTCAACTAAATTTGTAGGACTACTAAACCCACTATCATGGATGTTGAAATATTAGCTCGAATCCAGTTTGCTTTTACTGTTGCCTTTCATTATATCTACCCGCCTTTGAGCATAGGCATTGGATTGCTTATCGTACTTTTTGAAAGTATTTATATCAAAACTGGCAATAAAGAATACGAAACTCTTACTCGTTTTTGGATTAAAATTTTCGCTTTAACTTTCGGAATTGGTGTTGCCACAGGCATCATTATGGAATTTGAATTTGGTACCAACTGGGCGGTGTATTCGCGTTATGTGGGTGACATTTTTGGCAGTGCACTAGCTGCCGAAGGTCTTTTTGCTTTTGGGCTAGAAAGTACCTTTTTGGGTGTTTTGCTCTTTGGCTGGAATCGCGTAAAACCTTGGGTGCATTTGGTTTCTACTATTGGTGTATTTTTAGGTTCTATGTTTTCGGCGGTTTGGATTGTGGTGGCTAATTCTTGGCAACAAACCCCAGCAGGCTATCATATCGTAGGCGAAGGCTTGCACGCTCGCGCTGAAGTAACCGATTTTTGGGCGATGGTTTTTAACCCTTCAAGTGTTGACCGATTGATACACACTTGGCAAGGTGCGTTTTTGGCAGGTGCGTTTTTAGTATTGAGCGTTCATGCCTACTACTTAAAAAAAGGACGTTTTGTGGCTATTTCTAAAAAAGCATTTCCGATTGCGTTGGGAGTGGCTACTTTCTTTTCTTTTACACAATTACTTTCTGGACACAGCTCTGCAGATGGAGTGGCTGTGAATCAGCCAGCAAAATTAGCAGCGATGGAAGGTCATTTTGAAAAAAATGCTCCCGCAGATTTATACCTTATGGGGTGGGTGAATAAAAAAGACCAAACTGTAACAGGCATAGGTATTCCCGGTGGCTTATCGTTCTTAGTTCATCAGGATTTTAAAGCGCCTATAAAAGGTTTAAATGATTTTCCAGAACAAGACCGTCCTAGTCAAATTAATGCGGTGTTTCAATTTTACCATATTATGGTGGCTATTGGTTTGTTTTTGATTGCGCTTACTTTTTATGCGAGTTTCTTATGGTTCAAAGGCAAATTGTTCGATACCAAATGGCTATTGACTATTTTCTCTTATTCGGTGCTATTGCCTCAAATAGCCAATCAGGTGGGATGGTTTACGGCCGAAATGGGAAGACAACCTTGGGTAGTATATGGCCAGTTAAGAACAAGTCAAGCTTTCTCTCAAGAAGTTTCGGCTAATCAAATTGTATTTTCATTGGTGCTTTTTACGCTAGTCTATTCTTTACTTTTGGTTTTATTCCTTTATTCTGTCAATAAAAAAGTAAAACACGGCCCCTATGATTCGTCCGACGCTGTTTTAAACTGATTTACAAATACAACTTTACACTTATGGAGTATTTTTTAGGCATAGATTATCCCACACTTTGGTATTTAGTCATTGGACTCTTATTCTCAGGTTATGCGATTTTAGAAGGATTTGATTTTGGTGCAGGCGCTTGGCATTTGTTTTTTAGAAAAGATTTGAGTCGCCGTATAGCCATCAATGCCATTGGTCCGGTTTGGGATGCCAATCAGGTTTGGTTGGTTATTGGTGGCGGTGCGTTGTTTGCTGGATTTCCTGTAATGTATGCGACCATGCTTTCTGCCATGTATGTTCCGTTTATGATTTTTTTGTTTTTTAATGTGCTTCGTGCGGCTGCTATCAAGTTTAGAAGTGCAGAGGAAATGGTTTGGTGGCGCAAAACTTGGGATGTAGTATATAGCACTTCAAGTATAATGATTGCGTTTTTGTTGGGCGTTGTATTGGGTAATATTCTGCAAGGCTTTGCATTAGGTCCTAATTTTAGTTACAAAGGAGGTATCTTTTTTTCCTTTCTTAATCCTTATGCGATTATGGTTGGATTTACTACGCTATCGCTTTTTATGACCCAAGGTGCCATCTATTTATTGCTAAAAACCGAAGGAACTTTACACCAACGCTTGACTTTCCTACTCCGAAGAGGTATGATTTTTTTCATTGTTAGTTTTGGAATCACTTCGCTATACACACTAATATTCATTCCTGGTGTAGCTGAAAATTTTAGAAGCAATCCTATTTATTTTGCGGTTCCTGTTATTTCTTTTTTGGCAGTAGCCAATGTTCCAAGACTGGTATCCAAAAAACAATACATGCGAGCCTTAATTTTCTCGTCACTAACTATCTCACTTTTGCTGATTTTGGTAGCCTTGCATTTGTACCCTACCCTATTGATTTCTACCATAAACCCTGAGTATAGTGTTACGATTTACAACGCTGCTTCTTCGCAAAAATCTTTAGGAATTATGCTGACTATTGTGGCTATAGGTGCGCCATTATTGGGGGCTTACTTTTTCTTTTTATATAAAACCTTCAATGGAAAAGTAAAATTAGACGATACTAGTTATTAAGAAATTAGTCTTTAATCAACACCCATTTTTGAATCATCTCCTGTAAATCTTTGGCAAGAATAGGTTTAGAAAGATAATCGTTCATTCCATACTCTAAACATTTTTCTCTTTCCCCATTTAGAATTCCTGCGGTAAGAGCGATAATAGGAACATTTTGGTATTTCGGAATTTTTCTAATTTCGGTGGCTGCCTCGTACCCATTCATAATTGGCATTTGAATATCCATTAAAATTATATCAAAGCATTGATTGTTAATTATTGCAATAGCTTCTTCTGCTTTTTCTTTGGCTTTTATCAATTCTATTTCTAGTAGCTTTCTTTCCGTCACATCCCGAATTGTTCCTACCAAAACAGATGGTTTTCCTTCGCTATCGAATTTTAAAGAACCATTAC
>JAGOFG010000230.1 GCA_017997335.1 Flavobacterium sp. | reverse complement strand
TTATAAATCAAATACGGAAGATCTTTTTGCGCGGACTAAATCTTTCAAACGAATCCAAAAGGCTAAAGTTAAATACACCGCAAACCATAAACCCGCTGTAACAAATGACAAGTAAATAAAGAACAAACGAACATTTGTAACACGCATTCCTAATTTATCGGCTAAACGTGAAGACACATGAAAGCCGTGTTTTTCAAAGAAAAATTTAAGTTTGATAATTGCTGACATTACTTTGCAATTGAATTAATGAAATAGTGAACAAAATTACATTTTTATCTTCAGTATTTAGAAGAGGATACAAAATGATTGCAAAAAAAACCAATTGACAACTACTAGCCCCGATGGGAGTGGCATCCTTTGCCTTTTTCCTTTAAAAAGGCAAAGATATAACGGAGCGGGAACAATGAATCCAAGAATTCTGATTGTTTATGCTCCAAAAAAACTATTGCTTAAGTAATTCTGAACCAATAGCACAATCGAGACATCTACTTTTATTACAATATTCTGATTTTAATTGAAGTAATGTTTGAGCTTCAAAAGCATTTTTGGTGGAAATTCCAATTGATTTAAACTTGTCTAAAATTGCATTCTTTTCTGAATCTAGAGATTGCATCAAAGCGATTAATTCCTCTGTTATTTCTTTTCCCTGATTTTTTGCATACGCAAATTGAATTGGAATTATGGTATTGATTAACAACAAATCAATAAAAGATTTAGTGAGTTTCTTGCTCTTTTTAGGGCTGATTTTATCGAATTGATAATGGGTTTGCCAATACTCTGAAGTTGTTACTGCAAAGCGTTCATACAATAAAGGCAACGAAAACTCGTATGTGATTTTGGAAAAAAGATGTTTCTCTTGATGATATAAACTCGCAAATTGAGCCAATCGAATAGTTGGAAAATTATCGGGTCTATGCTTGAAAAATTGAAGTGGCTCTATATTGACTCTCTCAATAGCATACTTTTGAAGTAAGTAATAGAATCGAAATTGTAAGTCCTTAAAATAGGTATCTTCTTTATCGTAATCTAACAAACCTGCCATTCCGAAAAATAGTGCTTCTAGATTTTGCAAATCCGAGGCTTCTTTTCGAATCACCGAAAAAGGTATGGATTGCGCAATTTTAAAAAAAGAAACCCCATTTGTATTGAGACCGAAATTCTTAGCTAACAAGAGGAATAAAACTGATTCCCAATCATTTTGGGTAACAACTAAATTATCAAAAACATACTGAGATTTTCGTTCTAAACGTTCAAAAAATAAGCGTTCTTGCCAATTGGAAACCACAAATGAATTGACTTCTTGGATTTGGTTTTCGCAATAAATCCAAGATTTTTGAGCTATTAAATTCTTATATGAAAGCAAAAGCTCTTTATCAACATAATTTCGAAGCTCCATTACTGGAATTTCTTGATTATTGGGGGCAAAAACATCGGAATCGTGTTCCCAAACTACATGCAAAATGACATTATTGTAAGCTGTATCACGTTCATGATTATGCAAATACCAATCGGAAGATTTGACATGGATCTCGATATTGCCTGCCCATTTTTGATTAGCAATTATGATTTGAGCATTGAAAAAATCAGGACCTGCAGTTTCTAAATAATACCCTGGATGTAGTATTGAAATAGCTTCTCCTTTGACAGTTTGTAACTCAAGTGATGTTAACTTTTGGTATTTCCAGACATAATGCAAAAAATCTTCTTTCATATTGGTAGACGATTCAAATGAATTGACTACTAATGTATTAAAAAATATTAAATGAAAGAAAATTATTTCAATAGATACAATTTAGCACAAGCTCTTGCATCGGATAAGGCTTCATGATGCTCTAATGCAATATTCATTATTCTGCAACAGTCGCTCAATTTTGCAGGTTTAAATCCTTTGGCTTTATAAATTTTCACGGTGCATTCCCATCGGGAACCAATATTTAGATCTTCATAATTCAAACCGTGCAAAGCCATCGTTTTGGACAATACATTTCGGTCAAAACTTTCGTTATGAGCTACAACTACTCTATTTTTAAGGCGCCTTTCAATCTCTGGAAAAACCTCTACAAACGTTTTAGCATTTGCGGTATCTCTGGGATAAATCCCGTGTACTTGAATGTTGAATGGATTATAAAAATTATTTGGCGGTTGAATCAAAGTAACAAACTCATCTACAATGATTCCCTCCTCGACTGTAACAATCCCAACCGAACAGGGATGATAGGCCGTTGCCGTTTCAAAATCTATTGCAGTGAATGTGCTCATTTTATTTTATTTTATTGATCCGATAATATCGTATTTGGTAATAATATGATGATTTCCATTCCCAAGATCAATCAAAACAGCCGCATTTTCTCGAGTGAATAATTTTGACACTTCCTCGATAGGAGTGCCCATTGGTACAATTGGAAATGGAGCTCCCATAATTTCTCTCAAAGGACGATCGGCCGTATTTTTATCATTAATATAACTTTGAAACAATAACGACTCATCTACAGACCCAACAAATCCAGTAACATCAACCACTGGAATTTGAGAGATTTTATATTTACGCATACGCTCAATTGCATGCGATACTAGCTCTTCTGTTCTTGCAATAACCAAAGGCTTATCAATATGATCTTTAATTACATCCTCAGCTTTTGTAATTTCATCTTCTAAAAATCCTCTCTCGCGCATCCAATCATCATTGAACATTTTACCAACATATCTACTTCCTGAATCATGAAACAACACTACAACAACATCTTCTGGTTTAAAGTGTTCTTTAAGTTGCAATAATCCCTTAATAGCAGCTCCAGCTGAATTCCCAACAAAAATCCCTTCCTCAAGTGCAATTTTTCTTGTATAAACTGCCGCATCTTT
Organism: Flavobacterium sp.; assembly: GCA_017997335.1. Lineage (GTDB taxonomy): Bacteria > Bacteroidota > Bacteroidia > Flavobacteriales > Flavobacteriaceae > Flavobacterium. Next base: position 767 of record JAGOFG010000230.1, on the reverse strand, counting down.
ATCGGTTACTTTTGTAAAACCATCAATTAGAGAAAAGTCAACATTTTTAGGCAAAATATCTTCTCCAATTCCTTCGGTGATATAAGAATAAATTTCGTTTTCATCAAAAATACCCGTTTCGTGGTATTTTTTAAAAACGGAACCATACGTATCAATACCCCATATTTTGATATTTGGATTTTTCTCTTTCAAATATTTTGCAACGCCAGAAATAGTTCCTCCTGTTCCAACTCCAACCACAAAATGCGTAATTTTCCCTTCGGTTTGTTCCCAAATTTCAGGGCCTGTTTGCTCATAATGCGCTATAGCATTCGATGGGTTATCATATTGATTCGCATACCAAGAATTTGGTGTTTCTTCAGCTAAACGTTTGGAAACTGAATAATAAGAACGTGGATCAGTTGGTTCTACATCTGTTGGACACACGACCACTTTCGCACCAACTGCACGCAGAATATCCATCTTCTCTTTGGATTGTTTGTCTGAGATTACACAGATTAGTTTGTAACCCTTTACAATCGCTACTAATGCTAATCCCATACCTGTATTTCCAGATGTCCCTTCAATGATTGTACCCCCAGGTTGCAAACGACCATCGGCTTCGGCATCTTCAATCATTTTTATAGCCATTCTGTCTTTAACAGAATTTCCAGGATTAAAAGTTTCTACTTTAGCCAAAACCAAAGCATCTACTCCATTAACAATCTTGTTCAATTTTACCAATGGTGTATTACCTATAGTACCTAATATGTTTTGAGAAAACTTCA
>JAGOFG010000229.1 GCA_017997335.1 Flavobacterium sp. | reverse complement strand
GTAGGATAAACAATGTATTGGTCCTTGGCTTTTATTACGCCAGAAGCATAGACACTTTCAGTAATGTCGCTTATGGTAGGTTGAATTTCTTGAGATTCTTTTTTGGAACAATTTATTAGAAGTATCGAAAGAAAGGATACTAATACAACTACTTGTGAACGCATGGTATTTTGTTTATTACGAAGAAAGTTACCTCATAAATATACGCTTTTTCTACTTAGCATTTGATATAAAACAAAAAACAAATTAGCGACAAGATTCCTTCTATACTGGTCGTTCCATCACATAATCCTCCATCAAGTAACCATATTCTAGCTCGATATTTACCTCGCTAATGATAGAAAAACCCATTTTTTCATAAAAAGTAATCGCTTTATTGAAGCGATTGACATTTAGACACAAGGTAAGAGAGCCTTGCTTTCTCGCTTCAGAGGCGATATAATCGATGAGTGCTTTACCTACTCCTTTACCTTGGGCGGAAGGAAGTATATAAATTTTATGAATCTTGGTTTGTTTTTGATTGTCGTAATTCCATTCAAAAGAAGCAAAACCTAAGGTTTGATTTCCTTCATTTGCCAATACAAAATGATGCCTCTTTTGCGACACACTTTCCTTTAACGAAGTGTCATTATAAAAGGCGCCCAACATATAATCTAACTGAGCTTTTGACAAAATTTCACCATAAGCTATTGGCCATGTTTCGTAGGCAATAGAACGAATCGTAGCAAAATCCGTTGCGGTTGCTGGAAGAACTGTAATCATAAAAGGAGTAAATTGGAATTAGACTTAAAATGGCTGCTATTATTTAAAAATTAACCATGAATGGTTTCATTTTTTCCATAATTTGAGATGACAGATTCTTCAAAAGCCAACCATTCTCTCCAACGCTTTTCAACATCAACTCCAACTCCATATTTTCTAGCATAGGTTATAAAAGTAGTATAATGTCCCGCTTCACTTTCCATTAAATCTCTATAAAAAGAAGCTAATTCTTCGTCCTTAATATTTTCTGAAAGCACTTTAAATCGCTCACAGCTTCTTGCTTCAATCATGGCAGAAAACAATAATCGCTCCACTAAACCAGAAACGCGACTACCATCTATGCTCTTTTTCATATAAGCATACAGTTCATTAACATAATCATCCTTACGTTCTCTCCCAAGTTTTAATCCTCTTTTAATGATAATGTTATGGACTTGCTCAAAGTGGTCGATTTCTTCTTTGGCTAATGCCAATAAATCTTGCACTAAATCTTGATGCTCAGAGTTATTCGTTATAATTGTAATAGCATTTGTAGCCGCTTTTTGTTCACACCAAGCGTGGTCAGTTAAGATTTCTTCAATATTTTTCTCAACAATATTTACCCATCTAGGGTCTGTTGGCAATTGTAAACGCAGTACTCCCATTATTTTATTTTTTAAAAATTTAAAAAAATGTTTAAAGCTGTTTTAAAAATGAAAAAAGTTTAAAGTTCAAATTCTTTGTGACAACTTAATGTTAGCACAAACCTTCAAACTTTAAACCTTTAACAATTTATACTTTTAAACCTATTTAGAAAACGAAAATTGCTCTTTCGCTCATCATTTCATTTACTTCGGCTGCTACTTCTTCAATAACATCCTCATTTGTATGATTCATTAATACTTTATCAATCATAGCAACAATAGTTTCCATATCTTCTTCAACTAAACCACGAGTTGTAATAGCTGCAGTACCTACACGGATACCTGAAGTTACAAAAGGAGATTTATCATCAAATGGAACCATGTTTTTATTAACGGTTATTTCAGCTTTTACTAATGCATTTTCTGCATCTTTTCCTGAAATATTCTTATTTCTTAAGTCAATCAACATCATGTGATTGTCTGTTCCACCAGAAATAATTTCGTATCCTCTAGCAACAAATGCCTCAGCCATAGCTTTTGCATTTTTTTGCAATTGCATAGCATAAGTAAAGAATTCATCTTGTAAAGCTTCACCAAATGCAACTGCTTTAGCAGCAATAATATGCATTAATGGTCCACCTTGATTACCAGGAAAAACAGCTAAATCCAATAAAGATGACATCATACGAATTTCACCTTTTGGTGTTTTGTGTCCCCAAGGGTTTTCGAAATCTTTGCCCATCATAATCAAACCACCACGTGGTCCACGAAGTGTTTTATGAGTAGTTGTTGTTACAATATGACAATGTGGAATTGGGTCGCTCAATAATCCTTTTGCAATAAGTCCTGCAGGATGAGAAATATCAGCCATTAAAATTGCACCAACACTATCCGCAATTTGTCTGAAACGAGCAAAATCCATATCACGAGAATAAGCAGATGCTCCAGCGATGATTAATTTAGGCTGCTCTTTAGTAGCGATTTCTTGAATTTTATCGTAATTCAAACGACCAGTTTCCTTATCTACACCATAAAAAACAGGATTGTACAAACGTCCTGAAAAATTAACTGGAGAACCATGCGTTAAATGTCCACCATGAGACAAATCAAAACCTAGAATCGTATCGCCTGGTTTTAAACATGCGTGATAAACAGCTGTATTTGCTTGAGAACCTGAGTGAGGCTGAACGTTAGCATACTCAGCACCAAATAAAGCTTTTGCTCTATCAATAGCAATTTGCTCAACTACATCTACTACTTCACAACCTCCGTAGTATCTTTTACCAGGATAGCCTTCAGCATATTTATTAGTTAAAACAGAACCCGCTGCTTCTAATACTTCATCACTTACGAAGTTTTCTGAAGCGATTAGCTCTAATCCGTGTATCTGTCTCTCTTGTTCTTCAAGAATAAGGTCAAAAATTTGTTCGTCGCGTTGCATTTCTTTGTTTTTCGTTAATATGGTACAAAAATACAAAAAAACGTTTGGTTAGTACTTAGATTATAATATATTTGATGTGGAATTTTCAACAAAATAATTAACACATTATGCCAATAACAGCAAATAATCCAAATAGAAAGTCATGGTTAGACGTTCCTGTTGACAGTGATTTTCCCATTCAAAACATCCCTTTTGGTGTTTTTCTTACCAAAGAGAATATAGTAACGGTAGGAACGCGAATTGGTGATTACGCGATTGACCTTGGAGCATTACAACAACTCAATTATTTTGAAGGTATCGAATTAACTGACGATATGTTCATGCAAGATACACTCAATGATTTCATATCTGATGGAAAAAAAACATGGAGGTTAGTAAGAAACAGAATTGCTGATATTTTTGACGAAACCAATCCAAAATTACGTGACAATGACAAACATAAAGAAGTTGTTGTTTTCAAAATTTCAGAAGTAGAAATGCAACTCCCAGTATTAATTGGTGATTATACAGATTTCTATTCTAGTAAAGAACACGCAACTAATGTTGGGAAAATGTTCCGCGACCCAGAAAATGCACTATTACCTAACTGGCTTCATATTCCTGTAGGTTATCACGGAAGAAGTTCTACCATAATCCCTTCTGGAATACCCGTTCACCGTCCGATGGGACAAACCTTACCTAATGGAGAAACAACTCCAGTTTTTGGCCCTTCTCGATTAGTTGATTTCGAACTAGAAACAGCATTCATTACAACCGACGTAAACATTATGGGAGAAAATATTCCTGTTTACGAAGCTGAAGACTATATTTTTGG
>JAGOFG010000228.1:1818-3647 GCA_017997335.1 Flavobacterium sp. | reverse complement strand
CGGTAAATTTTTCGTGCATCGAGCATCAGCACTTTATCTTTTTTATCGGTGTCCAATTCTTTAGCACGGTCAAAAAACCAAAGGGTGCAAGGGAGAGAACGGGTATAGAAAAAGTTGTTGCCTATAGCCATCATCACATCTACAGCTCCTGTTTTTACCAACTTTTCGCGTATATCTTTTTCACTGTGCCCAGCATCACTGGCAGAAGAAGCCATTACAAAACCTGCTCTACCCGTAGGTTTCAGGTAATTGTAGAAATACTGAATCCACAAATAATTGGCGTTGTCATTTTTTGGGAGGTTTACTTTTCCGTCCAAAATGAGACGTGGATCTTTTTTTACCACATCTTTGGCTTTGTCTACCCCATCCACATTAAACGGAGGGTTAGCCATTACAAAATCGGCACCTCCTACTAAATTATGTTTATCCTCGTAAAAAGTATTTCCTTCAAATATCTTTCCTTCCAAGCCATGAACAGTTAAGTTCATTTTAGCCAACTTGGTGTTAAGTTCAGCTTTTTCCTGTCCGTAAAAAGTCACTTTTTCGGCAGGTTTAAGCCCTTCGCTCTCTATGAAATAGCCAGTCTGCACAAACATTCCCGCAGAACCACAGGCTGGATCAAACACGATGCCGTGGTCTGGTTCGATGACATTCACAATGGTCTGTACTAAACTCATGGGTGTAAAAAATTCTCCACCTTCCTGTGCTCCAGTCATTGCAAATTTGTTGAGGAAGTATTCATAAATTTTCCCGAACAAATCGCCTTCAGCTTTTTGCAAAACTTCTTTGTTGAAAATGCGGAGTAATTCACGCAATAAGTCTTTGCTGAAAATGGAAAAATTCTTTGGCAAAACTCCGTTGAGGTTTTCGTATTCTTCCTCAATCAGTTTCATAGCATTGTCAATTGCTTCACCAATGTCTGCACTTTCAGGCAATGAAACGAGGTAATCAAATTGTGCCTTGTCTGGTAAAAACATTGCATTTTGCTCTTCAAAATCCTGTTTGGTTACTGGACGTCTTCCTCTTTGTGGGTGGTATGGAAGGGATTTTTCTACATCTTCTTTAGCTTTTAGAAAGCGGTTATAAGCGTGGCGTAGAAATATCAATCCCAAGACCGGCATGGAGTATTCGGAAGCGGTTAGCTTACTGTTTGCTCTAAGTTGGTCTGCGGCTCTCCACAGTTCTGCTTCTAATTTTCTGAGTTGTTTTCCTTGCATGTATTCTTTCTCTGTCGTTTTAAAAGGTCCTATTCTTCATTCCCTTCAGTGACTTGGCAAAACCAGTGCATCTTTAGATGTTGAGAATAGTCAGCAGTTCGTTTCAGCTTATTCGTTGACCTTTTGTTGTGTCATTTTTTTCTTTATCTAATCTATAAAAATGGTTTACTTTTCTTGTTTAAGTTCGTTTTGCTTGCCCTGTCGTTGTCATTCTAGTCTTGCTTTAGTTCAAAAACATTCAAAGTCAAATGTAAAACGTTTACCATCCGCAACTTGTCTCATTGTAAAAATTCATGTGTGTTTGATTGAGTATAGACATTGGGTACCTGCTTATTAGTTTTTAACAAATATAATTAAAATGAATTAAAGATAAAACTGAATATTTGATTTGAGTTGAAATATAAAATTCAAGATACCATCGAGAGTTCTCTGATCACAAACCCAATTCCTGGGATCATCAAAAGCAATGCATCTTTTTTCTGCAAAAAATTTTCACCTCAGCCAAGTTGGTGGAGATTTTGCGAGCTTGAATGGGCAAAGATTTAGTGTTCTTCTTTTTGCTTCCATCTTGAATATTCTTTTTGCAAAATGAATCGGCGAAACTTTCTTTTT
>JAGOFG010000228.1:0-1718 GCA_017997335.1 Flavobacterium sp. | reverse complement strand
GCGCAACTTTTCTTTTTCTTTGAAATTTCGGTTTAGTGATTTTTAGAAGAATTTCTTCATGTGGAATGAATAGCAAAAAAGCCTGTTTGAAAATTGAACAAGTTTCGGATGTGGTAATAATATGTTTATTGTTTAATATGTTTATATAGTTTATAGAAGGTATCAATGCTTGTTCAATACCTGTATCGATTTTGATATGGTGCTGGTTTAATGCTTGTTCAGAGCTTGTTTGATTTTTAGTATGGTAGCTGTTCAGATTTTGAACAGCTCTCTCATCGAAATTGTAAAGGTTTAATATGCATTTTTTGCAAAAATTGAACGAAGGTAAATATTCAATTTGTGGAAAACTTTTAATGTCTTTGATGCGCTTGTGGTAAGTGCCAAAAACTGCAATTCTACATAACTTTATCATTTCATGTTGAGAAATGCTGATGAAGCTCTGGAAGTAGATGAGGTTGCATAATTGAAATAAAGCCAAATATAAGCTGACATGAGTAGGATTTAGACGGATATTATCATAAAATTCCGAGAAATTTAGGGTGTATTTCATATTCAAGATAAAAATTATTTTCAAGTGTTATAGGTGTTTATATTGTGCAGGTTTTACCAGAAATGAAGATTATGACGTTTTCATTTTTAGTTCTTTTTGCAATAATTTTTCTTTCAAGATATTCATATCATTGCTGACTTTGGAATCCAAAATTTTAGCGTAGTGCTGGGTCATTCTAATCGTCGAATGACCTAACATTTTACTTACTGTTTCAATTGGTACACCATTATTTAGAGTTACTGTTGTGGCAAAAGTGTGTCTTGCTGCATGAAAAGTTAAATCAAATTCAATGTCGCATAGTGTAGAAATTTCTTTTAAATACTGGTTCATTTTTTGATTGCTTAAAATTGGGAGGACTAAATTTTGGTTTAAACATTTTGGATTGTCTTTATATTTGGTCAAAATATTTTCTGCAATTGGCAAAAGTGGTATGCTTGCATCAACTTTAGTTTTTGTTCTTTTGATTTTAATAAATCTCGCTCCACTAATGTTTGTAGATATATCATCATATTTTAGATTCTTAATATCAACATACGCTAAACCCGTGAAACAGCTAAAAATGAAAACATCTCTAACAAAGGACAGCCTTTCACTTTTAAATTCTTTGTCAATTATTGACTCTAACTGCTCCTCACTCAGAAAGTTTTTGTCTACTGGCTGTAGCTTTGTTTTGTAATTTATAAAAGGGTCTTTATTTATCCATTCGTTATCAATACAAAGTTTTATGATTTTTCGGAAGTTTTTCAAATATTTTACAGAAGTATTATTACAACAGTTTCTTATGGTTCTAAACCATAAGTCATAGTACGAAATAAATTCTGGTTTGATATTTTTGACTTCCATATCTGAAACGTTGTATTTCCATTTCATAAACTCTATAGTATGGTTTAATGAAGTTTCATATCTCTTCCATGTTCCAAATGAGTATGATTTTCCAATAAGAGAAAACACCATCTTATTGTGTTCCTTGAAAACTTCTACAAGGGTAATTGCTTTTTCATCAATTCCCAAAAATTTATTCTTTAGTGTTTCTGCTGTAACCTCCTTATTAGCAAAAATAAGTTCATTGTAACTTGAAAAAACTTTTAGTTTATAGTTGTCTAATAATGAATTGATAGCTTTTGCCTGTTGACCATTTCCTTTTAGTTTACCAGATTTAGAACACCAT
>JAGOFG010000227.1 GCA_017997335.1 Flavobacterium sp. | reverse complement strand
AGAGTAGTTGCAGGAGCTGTAGCCAAACAGATGTTGAAAGACATAAAAATTAATGCCTATGTTTCATCAGTAGGGCCTATTTTTTTAGAAAAACCTTACCAAGATTTAGACTTTTCAAAAACGGAGAATAATCCGGTTCGCTGTCCTGATGAAGAAATGGCAGTGGTTATGGAAGATTATATTCGTGACATTAGAAAACAAGGTGACACTGTTGGCGGAACCGTTACTTGTGTGATTCAAAACGTGCCAATTGGACTTGGAGAACCTGTTTTTGATAAACTTCATGCTGAACTTGGTAAAGCAATGTTGTCTATAAATGCGGTAAAAGGATTCGAATTTGGTAGTGGTTTTTGTGGTGCTAAAATGAAGGGAAGCGAGCATAATGATCTATACAATCCTGATGGAACTACGAAAACCAATCTTTCAGGCGGAATTCAAGGCGGTATCAGTAACGGAATGGATATTTATTTCCGTGTTGCTTTCAAACCTGTAGCAACGATTATGCAAAAACAAGAATCGCTTGACAATAAAGGCAATATTACTGAAATGACTGGAAAAGGACGCCATGACCCTTGTGTTGTACCGCGTGCTGTGCCTATTGTAGAAGCAATGGCGGCTATTGTCCTAGCTGATTTTTATTTGATAAACAAAACATATTAACAGTAACTTTTATCACTTTTCGTGTTTTTTCTTTATCGTTTCTTTCTTGCCCACAAGCAAAAATGATAGTGTCATATTCAAGACAGGTCCTAAAATCTAACAATCAATTTAATGAATACAAAAACAACTAAAAAACCATCTTTTTTTTCAGGATTAACAGGCCAAATATTAATTGCTATGGTTTTAGGTGCTATTTTAGGCATTATCATACATAATTATATTTCACCAGAAGATGCTCAAGCCTTTAGTAAAAAAATAAATATCTTAGCAACTATCTTTATCCGATTAGTTCAAATGATTATTTCTCCATTAGTTTTTACAACTTTGGTTGTGGGAATAGCTAAACTTGGGGATATTAAAGCTGTAGGAAGAATTGGTGGTAAAGCAATGGGTTGGTTTTTTACTGCTTCGTTTATTTCCTTGTTATTAGGGATGTTATTTGTGAACCTACTTAAACCAGGGGTTGGATTAGATTTACCAACTGATTTATCTTCTGCATCAGAAGTAACTGCTAAAACACAAAATATATCTTTTGAAAATTTTATTGAGCATATTGTTCCTAAAAGTATCTTTGAGGCATTGGCCACTAATGAGATTTTACAAATTGTAATTTTCTCCATTTTCTTTGGTCTGGCAGCCGCTTCATTGGGAGATTATGTAAAGCCTGTTACAAATGCTTTAGAAAAAACTTCTCATATAGTCTTAAAAATGGTTAACTATGTTATGAAGTTTGCACCAATTGGAGTTTTTGGAGCTATTGCTGGGGTATTCGCTGTAAGAGACTTTCAGGAATTAGCAATTACCTATTTTAAGTTTTTTGGTTCTTTTTTAATTGGAATCTCTTCCCTTTGGGTCGTATTGATTCTTATAGGGTATATTTTTCTAAAAAGCAGAATGACTGTTTTGCTTAAAAGAATTGTAAGTCCATTAATCATTGCTTTTGGAACAACCAGTAGTGAAGCTGTTTTTCCGAAATTAACAGAGGAATTAGAGCGTTTTGGGGTAAAAGATAGAATTGTTTCTTTCATGTTGCCACTGGGTTATTCATTTAACCTTGACGGAAGTATGATGTACATGACTTTTGCCAGTATTTTTATTGCTCAAGCCTACGGAATCGATTTAGATATAGGAACACAAATGACTATGCTTTTAGTTTTGATGCTTACCAGCAAAGGAATTGCAGGTGTTCCAAGAGCTAGTTTAGTAGTTGTTGCGGCAACCTGTGGTATGTTTGACATTCCAATTGAAGGAATTGCTTTAATTTTACCAATTGATCATTTTTGTGATATGTTTCGTAGCGCAACAAATGTGTTAGGAAATGCCTTGGCTACATCAGTTGTAGGGCAGTGGGAAGGTGATGATGAAATACAAGATAAAATGGCTGAATAGTTAAAAAAAATCGGAGGTAAATAGTATTCAGTTCTAAACCAGCTGTTTTAGAATTATGATTTGATGATTTATTTTTTTTTAATGTATTTCTTAATTTAGTAATCAATTTTTAAAATAGTTAAGCCTTTAAAACCAAATTATCAGTCTTAAAGGCTTAGCCGTTTTTATTTTATAGCAATAGTTTTATTTGCTTTTTTCTTTACGCCTTCTTTTTTGGCAATAGTAACATGAAGAATTCCATCTTTATAACTTGCCTCTACTTTATCTTCATCTATGTATTCTGGCAAACTGAAAGATCTAAAAAAAGATTGATAATTAAACTCTTTTCGAATATAATTATCTTTTTTTCTTGTTTCTTCTTTTTGTTCTTCTTTCTCAGAAGAAATTGTAAGCATGTTATTGTCAATTTCAACTTTGAAATCTTCTTTTTTCATACCAGGAACAGCCATGTCAATTTCTAATTTATCATCTGTTTCTTTTAAGTTTACAGAAGGTAAATTGCTGCCAATTGCCGTGAAATTTTTATCTGACCAGTCAAAAATATCTCTGGTAGATAAAAAATCATCAAAAAAAGTATTTACTGACGGAAAAAAACCACCGTTTCTTTTAACTAAAGTCTCCATAAGTTTTAATTTTAAAGGTTATTAATAAACAAATTTAATGATGTTATTTGTTTTAAAATAGTATTAGTTAATTAAATCGTTGATAGTGAGGGTATTGTCGTTAATAGGTGTGTTTTATCAAAGTTAAAAAGAGCTTTCTTACAGATGGTAAATCTGCATTAAAACAGGATTAATACCAGCGTTTTTTATTTTGTTTAGAAACTTCTGATTTTCTGGATTTATGTGCTCCACCACTTCTATTTGAATTATTTTGTTTTGCACCAGAAGCTGTTTCCGGACTTCCTGAATGCCAACCATACGGATGATCACTTACTGTTTTTACTTCCACTTTTATTAATCTTTGAATGTCTTTCCAGTATTGATGCTCGTCTTTACCACAAAAAGAAATGGCAACACCTTCATTTCCGGCACGACCAGTTCTACCTATTCTATGAACATAGGTTTCAGGAATATTTGGTAAATCAAAATTAATGACAAAAGGAAGTTGATCAATATCAATTCCTCTTGCTGCAATATCAGTTGCTACCAAAACATTGATTTCTTTGTTTTTAAATCCGTCTAAAACGCGTTGTCTAGCATTTTGTGATTTATCTCCATGAATTGCTTCGGCGGCAATATCATGTTTTCGCAATGCTTTTACAACATTGTCAGCCCCATGTTTTGTTCTTGAAAAAACCAAAACATTAGATAAATTTTCGTTTTTTATTAAATGATATAATAAATTTCTTTTTTCTCCTTTTTCAACAAAATAAACACGTTGTTCCACGCTTTCGGCAGTCGATGAAACTGGTGAAACACTAACTGTTGCTGGATCTTTAAGAAACATTTCGGCTAATTCTCTGATAGCAATTGGCATTGTCGCTGAGAATAAAAGTGTTTGCCTGTTATTAGGTGTCAATTTTACAATTTTTTTGACATCATTTACAAATCCCATATCAAGCATCTGGTCAGCTTCGTCAAGAACCAAAGTGTGTAA
>JAGOFG010000226.1 GCA_017997335.1 Flavobacterium sp. | reverse complement strand
TAAAACCAATAAACTTTCACAACAAAAAAAGGAATAACAAATAAGTTTTTCATTTATAAGGGATTACTTGAAAAAATAAATTACTTTTGTGAAAAAGCTTACAAAAATGACAAAAAACTACCTGCTGCTATTGTTGATTTTTCCATTATTATGCTATTCACAATATAATGACTCAGCACCTTGGCTTGAAGAAAATGCGAATACCAATAAAACCTCAACATCAAAAGAAAAAAGCATTAATGAATTGAGAGCATTATTCAATGAATATTGGAAAAATCACGACAAAACAAAAAAAGGAAGCGGCTACAAACCTTTTATGCGTTGGGATTTTAATTGGAGTAATAACACAGATGAAAAAGGCTTTTTAATCACTCCTGCAGAAACATGGAAAGCCATTGCACAAAAAAAAGAAGCAAAACTTAACAAAAGTACCAGCTTACCAACAAGTGTTTGGGAACCTATTGGTCCATATACCAATACACCAACAGGAAGTTGGTCAAATGGACAAGGTCGTGTAGATGTTGTGGCAGTAGACCCTTTAGATAAGAATACAATTTATGTTGGCGCGCCATCGGGCGGGATTTGGAAATCAATCGATGCTGGAATGAGCTGGACACCAATGTCTGATAATTTGCCTCAAATAGGGGTTTCCGGAATAGCAATTGACCCAACAAATTCAAAAATAATTTATATTGCTACTGGAGATAAAGATACCTTCTCAACCTACTCCATTGGAGTTTTAAAATCTATCGATGGAGGAGTTTCTTGGAATACAACAGGATTAACATTTACGGGAGTTTCGTATGCAAGTGGCGATATTATTATTAATCCAAACGATCCTAAAATATTATTTTGTGCCACAAATGATGGTTTATACAAAACGAACGATGGTGGGGATACATGGTACCAAGTAGTCCCTGGAAGTTTTGCCAAAGGGTCTCTTCGATACAAACCAGGTAATGCAAATACCATTTATGCAGTAAATAACACTGGTTTTTTTCGCTCTACTGATGGAGGATCTAGCTTTACAACGATAACATCAGATTTAAACTCAACAAGGTCATTGTTAGATGTTTCACCCGCCAATCCGAATTATGTCTATATACTAACTAGTGTCGGCGATAAGTTTAAAGGGATTTTCAAATCAGTAAACAGTGGGGATACTTTTACAAAAACAGCACAAACAGAAAACATTTATGAATCAAAACAATATTATGCTGATTTGGCTTTAGCGATTTCTGATAGTAATCCCGAAGAACTATATGTAGGCTGCTTAAATATCTGGAAATCAATCGACGGAGGCAATTCCTTTAATGTCATTAACTCTTGGAATGAACCGAATACCAATTCGTATACGCATGCCGACATCCATTTTTTAAAATTCATCAACTCCAGTTTGTATGCTGGGACAGACGGAGGCATCTATGTTTCAGGAGATGGTGGTGTAAACTTTAAAAATTATACGGATGGATTACAAATAAGTCAGTTTTATAAAATTGCCGTTTCAAAACAAACCGCTAGCAAAATGACGGGCGGCCTTCAAGACAATGGCGGTTTTGCATATAACAATAACAAATGGTATAATTTTCATGGTGCAGATGGAATGGATACCGCCATTGACCCAAATAATAGCAATAACTACTATAGTTTTGCTCAAAATGGAGGCGTGATGCATATTAGTAATACAGCTGGAGCAAATTTAAGCTCATCCGTTTCTGCTCCAGAGGGTGAAACGGGAAACTGGATTACGCCACTAGTATTCAACCGTTCCGGAGAATTATTTTCTGGTTATACCAAATTGTATAAATTATCTGGAAAAGATTGGAAGGTAGTTAGCAACACAACTCTTGGATCAGACAGTATAGAATTAATTGGAATTGACCCCAGCAATGATAGCAACATATATGTTGTAAACGAGTATACTCTCTACAAAAGTACCGACAAAGGAAATACATTTAAAGTAGCTTATACAGCTAATAAACCAATCACCTCAATTTGTGTACACAGCTCGGATAGTAATATCATCTATCTAACCACTTCCTACACAAACGGAGAAGTATTACAATCAAAAGATGGAGGTAAATCTTTTGTTTCTATTTCTAGTGGTTTACCAAATGTTGGAAAAAATGTAATCAAACATCAAGGCAGAAACTCGCTTAATCCTTTATATCTTGGTACAAAATTAGGCGTATATTATCGAGATGATACCATGACAAAATGGGAGCCTTTTGACACAAATTTACCGAATGTAAGCGTAACCGATATTGAATTTAATTATGTAGATGCCAAAATTATAGCTTCTACTTACGGAAGAGGAATTTGGCAATCAAATATCAATATAGAAACATTTTCAGATGATATTCAACTTACAAGCGTACAATACCCCAATACAGATATCTATTGCACAGGAATAATTCCAAAAATAGCTGTGAAAAATATTGGCAAAAACGATATAAAAGCAGTTACGGTCAATTATACGTATAATGACACTCCACTTTCTTATAATTGGACTGGAACAATTATCCCAACTGCGACTCAAATCATAGATCTTCCCGAAATTAAAGCGGAAAACGGTGCCTATTTGCTTAATATTTCGACCATAATTACAAACGATAATGATCCGGATAACAATCATGCTTCGGTTCCCTTATACATTAATAACTTTGGAACTGCTGGCGTAATAAACACATTTGAAAACAACAATTCATCCAACTTGTTAACATATAATGACGGTGCCACTAATAGTTTATGGACTAAAGGTATCAGAACAAATGATGCATTAGCAACAGCTACCAACAATGTGTATACAACAAGTTTAACGGGTAATTATCCAAATAAAACCAAAGCTTATTTAGTATCACAATGTTATAATTTAAGCCAGATTTCTAGTCCAGAAATTAGTTTTAAAGCAGCCTTTGATTTAGAGCCCAATTGGGATATTTTCTTCGTAGAATACACTACCGATTTCGGAAAAACATGGAAGATACTTGGACAAAAAGGAACCAACTGGTACAATAGCTCCAGAACAAAAGCAAGTTCGGGAAGCGCAAGTGATTGTACTAATTGCCCAGGTGCACAATGGACGGGTACAGATATGACCCTAAAAACCTATTCCACATCTTTAAGTGGATTAACCAGCGAAAAAAATGTAATCTTTAGAATTGTATTTTGGTCAGATGATTTAGAGAATCAATTAGGGGTTGTCATAGATGATTTCGTAATTAATGGACTTACACTATCAAGACAAGATTTCGAAATCAATCAAGTGGCTCTATATCCGAATCCCACCAATGGTGTTTTCAACATTAAAATGGATGGACTTTTACCAAAAACGTTAGAATTATATGACTTAAAAGGACAAAAAATATTTTTCAAAAACGAGTTCACCAACACAGAAGAAAAAATCAAAATTGATATTTCTTCAGTCCCTTCAGGAATTTACTTTATCAAAATAGAAACAGAAAACAACACCATCACGAAAAGAATTATTAAAAACTAATTTTACAACTATTTCTTAAAAGTAAAGGCTTTCATTTTAATTAAAATGAAAGCCTTTTTTGACTCTAAACAGTAAATCATTAATTTGAAATAATTACACTCGCAAACTACCTCTAAACCCTCTGGCTGCATAATAAGATGATGCGCCGTTATGGTATATGAAAA
>JAGOFG010000078.1 GCA_017997335.1 Flavobacterium sp. | reverse complement strand
TCAAAGTTGGCCATTCCGCCATAAATAAAACTGGTGTCATATCCTTTTGCTTTCAATAAACTAGCAATGGTATAAAAGTCTTTTTGAGAGTTATTCAGCTTGACCACACTTTCTGAAGGCGAAGGCAGAAAACCAGTAACAACGGCTTCAATTCCGCGAACACTTCGAGTGCCTGTCGAGTACATATTGGTAAACAGCGTTCCTTCTTTGGTCAATTTATCAAATTCTGGGGTTAGAGGCAACCCACCCAAACTTCCCACATATTCGGCGCCTAAGCTTTCTTCCAAAATGATAACAATGTTGTAAGGCTTTTGTAGTATCGTATCTGATTTGCTTTTGTGAAGTAATGGAAAGTTGGCATCAACAAAATCTTCTGGTTTTGCATCCATATATTTTTTTACGCGAGGAATGGCTTCTTCGGGTTTCATTTTTCCGTACATTTTATCGGAGTTTCCTTCATTCTTTAAGGAATACACAGCAAAACCAAGCGTGTAAAAGGAGTTCAATCCCAAACAATTCGTTAATTGGTCGGTAGAGAAAATTGCGTTACTAGCATTTATCGGTCTTTTGGAAGTCAAACTTGAACGCGCACCAAAAAACAACAAAAAGGCGACCAAAGGAAATAAGAGTAATTTGGTTTTGTAAGACGTCTTTCCAACTCCAAAAAGCTGTTTTCTAAACCGAATTAATGCATAAGCGAATGCCGACAAAAAAACGATGGTAGCCAAAATAGAAGGCAAATAACCCTTGTATAACATTCCAATCACTTCTTTTGGGTAAATCAAATACTCAATAAAGAGTTGGTTAGGACGTGTGTCGTATTGTGCGATGAAATTTGGTGTTGCCAATTCAAAGAACAGCAATAAACTGAGAAAAAAGATAAAGTAAACCGTCAAAAATGACTGGATTTTGTATATCCATTTTTCTGGAAAAAGACTAATCAATACAGCTGGAAGTAGCGAAATATAACACAGTAATATCAAGTCCATTCGCAGACCTATGGGGAAAAGATACCCGTAATTTTCGGTGGCAACCACACGTTCTTTGAATAGAAAAAATAAAACGATTCGGCTTAGCGTAGTGATGCATAAACCAAGTAGCAAAAAGTTTAGGATTGGTTTTAAGTGGGCTATTTTTTTCAAGAGAAATTATAATTTAGTTGTGCAAAAATACTATTTAGTGAAAGATTTTTAATGATTTTGTACGGATAAACAGAAAGAAAAAAGTTATTTTTTGAAATAGGTATCCAAAATATCCTGTGCAGCAGCAAATGGAGAGAGGGCATTTTGCGCAACAGCTTCTTTGTTTTTTTCTAATAGTGGAACAATTTCTGGATGATTATAAAAATGGTTTTTCAAATACTCATTGATGGTTTCGAGCATCCAATACTGGTTTTGTGCCGCTCTTTTTTCAAAAAAATACTGATTGCCTTGAGTGGTTCCTATGTAGCTCAAAATGGTTTCCCAAATGGCTGGAATTCCTTCTTTTGTTATAGCACTGCAAGTAGTTGTAGTTGGTGTCCAACCCGATTTTTTGGCTGGAAAAAGATGCAAAGCACGGTTGAATTCTACTTTTGCCAAATTTGATTTTCGAATATTGTCACCATCCGCTTTGTTGATGACTATCGCATCGGCCATTTCCATAATGCCTCGTTTAATGCCTTGTAATTCATCGCCAGCTCCAGCAATTTTTAGCAATAAAAAAAAGTCGACCATACTGTGTACCGCAGTTTCACTTTGGCCAACACCTACCGTTTCAATAATAATGGTGTCGAAACCAAAAGCTTCGCACAAAGTAATGGTTTCTCTAGTTTTTCGAGCTACACCGCCCAAGGTTTCCCCAGATGCCGAAGGTCGAATAAAAGCATTTTTATCTTTCACCAATTCCTCCATTCGGGTTTTATCGCCCAAAATACTTCCGTGCGAAATGGTGCTGCTAGGGTCGACAGCGAGAACTGCCACTTTTCTACCTAAACTCGTTAAGTGTTTTCCAAAGGCTTCAATAAAAGTACTTTTGCCAACACCAGGTACACCTGTAATGCCTATTCTAACGGATTCTTTTACGTGCGACAAGCACGAATTAATGACTTCGTTGGCTTGACTCAAATGCTTGGGGTTGGTGCTTTCTACTAGTGTTATAGCACGGCTCAAAGCAGTAATGTTACCAGCCAAAATCCCTTCAACTAATTCCGCAGGAGTAGGCGTTTTTTTTCGAAACGATTGAATGGTGTTAGCCGCTTCAATGCTAACACTTTCGGGTGAAGGAATACCCGGAACTTCGTGTAGCGCTGATTTTTTTGGATTCGTATTGGCCAAGATAAAATTGTTTTGAGAGTAAAATTAAATAAAACTTACGGGTTTGCGTGAATATTAAAATAATTTTAATTGTATTTTTGGGCAACAACTATTTCACTGCTCTTTTATAACAAACCCTATGATTAATTTTATTCTTATTGTTGTTTTTTTGGTACTCGGTATAGTGCTTCAACGCGTTGCAGCTATCCCCAAAAATACCCCTAAAATCCTCAACTGGATTGTTATTCAAATCTGTCTTCCGGCTTTGGCCTTGTATTACATTCCAAAAATCCAATGGAATACTCAATTATTGTATCCAATCCTCGTCGCTTGGATAATTTTTCTCTTATCTTGGTTAGTGTTTGCGCTTCTTGGGAAACATTTCGGTTGGTCTCGAAAACTCACCGGTTGTTTAATCATCTGTAGTGGTCTTAGTAATACGTCCTTTCTCGGATTTCCTATTATTACAGCCCTTTATGGCGAGAGTGGAATGAAAACTGCCATCTTAGTCGATCAGCCGGGTTCCTTTGTGGTGCTATCCACTTTAGGAATATTGGTAGCAACCTTGTATTCCAAAGGGCAAACAAGCGGGCTGCAAATAGTGAAAAAAATAGCTTTTTTTCCGCCTTTTATCACCTTTATCATCGCTTGCTTAATGAATTGCTACGATTATGAATTGCCCGCTTTCTTTCAACAAGGACTAAAAATTATTGGCGCAGGGGTAACGCCTTTGGCATTGGTATCGGTGGGCTTGCAGTTACAATTTGATAGCAAAAGCAAGCATTGGTCTTTTTTGAGACTAGGACTTTTTTATAAACTACTTATCGCTCCAGCATTTCTTTTTTTGCTGTATGTGGTGTTATTACAGCAACGTTCAGAGGTTATTCAGGTAGCGTTATTAGAATCTGCTATGGCGCCAATGATAACGGGTTGTATCTTGGCAGCAAGCCACGGATTAAAGCCAAAATTATGTAGTATGATGGTAGGTTTTGGGATTCCTATTTCCTTTTTTACCCTTATTTTTTGGTACTTTTTAGTGCAAAATATCTAATGTTTTAGGAGCGAAACAGTTGGCTTTTTCAGGAGGCAGGTTTCCCGCTATCCACTATATCTCCTGCCTTGTTCGGTCACAAGTCAGGAGGATGCCGTTCCTATCGGGGCTAGCTAGAAGCAAAGGGTTTTTGAGTTAGCAAAATTATTCATTACTATAATCATCAGCCAGCCTTGTTGCATTTGGAATCAGTTGGTTGATTTTGGCATATTGCAAGAGCATAATTGTTTTGGCATCTTTAATTTCCCCAGTTTCAATCATCAAATACGCTTGTTCAAACGGAATTTCAATCACATCAATCTCTTCGTGTTCTTGGTCCAATCCACCGCCACTACTAACTTTCATACTAACATCGTATTCGCCAACAAAAAAATATAAAATTTCAGTCACAGCTCCAGGTGACATATAAGACTCAAACACTTTTCGCACAGACGAAAGGCGATAACCCGTTTCCTCCTCGGTTTCGCGAATAATACAAGCTACCGGGTCATCTTCGTCAAGTAAACCAGCGCATACCTCGGTTAGCATCCCAGTTGGGTTACCGTTCATATAAGTCGGCAATCGAAATTGTCGGGTCAAGACCACAGTTCTTTTGTGAATGTTGTACAATAAAATGGCGGCACCGTTGCCTCTGTCGTATACTTCTCGTTTTTGGGTATCCCATGTACCATCCTTTTTTTGATAATCAACAGTGACCCTGTTCAAAATATACCAATTGTCGGATAGTAATTCGGTCTTTTGGATTTTGTATTTCGGATTTGACATAGCTTTTATGGTTTTCTACTTCTATTGGTTAAGTCTTTGAATGTTGTTCCCCAATTATTATTGTTATTGTCGTTAACTAGTCCATTTTCGGTCAATAATGCATCTTGATCATTGGCTTCTTTTTTCCAAACCCAAGCACAAACGGATAGTCCTTTTTCATAAACAAGATCCAGAAAAGGCTTTGGATTCATTAAAACTCCTGCATTCATAGGTGCAGTTTCGCCTATAAATATCGGAATATTTTTATTTCTCAATTCATTTAAACGATTTTCAACAGAATTGTTACTGTCCAAAAGCCATTTTTCATACGCATGAATATCAAATAAGATATTGGATTTTCCATTAAGAAAATCATTGCCTTTGTTTAATAACACACTTTCGTCCTGTCCTTGTTCCGCACAAGGCACTACGACAATGTTTTTATTTCCTGTAGACCGAATAATTGCTACTAATTCATTCATGTCTTGTAGCCAAACTTGGTCGGTATAGCCATCAGTTCTGTCGTATCTATAGGGTTCATTCCATACTTCAATCCATACATCGGGCTGGTCTTTAAGGTAAGTAGCCCATTCTTTTAATCGGGTCTTGTATTCTTTCCACCAATTGGTTTGTTGTGGACTTTTCCCAGTAAAAGCGGTGTTTTGGGTGCCATCCCAACCAAAAGCACAAATAATAGTAACTCTTTTATTTATTCTATTATCTGCTATGATATTTTCAAGCGAATATAAATAGGCTCCTGTCGCATCTTTTATTGGGCTACCCGTAAGTGGTGTCTCTTTTGTATTACCTATAAATTCTCTAATAATATCTAATTTCCAAGCATTCATATCTGTACTTCCTACCCCAAATACATGAAAAGCATTCGTGCCAATAAGTTGCATTGGATGCTGATCCAAAAGAAGCTTAGTTCCCGCAATACTATATTTTGTACTGCTGACTGTAGTTGTTTCTATATCATCTTTTTTGCAAGAAAAAGCAATAAGAACCAGAAGTAGTATTAATTTTTTTTTCTTCATATTGCAAAATAGAGTTGGAATAAAAAACGCTCTGAAAATCTCAGAGCGTTCGTTGTTATTTTAAAATAGTTTGCTTTCTGTCTGGTCCAACAGAAACTATTTTTATCGGTACTTCAACCTCTTTTTCTATAAATTCAATGTATTCTTTCAATTCTTTTGGTAATTCCTCATAAGTAGTCATTCCAGTCAAATCTTGTGCCCATCCTTTGAATTCTTGGTAAACAGGAGTTACATTTTCAGGTTCAATATTGTATGGGAAATGCGTAATTTCTTCTCCTTTGTATTGATATGCAGTACAAACTTTTAAAGTATCAAAACCAGAAAGTACATCACCTTTCATCATCATCAATTGGGTTACACCGTTTACTTGAACAGCATATTTTAATGCTACTAAATCCAACCAACCACAACGTCTTTGTCTTCCAGTTACAGATCCAAATTCATTACCAATTTTTGCCATTGTTGCACCAACTTCGTCAAACAATTCAGTAGGGAATGGTCCACTTCCAACACGTGTTACATAAGCTTTGAAAATTCCGTACACTTCTTTGATTTTGTTCGGAGCAATACCTAAACCTGTACAAGCCCCAGCAGCTGTAGTATTAGATGAAGTTACAAATGGATAGGTTCCAAAATCAACATCTAATAGAGAACCTTGAGCACCTTCACACAAAATAGATTTTCCTGCTTTTTGTGCTTGGTGTAAATATTCTTCACTATCAATAAAATCTAATTTTTTTAATTCTTGAATAGCTTCAAAAAATTCAGCTTCCATTTCAGCCAAGTTGTATTGAATAGCTACATCATAGAACTTAATCATTTCTTCGTGTTTGTCAGCTAGCGCTCTGTAACGATCTGCGAAATCTTCTAATTCGATATCTCCAACTCTAAGACCGTTTCTACCTGTTTTGTCCATATATGTTGGGCCAATTCCTTTCAAAGTAGAACCAATTTTTGCTTTCCCTTTTGATGCTTCAGATGCTGCATCTAGTAAGCGGTGAGTTGGTAAAATTAAATGTGCTTTTCTAGATATGATTAACTTAGATTTTATGTCTAAATTAAATTTTTCTAAACCTTCAATTTCTTTTTGAAAAACAACAGGATCTATCACTACACCATTGCCTATAATGTTTACAGAGTTTTTATGAAAAATACCAGAAGGAATAGTTCTCAAAACGTGCTTAATTCCGTCAAATTCTAGTGTGTGTCCAGCATTTGGTCCTCCTTGAAAACGGGCAATGATATCATAATTAGAGGTAAGTACGTCTACGATTTTTCCTTTTCCTTCATCCCCCCATTGTAATCCTAATAATAAATCTACGGTCATTATCTGTATTATTTGTTGTTAATTAAATGTAATTGGACAACTTATAAGTTGCCCAATTTTTTTATTTTTTATGTTATTCTGTTTTCTTTTTGTTACCATACAAATACAGCGAATGGTTCGTGATTTCTATATCAAAAATTTCTTCGATTGTTTTTTTGATCGATTGAATTCTTGGGTCACAAAACTCTATTACTTCTCCTGTATCGGTCATGATGATGTGGTCGTGTTGTTTGTCGAAATACGATTTTTCGTAATGCGCTTGATTTTGTCCAAACTGATGTTTGCGCACCAAAGCACAATCTAAAAGTAATTCTATAGTATTGTATAAAGTGGCTCTACTCACACGATAGTTTTTGTTTTTCATTTTGATATACAAATTTTCGATATCAAAATGTTCTTCACTATCGTAAATTTCCTGAAGGATAGCATAACGTTCAGGCGTTTTTCTGTGTCCTTTATTTTCAAGATACATCGTAAAAACATTTTTTACAATTTCTTGATTTTTATTGTTTTCTGTGGAGATGAGTGTCATATCTGGCAAAGATAAATTATTTTGTTTAAAGATTAAAGGCCCTAGTTTTAAAGTTTGTGATTAATTATAAATCAAAACAGTTTTAGGTATTGTAAACTCTAGTGACTTTTTCTATTCCGTCAATTTTTTTAATATTATTAATCATTTTTTTCAAAATAGTATTGTTTTGAACTACTACTGCTACTTGACCGTGAAAAAGCCCAGCATTAGTGCTCAAAGAAATACTCTGAATGTTGACATGCATATTGTTTGAAATCACTTTCGTGAGTTGGTTGGTCAATCCAAGGACATCCATTCCGGTAATATCTAGTAATGCCTTAAATTCTTCTTGTGTAGAGTCAATCCATTTGGCACTCATAATTCTATAAGCATAGTTGGATTGCATGCCTATAGCATTAGGACAATCTTTTTTATGCACTTTTATCCCTTCATTAATCGTTACAAAACCAAAAACATCGTCACCAGGAATCGGATTACAACATGGGGCAAGTTTATAGTCTAGTTTGTCATGTTTTGTTCCAAAAACCAATAAATCATAATTGTTGTTAATCTCAGGTTTGTGGATATCAATATCAGCCGTATTTTTTTGATTACGTTTGATTTTGTTCTTGAAGAAATTGATGATGGTATTACTTTTCTTAGCCGCAAAATCTTTCAATTGTTGATTTTCAATCGCACCAATTCCAACTCTGTAATACAAATCCAAACTCGTTTTCAGCTTAAAGAAATTCACCAACTCATTTGTAACAGATTCGTTCAGGTTGATTTTGAGGTGTTTTAACTTACGGGTAAGGATTTCTTTTCCTTCTTCGCCAATTTTTTTGGTGTTTTCGTTGAGAACGTTTTTAATTTTTGTTTTGGCTCTTGAAGTAGTCACATAATCCAACCAGTTGGCAGTTGGTTTTTGGTATTGAGAGGTGATAACTTCAATTTGGTCCCCACTTTTGAGTTCGTAATCCAAAGGCACTAACTTTCCGTTGACGCGTGTTCCTCGGGTTCTTATTCCTAGTTCAGAGTGAATACTGAAGGCAAAATCTAAAGAAGTAGCACCTTTTGGTAATGATTTGATTTCTCCTTTTGGGGTAAACACAAAAATTTCTTTAGAATAGAGATTCATTTTAAAATCTTCTACAAAATCTACTGCATTTGTTTCAGAATTTTCTAAAGCTTCTCTTAGTAAATTCAACCAAACGTCTAAACCGCTTTCTTCGGTAGCGCCGTTTTTGTATTTGTAATGTGCTGCATACCCTTTTTCTGCAATTTCGTCCATCCTTTCACTACGCACTTGCACTTCAACCCAGCGTCCTCTTGGTCCCATAACCGTAATGTGCAAGGCTTCATAACCTGTAGATTTAGGGGACGAAATCCAATCTCTCAATCGACTTGGACTTGGTCTGTAGTGGTCAGTAACAATAGAATAGATTTTCCAAGCCAGAAATTTTTCTTCATTTGGCTCTGATTTGTATACGATTCTGAGTGCAAATTTGTCATAGACTTCATCAAAACTTACGTTTTGCGCACGCATTTTTCTACGAATAGAGTAGATAGATTTTGGTCTGCCTTTAATGATATAATCGATTCCTTCTTTGTCTAAGGAATCTTTTAAAACATCTGAGATGTCTTTAATGTAGGCATCTTGCTCTTCTTTGGTCTCTTTTATTTTACTAACAATTTCATTGTAAATCTCGGGTTCAGTATATTTTAAACCCAAATCTTCTAACGTGGTTTTGATATTGTATAGTCCTAATCGATGTGCTAAGGGTGCATAAATATAGAGTGTTTCGGAAGCGATTTTGGTTTGTTTATCCTCGCGCATTGAATCCATAGTTTGCATATTGTGCAAACGGTCAGCGAGTTTAATCAAGATTACACGTACGTCATCGTTCAAAGTAAGAATCATTTTTCTAAAATTCTCAGCTTGAATGGAGGCGTTTAGGTCTTTTTGAACCAAAGAAATTTTGGTAAGTCCTTCGACCAATTGCGCAACTTTTGGATTAAAAAGTTTTTCAATGTCGTGTACAGTAATGGGCGTATCCTCTACAATATCATGCAACAATGCAGCAGCAATTGAAGTTGCACCTAAACCAATTTCAGAAGCAACGATTTTCGCCACAGCAATAGGGTGGAAAATATAAGCTTCTCCTGATTTTCTTCTTTGGTCTTTGTGAGCATCCACAGCTACATCAAAGGCTTTTCGAATTAGCTTTTTGTCGGTAGGTGTTAAGGTTTGGTAGCTGATGCGCAATAATTCTTTATATTCTTGCGCAATCGCTTTGTTTTCTTTTTCTATTTCTAATTCTGTCATAACGGCATGGTTCAATTTCTAAAACTAAGCAATAAATACCAGATTTGCAAGGCGAAATTGACTAATAAAGTTTATTTAAGAGCTTTTAAAAGTAATTTGTCCGATAAAAAAATACCATCATTTTTTATCGGACAAAAATAAAATATTTGTTGGCGACTAATTGACTCTTTTGAAGTCTAAGTCTTGAAAATCATAACTAAAATCAGTTAAGTCTGAAATTGGTTTCATCTTGATGCCAATCGTTTTTCCTGAAGCATCATTTTCTAGGAATAAATGGGCATCAGCATTGAAAAAAGCATTGTTCCATTTCACCACAAGATTACCTGATTTATAAAAGAAAACTTCGCCAGCTAATTGTGGAGAGCGTTTCGATTGAAAATAAATTTTTCCTTTCTTTTCTGAAAGTTCAATGGTACCAAACCAATTGTCTTTGTAAGTTCCAATAATAGATTTCCAATCGGTTTTTACTTTGTCTTTTTTGTTTTTGGCTACAGTAGTCCAAACTTCTTCGGTCACTTTGTCGGCAGTAGCAACATTAGCTTTGATGCGATTATGATACAGCGTTACATAATCTTGAGCAGGAATACCTAAATAGCTATCCTTAATCGTATTGGTTATCGCTGTAAAAGCTGCCCCTTCTTGTTGATTAGTCAGAACAATTATCCCTAATTGTAGCTCTGGAAGTAGTGTTACTTGAGTGACATTGCCTTCTAAACCTCCGGTATGCGAAACTTGCTTATATCCTTTAACATCATTCAAAAACCATCCCAATCCGTAACCATTGAAGTGAGTGTTGTAAGGTGGGCGAGAGGCAGCTGGAATGATGGTTTGCAATTGCCACATTTCATTTTGCTGCGCTTCAGAGAATAAAGCTTTGTTTTCGGGTCCGTATTTTCCTTTGTTGAGTTGCAAAAGCACCCATTTGCTCAAGTCATTTACGCTAGAATAAATACCCGCTGCCCCATCAAAAAGTTGATTGGTATAAGGCTTGATTACTTTTAATTGACCGTTTACAGGAACGTGTGGAGCAATGACGTTTGTAGTATCTTTTAACCTTTTGTATGAGGCTACACTATTGTTCATTTCTAGAGGTTTCATCATGCGTTGCTCTACAAAATCAGCCCAACTCAATTGACTTACTTTGTGAACAATCTCACCAGCGACGATGTACAAGAGATTGTCATAATCAAATTTCGTTCTAAATCCAGAAACCGGTTTTAAGTACTGCAAATTTTCGATGATATCTTTTGAAGTGAAATCGCTTCCGTCAGGCCAAATCATTAAATCACCCGCGCCAAGTCCTAATCCACTTCGATGCGTTACTAAATCTCGAATGGTAAATTCGTTGGTAACATAGTCGTTGTACATTTTGAAATTGGGCAAGAACTGAATTACCTTATCGTCCCATTGTAGTTTTCCTTCTTCAACCAGCATGGCTAATGCGGCTGTGGTAAAGGCTTTACTGTTGGAAGCAATCCCAAATAAGGTGTTGCCATCTACTTTTTCTTTGGTCAAAATAGATTTTACGCCATATCCTTTGGAATGAATTACTTTGCCGTCTTTTACTACCGCTACGGCAATTCCAGGTACATTAAAAGTTTGAATGGCTTTCTCGGTTACTTGGTCGATTTGCTCTGGAGTAATTTGGGCAAAAGTGCTGAAACTAAATACAGAAAGTAAGAGTAGCGAAAAACAATATTTTTTCATGTTTTTAAGTGTTGTGTTGTTCAATAATCAATCAATATTTTTTTTAAAATCCTCTTTGTCTTTTGGCTTCGAAAATCAAAATAGCCGCGGCAACCGAAACGTTCATCGAATCAATTTCGCCTTGCATCGGGATAATAATATTTTGTGTGGCCGCATCGCGCCATTCTTGAGTCAATCCTGTAGCTTCAGTTCCAACAACTAAAGCGGTTGGCGTGGTATAATCCTCAAGATGATAGCTATTGGCGTTTTGTAAAGTAGCACAATAAAAATTAATATTTTTTGCTTTCAAAAAGGCAATAATTTCCGCCGTACTTCCAGTGGCGATTTGGTTGGTAAACAAACAACCCACGCTCGAACGAACGATGTTTGGGTTGTACAAATCACTTTTTGGGTTGGCAATAATTACGGCATCCAAATTAGCTGCGTCCGCAGTTCGCAATAAGGCGCCAATGTTGCCAGGTTTTTCAGGAGCTTCTGCCACTAGAATCAATGGGTTTTCGGAGAGTTTTAAATCCGATAACAATGTCGATTTGGTTTTGGCTACAGCCAAAACACCTTCTGTAGAATCTCTGTAAGCTAGTTTTTCATAAACGGTCGAAGTAATTTCTATTAGTTCAGCATTTGGAGCCAATTGTTTGGTTTGGCTTTCCGAACAAATTTCGGGAACAAATAATAAGGTTTCAATTTCGTAGCCTCCTTTTATGGCAATGCTAATTTCTCTTTGTCCTTCAATCAAGAAAGTGCCGGTTTGTTTGCGAGCTTTGGCTTTTTCTTGTAATAAAACCAAGGATTTGATATACGGATTCTGTATGGAAGTAATTTGTTTCAAGCTTTTTTTTAATGACAAATATACACAGAGTATTACTTAGATTAAACTTGAATTGGGATATTTAAAGAATACTGCATTTA
>JAGOFG010000225.1 GCA_017997335.1 Flavobacterium sp. | reverse complement strand
TTAGAAGGCGATTTGGCTCACAAAGACAGCATGGGAAATTCTGCGGTGATTAAAACAGGCGACATCCAAGTAATGAGTGCTGGAACGGGCGTTGAACATTCCGAATTTAATCCCAATGCGGATTTACAAACTAAATTATTTCAAATTTGGTTGTTCCCAAAATACCGTGATGTGGCACCAAGATACCAGCAAATTACTTTAGATAAAAGCTTGCAAAAAAATAATTTTGCCCAAATCCTTTCACCCAATCAAGATGATGAAGGCGTATGGATTCACCAAGATGCTTGGTTTTATTTATGTGATTTTAATGCTGAATTTTCTAAAAAATTAGCGTTAAAAAAAGCTGGAAACGGTTTTTATATTATGAATATAGAAGGTGAAATTGAAGTGAATGGCGAAAAATTAGAAAAAAGAGATGCTTTGGGAATTTGGAATACCAATGAAATTGAAGTAAAAGCAACTACCAATGCAAGGTTTTTAGTAATGGAAATCCCGATGGAAGTGTAATTAAATTAAAACCCGTAGTAATTTATTTCTGTTATTTTTAAATAAAATGTTGGTATAACCGCTTACATTATTTATTTTAGCAAGACTCAAAAAAAATTTATGAAGTTCAATCTCAATAAAATAACAGATTTAATAAACGGCAAACTCAATTTATGGGTTGAAACCATCATAAAACTATTGCCTAACATATTTTTGGCGGCAATCGTATTAGTTTTAGGAATATTTATAGCCAAGTTTATTAGAAAATTGGCTGTCAAAATCGTTTCTAAAATCTCGCCAAACATTACTTTGCAAAATTTATTTGGCTCCATTATCTATTTCACGACTTTAGGGGTTTTGTTGTTTACGGTATTGACGATTTTAAACCTCGACAAAGCCGTAACATCCATTTTAGCAGGAGCCGGAATTTTAGGTTTGGCATTGGCTTTTGCCTTTCAAGATATCGCTTCAAATTTTATGTCGGGGATTTTTATCTCCTTTCGGAAGCCTTTAAAAGTGGGAGATATTGTCGAAATCAAGGGCTACATGGGCAGGGTTATTGAAATTAATTTAAGAGACACCGTTATGCAAACCTTTAAAGGCAAAACCGTAATTATTCCGAATAGAGAAGTGTTTCAAAATCCGATAGAAAATTATTCATTTCTTCAAAAAAGGCGTTTTGATTTAGAATTTAGAATTTCATTACAGGAAGATTTAGAAAAAGTACATCAAGTGACTCTAGCGGCTTTAAAAGACATCAAAGACTTGTCTGCCGATGATGAAACGCATGTTTATTTTACAGAAATTGGCAAAAGTGCCATTCATATTTCCGTTCGAATGTGGATCAACACGCCCGAACAAATCACTTATAATGAAGTGGGAAGTGAAGCGATTATGAAAATTCAAAAAGCTTATAAAGAAAACAACATTACAATACCTTTCCCTGTGAAAACCCTAGATTTTAAATCTAATAATGAATTTAATTTAGACGATTTTCCAAAACCAAATGAAGATAAAAACAATTAATTATGAACCCCGAAGTACAACTAAAAACTAACGATAAAACCGGCATTTTTTTCATTGAAATAGATGGAAAAGAAGAAGCAATGATGACTTTTTTTATGTCGGATGACAACAAAATGACTATTGACCACACCGAAGTAAACCCCGGAAATGAAGGAAAAGGCTTGGGAAAAAAACTAGTAGTGAAAGCAATTGAATTTGCACGAGCAAACAATTATAAAATCGTTCCGGTTTGTTCTTTTGTGAAAAGTGTGATTGAAAAAACTCCGGAATTTCAAGATATTTTATAAAAAATGAAGAAAATAATTGCTTTTGGAGCTTCGTCAAGCAAAGCTTCTATAAACAAACAGTTGGCAACTTATGTGGCGAATGAGTTTGCAGATGTTGCTGTTGAAATTTTAGATTTGAATGCTTATGAAATGCCGATTTTTTCTGTAGACAAGCAGCAAGAAAACGGAATTCCAAAATTAGCACAAGATTTTTATGAAAAACTAGGAAGTGCCGATTTAATTGTGATTTCATTTGCCGAACATAATGGCGCGTATTCTAGTGCTTTTAAAAACATTTTAGATTGGACTTCCAGAATTAGCGCCACTACTTTTCAAGGAAAACCTATGTTTTTACTAGCTACTTCGCCCGGTCCAAGAGGCGGAAGCACGGTTCTGGAAATTGCTAAAAACAGATTTCCGTTTCAAGGTGGAATAGTTACAAACAGCTTTTCATTACCCAATTTCAATACTAATTTTGATGCAGAAAAAGGAATTCTAAATGGTGCTTTGAAAAATGAACTGAATGAAATAATCCAAACTCTTGTGTTTTAAGTCGGGAATATCCAAAAAACGAAAAAAAAACCAGCTAGCCCCGATTGAAGTGGCATCCTTTTTTGTTTTTGCAAGGTTTTACAAAACCTGGTAAAAACAAAAAAGATAGAACGAAAAGCGGGAATAAGGAATCCAAAAATGCCCAAGCCATTGCGCTCCAAAAAAAAATACTATTTTTGCATCGGTTGAAGTTCCACTTTTGAGCTAATACCATTAAACTTTTAAATTAGAAAAATGAAAGCATACGTATTTCCAGGTCAAGGTGCTCAGTTCACAGGAATGGGTAAAGACTTATATGAAAACTCACCTTTAGCACAAGAATTGTTTGAAAAAGCAAACGAAATCTTAGGTTTTAGCATTACAGATATTATGTTTGAAGGAACTGCTGAGGAATTAAAAGAAACAAAAGTAACGCAACCAGCGGTATTTTTACATTCGGTTATTTTAGCCAAAACCTTAGGCGAAGATTTTAAGCCCGAAATGGTTGCCGGACATTCGTTAGGCGAATTTTCTGCTTTAGTGGCCAACGGAACTTTATCGTTTGAAGACGGCTTGAAATTGGTTTCTCAAAGAGCTTTAGCTATGCAAAAAGCGTGCGAAATTAAACCTTCGACAATGGCAGCAGTTTTAAATTTAGATGATAAAATAGTAGAAGACATTTGTGCTTCGATTGATGGCATTGTGGTAGCCGCAAATTACAACTGTCCGGGCCAATTGGTGATTTCGGGCGAATACAAAGCGGTTGAAGAAGCGTGTGAAAAAATGAAAGAAGCGGGCGCAAAACGTGCATTGATATTACCTGTTGGTGGTGCATTTCACTCGCCAATGATGGAGCCTGCCAGAGAAGAGTTAGCCGCGGCTATTGAAGCTACAACTTTTTCTACTCCTATTTGTCCGGTGTATCAAAATGTAACGGCAAGTGCTGTTTCTGACCCAAGCGAAATTAAGAAAAACCTGATTATTCAATTAACAGCTCCTGTAAAATGGACACAATCTGTGAACCAAATGATTGCAGATGGCGCAACAAGTTTCACGGAAGTGGGACCAGGAAAAGTGTTAGTTGGATTGGTAGGAAAAATCAATAAAGAAGTGGAAACTTTTTCTGCATAGCCTTAAAAAAACATATAAAAATCTCTATGAATTAAATTTGTAGAGATTTTTTATTTCCGTTTGTAATTGATAATGAAAACACCCGTCATAATTAGCGCTGAAGCAATAATAAAATCGGATGTGATTGTTTCATCTAAAACCAACCATCCTAGAAAGATTGCAATAATTGTGTTTACATAACTTAATATCGAAACCCGCACAGCCGAGATTCTTTTTAAGGCATAATAATAACAGAAAAAAGCAAC
>JAGOFG010000077.1 GCA_017997335.1 Flavobacterium sp. | reverse complement strand
TAATTTTAACAAATATTTTAATTGTTACAACAATCCAATGATTAATTTCGCAGTATGAATGTAAAGAAGAGCACTAGTTTATTTTTGGCACTCCTATTATTGGTTTCCAATATAGGAATGGCTTTTAATGTGCATTATTGTGGCGACTCCATTGCTGCGATAAGTTTGCATTCTGAACTTTTATCTTTGACAGAGCCTGATGGTTGTTGTGAGAAAACAGCAGTTGTCGAAAAAGATTCTTGCTGTAAAGATAAAGTGGTGCATTTTGAAAAAAAGTCGGATAATGCGACTGTAAAAATTGTACTGTTTGACATTTCGGCTCCTTTCTTAGTGCCTGTGCAACATGTTCCAGTTTTTGCTAGAACACTTCATTTTCAAAAAGCGGTAGTCAACGATTTTTATGTCGCTATCAATGCGCCTCCGCTCTACCAATTATACCATCAATACATTTTCTACGCCTGATTTTTGTTTATTTAATTTTTTGAAAATTTTATAAACAGTTGTCGTTTGAACCTATTTTTCCTTGTGCACAGGTTTGCGTAAGGGATAGCAGCTGGCTACCGAAGTAGCGCGTATAGCCCGACCGCATTTAAGCAAGGGGGCGAATAGCACGTTACTTTTATTGCCCCCTTGACTAAATGGGGTTACGCCCAAAATATGTTGGAACGACGGCATAAATCAGATTAAACAATGTATAAAAAAATAGTGCTTTTAGCCGCCATTTTACTGGCGTTTCCGGTTTTTTCACAAGAAAATCTAGACGAAGTAAAGGTGACCAAAAAGCGAAAAGGATTGCAAAAATCCTTCACGGTTACCACCAACACTACCTTGGTAACCAGCAAAGAGTTGCTTAAAGCAGCTTGTTGTAATTTGGCCGAAAGTTTCGAGACCAATCCTTCTATCGATGTGAATTTTTCGGATGCTTTGACGGGCACGAAGCAAATCAAAATGTTAGGTTTGACGAGTCCGTACCTGATGATTACTGAGGAAAATGTGCCTTCTGTTCGTGGTGCCTCACAAGCCTATGGACTGTCGTTTACACCGGGAACGTGGGTTGAAAGTATTCAAATTACCAAAGGCGCGGGAAGTGTGGTGAATGGGTACGAGAGCATTTCGGGTCAAATAAACACCGAATTGATCAAGCCGATCAACGATATTCCTTTCTTTTTGAATGCCTACGGTTCTACCGATTCTCGATTTGAGTTGAACACGCATTTTAACACACAATTGTCTCAAAAATGGAGTAGTAGTTTGTTTGTACACGGTAACACTCGTGTGTCTAAAATGGACCAGAACAACGATGGTTTTATGGATAATCCGTTGGCAAAGCAAATCAATGTGATGAATCGCTACCAATATTATGATGCCGAAAAAGGTCTTGTGAGTTTTATCAATTTCAGGTATATGAATGATAAAAAACAATCGGGCGAGGTTGATTTTGATCCAGATAGAGACCGAGGTGCCACTAATCGTTGGGGTTCTGAAATCAATACACAGCGATTGGATTTGGCTACGAAAGTTGGCTATGTCTTCAAAGATATGCCGTTTCAAAGTATAGGTTTTCAAAATGCTTTTACGTTACACAATCAAAATTCCTATTATGGATTGAATGTGTACGATATTAAGCAAAATAGCTTTTATTCGAATTTGATTTTCAACTCTATCATTAACAACACCAAACATAAGTTTGCAACAGGAATCAACTTTGCGTACGATAATTACAATGAGTTTGTGGGGTTGACAGATTATGGAAGAGTAGATAATTCGGTAGGTGCTTTTTTTGAATATACGTATGATAACGACGATAATTTTAGTTTGGTTTTGGGCGGAAGAGTCGATAATCACAATCGATTGGGGACTTTTGTAACGCCTCGTTTGCATCTTCGTTATAATCCTTGGGAGAAATCGGTGCTTCGTTTTTCGGCAGGAAGAGGAAAACGTGCGGCGAATATTTTTGCTGAAAATCAATCGTTGTTTGCTAGTTCTAGAACCTTTTCTATTTTGGATACCGATGGAAAAATCTATGGTTTGAATCCAGAAATTGCTTGGAATTATGGTTTGAGTTTTAATCAAAAATTTCAATTGTTTGGCCGAAACGGTGATGCGGGATTTGATCTTTACAGAACCGATTTTCAAAATCAAGCGGTTGTGGATGTAATGCAATCGCCACAGCAGGTCTTGTTTTATAATCTAAAAGGGAAATCCTATGCTACTAGTTTGCAAATCGAATTCAATTATGAGCTAGCGAATCGTTTTAGTTTGCGTTCTGCTTATAAGTATTATGATATTCAGACACAATATTTGTCAGGTGTTTATCAAAGACCCTTGCAAGCGAAGCATCGTTTTTTTGGGAATTTAGAATACGAAACAGGACGAAGTGAATCTGGAAGCCAATGGCGTTTTGATGCGACTTATAATTGGTTAGGCAAACAGCAATTGCCAGTAACAGCCTCGAATCCTGCTCAAGATCGTTTGCCTGAGTTTTCGCCTTCTTATAACTTGATTAATGCTCAAGTTACCCATGTGTTTTCTTCTAATTTTGAAATATATGTGGGAGGAGAAAACATTGGTAATTACAAGCAAAGCAAAGCCATACTTGGAGCGGAAACTCCATTTGGACCTACTTTTGATGCCTCAATTGTATATGCGCCAATCTTTGGCCAAATGTATTATGCAGGACTGCGTTTTAAAATAAAATAAACTTTAAATAAATAGAAATCATGAAAAAAATAGTTTTAGTTGTATTAGTTGCTTTAGCAGGTTTTGTTGCTCAAGCACAAGAAAAAAAGAATAAAAATGCTAAACATGTAACCGAGGTAAACGGGAATTGTGGGCTGTGTCAAAAACGTATTCAAAAGGCTGCTCTTTCTGTAGAAGGGGTGAAGTCAGCTACTTGGGATATTCCTTCGCATCAATTATCTTTAATTCTCAATGAAGAAAAATGTTCCCTTCTTGATGTTAAAAAGGCAATTGCAAAAGTGGGTCATGATACTGATGAGGTAAAAGCAACCAAAGAAGATTACGACAAGTTGCATTCATGTTGTTTGTACGAGAGAAAAGAATAATTTTTTAGAACACCCAAGACAATCGTTTTGGGTGTTTTTTTAAATCGTTAATAAAACTTTAAAATAGGGGTTTGTTTTGTGCCTTTGTTAAAAAATGCCTATTTTCACCAACTAATAAATCCAAATTTAAGCCCGAATATGAATAATTTTGAATGGACCCAATTATTAAATCCTGAGTTTTATATCACATTAAGTATCGGTGGCGTTCAAATTGGGTTATATGTAGTTCTGTTTATTGTTTTTGCCGAAACAGGACTTTTCGCAGGTTTTTTTCTTCCAGGTGATAGTTTGCTTTTTCTTTCAGGAATTTACAGTCGTAGTTTAGTTGAAAATCTTTTCGTGGTTGAAAGTGATTTTATCAACGTAACGTTCTTGTCTTTTATGGTTGCTATTGCTGGAGTATTAGGGAATATGGTAGGCTACTGGTTTGGTGCCAAAAGTGGTTATTACTTATTGAAAAAAGAAGATACATTTTGGTTTAAGAAAAAGTATTTGTTACAGTCGAAAGATTTTTTCGAAAAGTATGGAGGAAAAGCCATTATCTATGCTAGATTTTTACCTATTTTCAGAACGTTTGCGCCTATAGTGGCGGGCATTGTTTCTATGGATAAAAAGAAATTTATGTTCTTCAATATTTTAAGTTCGTTTATGTGGGCGTTTCTTTTAATTTTTGCTGGGCATTATTTGTATGGCATCTTTCTTGAATACGGTATCGACTTGAAAAAACACATTGAATATATTGTGATTGGAATTATTTTGGTTTCTACTTTTCCAGTATTTATGAAAATGTTGAAAAAGCGACCAGAATAATTTAGTCCATAGTAAAGATTAGTCCTTAATTGATTTATACAAACAAAAAATCCGAAGCTTTGAAACTTCGGATTTTTTTATGGTTTCCAAATTTGGAGTTTGGAATATTTGCATTGGAATTTTAATGCTTATTACATCATTCCTGGCATTCCACCTCCCATTGGCATTCCGCCTCCGGCATTTTCTTCTTTAATATCAATCAAAGCACATTCTGTAGTTAAGATCATTCCTGAAACAGAAGCTGCGTTTTCTAAAGCTACACGAGTTACTTTTTTAGGATCGATAATACCTGCTTTTAGCATATCAGTATATTCATCAGTTTTGGCATTGTAACCAAAATCTCCAGTTGCTTCAGCTACTTTTGCTACTACAACAGAACCTTCTAATCCAGCGTTTTCTACAATAGTTCTCAATGGAGCTTCTACTGCGCGAGAAACGATTTGGATACCAGTAGCTTCATCAGCGTTGTCTGCTTTTAGTGTGCTTAGAACCGTTTTTGCTCTTAATAAAGCTACACCACCACCAGCAACAATACCTTCTTCTACAGCGGCACGAGTAGCGTGTAAAGCATCGTCAACTCTGTCTTTTTTCTCTTTCATTTCTACTTCAGAAGCAGCACCTACATAAAGAACAGCAACACCGCCAGCTAGTTTAGCCAAACGTTCTTGTAATTTTTCTTTGTCATAATCAGAAGTCGTAGTTTCCATTTGACCTTTGATTTGGTTCACACGGTTTTTGATCAATTCCGTATCTCCAGCACCATTTACAATTGTAGTGTTGTCTTTGTCGATAGTTACTCTGTTAGCAGTTCCTAACATATCGATAGTAGTGTTTTCTAGCGTATAGCCTCTTTCTTCAGAGATTACAGTTCCTCCTGTTAAGATTGCGATGTCTTCTAACATTGCTTTTCTTCTATCGCCAAAACCAGGTGCTTTTACAGCAGCAATTTTCAAGGCACCACGTAATTTGTTTACTACCAATGTTGATAAAGCTTCGCCATCAACATCTTCTGCAATAATTAATAATGGTTTTCCTGATTGTGCTACAGGCTCTAAAACTGGCAATAATTCTTTTAATGAAGAAACTTTTTTGTCGTATAAAAGGATGAATGGATTCTCTAATTCAGCCTCCATTTTCTCTGGATTCGTTACGAAGTAAGGAGATAAATAACCTCTGTCGAATTGCATTCCTTCTACTACATCTACGAAGGTTTCGGTTCCTTTGGCTTCCTCAACAGTGATTACACCTTCTTTTCCAACTTTTGCGAAAGCAGTAGCGATTAATTCACCAATAACTTCGTCATTGTTAGCAGAAATAGAAGCAATTTGTTTGATTTTCTCAGAATCGCTTCCTACTACTTTAGCTTGTTTTGCTAAGTCGGCAACGATAGCTTCAACAGCTTTATCGATACCTCTTTTTAAATCCATTGGATTGGCTCCAGCGGCTACGTTTTTTAAACCTTCTTTTACGATGGCTTGTGCTAAAACAGTTGCTGTAGTAGTACCATCACCCGCTAAGTCGTTGGTTTTTGAAGCTACTTCTTTTACCATTTGAGCTCCCATATTTTCTAATGGGTCTTTCAATTCGATTTCTTTAGCTACCGTTACACCGTCTTTCGTTACATTTGGTCCTCCAAAAGCTTTTCCAATAATAACATTACGTCCTTTTGGGCCAAGTGTTACTTTTACTGCATTAGCTAATGCGTCTACCCCACGTTTTAAACCGTCACGTGCTTCAATATCAAATTTAATATCTTTTGCCATTTTTTTATTTTTTTAGAATAATTAATAAATTGAAGGGACAAGTCGCGACTTGTCCGTACTGTTTAATTTTTTAGATAATTGCAAGAATATCATCCTCGCGCATAATCAAATAATCGGTTCCTTCTAATTTTAATTCTGTACCCGCATATTTACCATAAAGTACGGTATCGCCTACTTTTACTGTCATTGCGTGGTCTTTGGTTCCATTACCAACAGCAATTACAGTTCCTTTTTGAGGTTTTTCTTTTGCGGTATCAGGAATAAAAATCCCTGAAGCTGTTTTTGTTTCAGCGGCAACAGGTTCGATAAGAACTCTATCCGATAGGGGTTTAATGTTTAATGCCATGGTTTTTATTTTTTATTTTGAATTAATTTTTAATCGATTCTTGAATTTCAGAAATTGTGCCAACCCTTATAAACTGACAATTTTTCCTAAAAAAAATGCCAGCTTTGACAGGCTGGCATTTTTATAATATAGATGTTTCTATTATTTTGTAGCAGGTGCAGCAGGTGTTGCAGGTGCATTTTGTACTGGAGCTGTTTGTGGAGCAGCAGTTTCAGTTTTTTCGATGATTTTAGAATCTGTATCACTCATAGAACCTGAAAAACTTAAGCTAGAAAGCAAAATTAAAGCAATCAAGATAGTAGCTAATGTCCAAGTACTTTTGTCTAAAAAGTCAGTCGTTTTTTGAACACCACCCAACATTTGTGATCCTCCTATTGATGATGATAATCCTCCACCTTTAGGGTTTTGAACCATAATTACTACGATTAGTAAAAAACAAACTATAGTTATTAAAACTAAAAAAATTGAAAATGTGCTCATTGTTTAATTATTGTTATTTTGTAAATTCCTTATTTCTGATATATGGTCTGCAAAGAAACTACTTTTTTCTGGATATTTCAAAATTAATATTTCATAAGCTTGTATCGCTTTTTGATATTTTTTTTGTTCCAAGTAAACTCTTGCTAAAGTCTCTGTCATTAAGTGGGTATTGTCTGAAGAATTGAGTTCAAATTGCGGAGCTGGAGCAGTACCAGGCTTGATTGGCGCAATTTTAGGATTGGTTTCTATGAACTTATCAATCAATGCTGCTTTTTTCTTTCTTTCTTCTTCCATACTATCTTCGAAGGTTTTTGAATTGTTCTCTATGCTTCGGTCGATAGGCTGTGTTCTCGATAATTGTAACCATTCCTGAAAGGAGTGCTTTTCATTTGGAGTGAAGTCAATGGGTTTGCCGAGTTCAATAACCGATTCCGATTTGTTTTCGGAAATAGTATCGTTATTGTTAGTTGCTTCTTTTATAGACGTGAGGATAGATAATTCTAGTGCTTTTTGTTGCTGTTCCAAAATAGTTTTTGGATGTACGATTTCACTATCTACCACTTCCATATTCATAAGCTCGAGATTTTTTTTGTCGTATAAGTCATTTTGAAGAGTGTCAAAATGCTCTGAGGTGATGAAATCAAATAGTATCGAACGGTCTGTGGTATGCGCAGCTGTGACCTTTAAGGCATAATTGTATTTGAAACTATTTTGGTTGAAAAGACCTTTTAGACGTAAAGCTCTTGCGCTTTGAAAGTATGGAAATTCATTCAGAATATTGCCAAGTGCATCCGTATAGGCACTATTAATAGTGTCGGGTTTGTTTATTAAAAAGGTATAATCAGTAACGTTCATTTTATAGTCAAGATAGGATTAATTGGATTACCACTTTGCCAGTGATTCATTAAAAATGTCTTGCGAAATTCTATCAAAAATTTCTTTTAGACCAGCACTTAATGTCGAACCCGTTAATTGTTGATCGGCAGGATAATCATAGAAAAACTCAAATGATTTTTCAAAGTTATCGGTTTCTTTGTTTTTATTAGTGAAACGGACATTAATTCTGATTTTTAAACGGTTTTGTGCGGCACGCTGATCGGCCGTTGCTGTCATTGGGCTGATTCTATAATCGGTAATTTCTCCTTCGTATACCAAATCACCTCCATTTTTTACTAAGTTTAAATTGGTTTGATTCTGAATTAAATCTTGTAATTGTAAGGTGAAAGTTCTGTCTATTCCTGGTTCAATCAATTCGGCATTGTTTTGGAAAAAATTCACCTGAAATGTTTTAGCATCAATTTTACCAGAACCAGTAAAGTTGTATACGCCACAGCTATTCAGTATGAAAAGGCAAATGATTGCAAATAAAAAAAATAATTTTCTCATAAAGTTGTGGTGAAAGGAACACCATTTTAAGTTCTCAATTCCAATTTTATTCAAATATAGTAATTTGGAATTGTATTCATTTTTATAAATCGAATTGTTTGATTTTTCGATACAAAGTACGTTCTGAAATTCCCAATTCATCGGCAGCAGCTTTTCGTTTTCCTTTGTTTTTTTCTAACGACTTTTTAATCAACTCAATTTCTTTTTGTTCTAGTTTGAGGATTTCTTCCTCTTCAATCGTTTCGGCAAAAAGATAATTTTCCTCAGGTTCTTGATAATTGTTGTCAATATTTTGAGTGGTAATTACTGCTGTTCTTGGCTCTTCTTCAAATTCAATTTCGCTATCTGATTTTGAACCATATAACTTTTGAATTAGGTTTTGATTGGTTTCTTGCACTTTTGAACTTCCGTTTTGCATTAATTCCAACGTCAGTTTTTTTAAATCGTGCAAGTCACTTTTCATATCAAAAAGCACTTTGTATAAAATTTCTCTTTCGGTATTAAAATCGCTTTCGCTTTTCTTGTCTTTAATTACAGAAGGTAAATTGCTACTTTCCATTGGGAGATACGATTGCAAAGTAGCCGCACTAATATCGCGATTGGTTTCTAAAACGGAAATTTGCTCTGCAACGTTTCTTAGCTGCCTGATATTTCCACTCCAACGGAATTTTTGTAAAACATGAATGGCGTTATCGTCTAGCTTTAATGGAGGCATTTTATATTTATGAGCAAAATCGGCAGCAAATTTTCTAAACAATAAATGAATGTCGTCTTTACGATCGCGAAGAGGTGGCAACGTAATGTCTACCGTACTTAAACGATAGTATAAATCTTCTCTGAATTTTCCTTTTTCAATGGCATCAAAAAGATTAACATTGGTAGCTGCCACAATTCGAACGTTTGTTTTTTGTACTTGAGACGAACCCACTTTTAGAAATTCACCATTTTCAAGAATACGTAGTAAACGAACTTGAGTAGTAAGAGGAAGTTCTCCCACTTCATCTAGAAATATGGTTCCGCCATCGGCAACTTCAAAATAGCCTTCTCGAGTATTCGTTGCTCCAGTAAAAGCGCCTTTCTCGTGACCAAAAAGCTCACTATCAATAGTTCCTTCAGGGATGGCACCACAGTTTACAGCAATGTATTTGCCGTGTTTTCTATGGGAAAGAGAATGAATTATTCTAGGAATGTTTTCTTTACCCACACCGCTTTCGCCAGAAACCAGCACCGAAATATCTGTTGGAGCCACTTGAATGGCTTTTTCAATGGCGCGATTGAGTTTGGGGTCATTCCCAATAATTTCAAATCGTTGTTTTATTGCTTGAACTGTTTCCATATTGTTTTGTTTAAAGGTTTAAGTGTTTAATGGTTTGAAGTTGTTTTGGGGACGGACTTTAAACCATTTTAAACTATTAAACTTTTTCTTAATTCATCTCGCTTAGCCCAATTGCTTTGCCGATAAGAGTCGCACCAGTTGTTCGTTCTACTAGTACATTAACAAAATCACCAATTTTATAGTTTTCCTTAGGAAAAACAACAGTGATGCTTTGTGAGTTTCTTCCTGAGAATTCGTTAGGCGATTTTTTAGACACTTTTTCAACTAAGACTTCTACAGTTTGACCGATGTATTGTTCTGTTCTGTATCGAGCGTGGGCTTGTTGTAAATCTACAATTTCTTGTAATCTTCTTGCTTTTGTTTCTTCAGGAACATCATCTTCCATTTTTCTTCCTGCTAAAGTTCCTGGGCGTTCAGAGTAGCTGTACATATACCCAAAACTATATTTAACATAGTCCATCAGTTTCAATGTATCTTGATGGTCTTGCTCAGTTTCTGTAGGGAATCCCGCAATCATATCCTGTGAAATAGCACAATTTGGAATAATTGCATTGATTTTGTCAATCAATGCCATATATTCTTCACGAGTATGCAAACGATTCATTTCTTTTAGAATTCGGTTGCTTCCAGATTGAACAGGTAAATGGATATGTTTACAAATATTTGGGTATTTTGCTATTACGTGCAAAATGCTTTCGTGCATGTCTTGCGGATTGGAAGTCGAAAAACGAACTCTCATTTTTGGAAATCCTACAGCTACCATTTCGAGTAATTGGTCAAAATCTACAGCTGTGGCTTTTTGCATTTCAGAAGCATTGACA
Source organism: Flavobacterium sp. (assembly GCA_017997335.1). GTDB lineage: Bacteria > Bacteroidota > Bacteroidia > Flavobacteriales > Flavobacteriaceae > Flavobacterium. The sequence continues at coordinate 1,932 of JAGOFG010000077.1, read as the reverse complement.
AAATCTTTTTTCAATCCTCCACCGTACCATAAATAACTGTCTACGTTTTGTCCTAAAAGAGTAACTTCTTTATATCCGTTGTTTTGTAATTCTTGAATCTCATTCATTATACTTTGAGGTTCACGACTTCTTTCTCGACCTCGGGTAAATGGAACAACACAAAACGTACACATATTGTCACAACCACGTGTTATAGAAACTAAAGCAGTGACTCCATTGCTCATTAATCGAACGGGAGCAATGTCGCCATAAGTTTCTTCTTTAGAAAGAATAACATTGATAGCGTCACGACCTTCTTCAACTTCATTTAGTAAGTTTGGTAAGTCTTTGTATGCATCAGGACCAACTACCAAGTCTACAATTTTTTCGTCTTCTAAAAATTGACTTTTTAAACGTTCCGCCATACATCCTAAAACGCCAACTTTCATTTTTGGATTAATTCGTTTTACGGCATTGTATTTTTCAAGACGCTTACGTATGGTTTGTTCAGCCTTATCTCTAATAGAGCATGTGTTCACCAATACAAGATCAGCTTCTTCTAGTACTTGCGTTGTATTGTATCCGTTTCCGGATAAAATGGAAGCTACAATTTCGCTGTCCGAAAAATTCATCGCACAGCCGTAACTTTCTATAAAGAGTTTTTTAGTATTCTCAGGTTTATTTTCTAAAACAAGACTTTCGCCCTGTTTGCTTTCTTCTATTATCTTTTCCATTGGGTATTTTCAAAGCACAAAGATAAATGAATTTCAATAAATATGACAAGATGTCAGATGAAGAATTAACACTATTTTAGGTTTTATTTCTTAAGTAAAAAAAACGCGCTTTCATTTCTAAACGCGCGCTTTGTGGTAACAAACCAAGAACTATTTATATTAAAAAATCAGAACAATACAACTCCAAGTTGCACTCTAGCGATTTTAAGTGTAGGATTCCACATTGCTACTGCAGAAACCGGTAATTTATATTGTAAAACAGTAATGTTTTTTGAAGCTTTGATTCCTGTGTTTACAATGTCAAAATTGCTGTTTGGTTCATTAGTGTATAAATGTGATTTTCCATCAAGGGCAAATCCAGCGCCTAAGTAGGCATCCAAAGCAATTTTTTCATTTTTCAATAAAGGATATCCCAATTCTACATAAGTCGAATATCTGTTTTTATAATCCAAATTTGAAATTAATTCACGGTCATTTCCATAAAGTAAAACATCGGCTTCTATTCGTAAAGGAAAATCCTTTGGGAATTGGTAAGAAGTTCTAAAATCAAGGATGTGTGTGGTTGTTTTTCTGTCATAATTAAACACTGCTGGTTTTTCAACACTTGTGGTATTGAATAAATCCCAAAGTCCTATTGAAAATCCTTTGCTTTGGTATTGAACATAATAATCAATTTCTTTATAGTTGCCATCAAATCCATTTCCGCCCCAAACACCTATTGTTAAGTTCTGTTTTTTGTCTAAAGCATAATGAATATTTCCCATGGCGGTCATGCTGCCGTTTATGACTAATCCCCTCCAAAGGTGGCTTGTTTTTAATTCCACATTAAAGTCTAAACTGCTTGTTTTTGATGCTTCTGTCGAGGCTGAAACAGTGTCGGAAACCGTTGTTTTTTGAGCGTATCCAGCTAGCCCTATAATTATGATTATAGAGGAAAAAAATAATTTTTTCATGATTTTTTTGTTGATTTATGAAGTGATATTAAATAAGCGCCATATATAAAAATGCCGCCAAACTGGCTCCAATGATTGGTCCTACAACAGGAATCCAAGCGTAACTCCAGTCGCTGCTTCCTTTTACGGGAAGAATGGCGTGCATGATACGTGGGCCTAAGTCTCTTGCTGGATTAATGGCGTAACCTGTAGTGCCACCCAAAGACAAGCCAATTGCCCATACCAAAATGGCAACGGGTAATGCGCCAATGGAGCCAAGTCCGATT
>JAGOFG010000224.1 GCA_017997335.1 Flavobacterium sp. | reverse complement strand
ATTACCAAATAACACTTTCAAAAAACCTTGCAGGAAATCCGATGTCAAAAAACTTTAGACTTCTCGACCTGCAAGGTTTCCAAAACCTTGTAGGTCTTCATTACCAAATAACACTTTCAAAAAACCTACAAGGTTTGAAAAAAACCTTGCAGGAGATTAAATTACTCTGAAGCGTAAGGCATAATAATTTGGGTTTCCCATTCTAATTCCTCACCTCCGTTAAACGGGTTGGCAAGAAAATGTTCCAAGGCTATATTTTTAATTTTCAAATCGTTCTTTTTCGCATAATCCATCAAAGCAAACCAAGCTCTGTCAGACGTTCTGAAATTACCATAATAAGTTGCTTTAATTCCTTTTAGCGAAGGAATCGTTTTGAATTTTACATTAGCATCAGCTATTGCTTTTGTTAAAGGGTCAATGGGAAAACAATAATTAAAAACGATGGTTTCTTTATCTAAATCCCAATCTACAATTTCTACATAAGGTCGGTCAACGATTTTAATTTTATGGGTGTATAAAAATCCTGTAATTGCAGCATCATTCCCAATCATCGTTTGTGCTTTTTCTTGCAAGGCACTTTTGAGTTGAATGTAAGCAACATATACTGGCTTTGAAGTTCCTTCTCCGTCAATTCTGACTTTCAAATTTTTGAGATGTTCATTCAATCCTTCACGTAAATCTTTGACTTTCCTAATTTGTTCGGTTTTGAATTTTGTGGGCCAAAAAGGAGCGGTGATTTTGTTGTACCAACTCTTTCCAATTTCATTGATTCCCACACTTACTTTAGACACTGAGTCGTTCAAAGGAGTTATTTCCCAAACATAGGTATAGGTAGTATCTCCAACTGTCATTTGCTGTTTTAGGAAATCAAAATTATTTTTTTCTACTACAGTAAAATGCTCTTTTCGCTTTTGTCTTTGAATAGTTGACCATTCCTGTATGCCTTGAAAAACAGTTCCAGAGGCTGCTTTTGCGGTAAATGTAATCGTATAATCCGATGCTTTAATGCCAAAATACCATCCCAAAAAAAGAAATAGTGCAACACTACAAAAAATACCAATTTTCTTCTTCATCGCCTTACTTGGTCATTTTTAATTTACTGTTGATGTATTGTCCAATCATTTTTCCTTGCTCCACGCCGTTTACAATTGCGGCACGGTAATGAATACCTCCATATAATCTACTAATTGATGCTTCATCGGCCGCTTGTTTAAAAGAAGTAAACTTTCGCTTGGGCAAACCAAACGGAATCTCAGAATCGTCTACATACGCAAAATTATCTCCGAAAATTGCGGTCAAAATCTCAGCAGAACAAGCTGATAAAACAGAATGCCCACTGGTATATTCAGGAAATGGAGGCGTTTGCAGTTGCGGCTTCCAGTTTTCGTCTATGTATTGATTGATATAGGTTTCTGGGCGCACTACATTGGTTTTGAACTTTTGGTCCCAACAACTGATGAACGATTCGAAAACACCTATTGATGTTTTGGTATACACAAAAACGGTTTTATTAAAATCTGTTTTTGCGGTTTTACACGCTATTTTAGCAATATTTATCCAGTGCGCATCGGGAGTGTTTTTCTTTTTGGCAAACATCATATGTCCTTGTGTCACGGTAGCATACGGATTGCAATCCCAAAAAGTTGCTATAGCCGACTCTTCGGGAATTTTGGTGCTTTTGGTCTTTTCCATAGCCAATAAATCCTTAGAAATCTTATTCCCTACATCATAGGTTTCTTTAGCTTCTCTATAAAAATCAGAATTTTTATTCATAGAAAAAGGAAAAGGCGCTTTGGCTTTAAACTGAGCTGATGAGTCCATTACTAAGGTTCTAATTTTGCCCCAATGTGGTTCTACAGCATCCATATAAGCGGGTGGCGTGGGTTGCCAACGAGCCGGTTGGTCAGCATGAACCGAATATTTAGGCATCGTTCTCGTTTCTTTGTAGTTGTCTTTTCCCATCCATTTTGCAATACGGTCAACCACTTTTAGTGCATATTCCTTAGAAACTTCAAATTCTTTTTCATTTTCATCACTCCATTTTGCATACAAACTATCGCGATATTTCTCTATAGCTTCTTCAGAAAAAACGAGTTTTTTACTCACTTCCATCTGTGCTATTAAGGCCGCCAACGGAACATTGACTCCGCTTTTAGGGTCTAAAACAGGTATAGAATCCAAGCCTTTTAATTGCCCTTGTAGACTTTGATACTCGTTACTGTTTTGCACCATAATTTCATAAGCAGCGACATTAGGATAAACATATATCCTACTTGCTACTGGTGGCGAAAAAATATCATGAACCATAATTCCGGTTACCGTATCAACAGCAGCACAATAATCATTAGAGGTTATTGTAATTGCTTTTTCGTTATGGCAAGAAGTTGCCAAGAAACAAACACTTATTAGAGATAAAATAGAAAATTTCATTTGTGTAAATCTAGTTTGGTTGGTTATTTTTTGTTGGTTATTTGATAGACTTCTGCGGGTTTATTATTGATGGTTACCAATAAATAGTTTTGACTATTAACCGAGAGAATGTCTAGATGACGTACTGCTTTTTGAGTTAAATCAATACCTATTTGATGGCCTAAAAGCATTGTTTTTTGGTCAATAATTAATGCACCAGAGAAACCGTCAAATCGGCTATGATAAGGTGAAATTCCAAAGTAATTCCCGGCCGCAAACACTTCGGGTTTGGCATCTCCGACAAAATTACCAGCTACAAAACTTGTTATTGGCGCCACTTGCATTGCGTTAGAAAAAGGAACAAAAACAAATTTCCCTTTATTATTTTTTAAATAGCCCGATTGCAATGTATGTACCTCATATTGTTTTGCAATAGCCAGCATCGCAGGGTCAAAAATCTCTTCGACTGTTTTACCTGCAAATGATTGATAACTATTGAATTTTTTCTTGAGCATACCACTAAATTGTTCTGTCAATTCATCTAATCCCATTGTGGTGTAATACTTTCCGTTCTTCTCTTTTGCTACAATAGTTTCAAAAGTGCCATTATTGTCAAAATCGTCATAATACATTTTTAATGGATAAGTCTCTGAGGCGTTGAACTTTGAATTCATCCCCCAATTGCCAAGCAAGTAATCTTCATCGCCATCATGATCAATATCAAAAGGGAGAATAGTTTGCCAAATTCCTTTATTTTTAGAAGAGGAAACAGCAGTTGTAACATTGGTAAATTTCCCTTTTTTATTTACAAAAAAAGTGGGTTGCATCCATTCTCCTACTACAATCAAATCCGCTTGTCCATCTGTATTAAAATCGGTAAAAACAGCGTCGGTAACCATACCAATTTTAGCAAACGTTTTGGTTTGGTCTAGGGTAAATTTACCTTTGGTATTCTTTAACAAATAGCAATCTGGTGTACTTCCAAAACGATTTGTCTCAGAGTTATTTCCAATAAAAACATCTAAGTCTCCGTCTTTGTCATAATCGAAAGTTCTTATGACTGTTGCATTTTGTGCCACTTGTGGTAAATCTTGTCTCGAAGGAACGTTATTGTTGTTTCGATACAAACGATCTTGCAAATTGGAAGCGTTTTCTCCTCCGCCAGAAGCTACAAATAGATCCTTCTTTTGATCGCCATCAAAATCTGCTAGTACTGCCGAAGCATCTTCAAAGACAGCATCTTGTTCAAGAGCAGGATAACTTTTGGCTACAAAACCATTGCCTTTTT
>JAGOFG010000076.1 GCA_017997335.1 Flavobacterium sp. | reverse complement strand
GTAGTGCTATTGTGCATCAAATTCCAGGTAAGTATTTATCAATTTTACCAGTTCAATCTCAGCATAGAGGTAGATTATTTTTACCATTTGCAGATGATGATCCTAAATCAGCAGAAGTAATGTCTAAGGTTTTAATGTTAGCAAAAGACAATGAAATTCAAGACCCAACAGTACTGAGTCAAATTGATAGAAAATAAATAAAAATGTAGTTTTTTAAAAAAATCCCTACATTTGCCCTTGAAATGAAAACACAAAAGCAACATATTAGTCTAAATTTATATCGCTCTGCGATAGATTTTCCTATGGAGATTGATGGACGTTGTATGTGTTTTTATGAAGAATAGTTATTGTTTTTAGTAAAATTACACCAAAATATACTAAACGTCCTTTGCAAAAAGGGCGTTTTTTTTTGTTTAAAAAATGATTGAAAGTAGAGTTTTAGATGCTGAAACGAGTTCAGCATGACAGAAATACAAAAAAAAGTAAAAAAATGTTTCATGATAAAACTAAGTAGTAAAAAATAAAGGTAAATGCGTAACCAAATGAGAGACAGTCATTTGAAAAATCAGAAGTATCTGTTGAAAAACGGACAGGGTTTTTATTGCTTAAAATTTAGCATAACTATTTGATTATCAATGAAATAATTTTAAAAAAGATTTGGAAGTTACTTTTTTTTGACTTTATCTTTGCCACAGAAAATTAGAAGTAAGAATTTAGAATTCAAAAATCAGAATTGATTTAAAAAAACAAATAATAATGAGAACACGATATAACATTCAAAAACTAAATATTACAACAATGATAGATTGTTTTAATCCTTCACGTAATGTAGCTCCGAAATTTGATTTCGGATATAAGAATAAACAGGTGCAAACTAGTAGGCATTTGGAATAGTAGTATTCCATTGTTATGATATGAAGCACCTTTTACGAGGTGCTTTTTTTATGTCCAAAAATATTGATTCTGTAGCTCAAGGGTAGAGCAGTGAGCTGTTAACTCAAAGGTTGTAAGTTCGAATCTTACCAGAATCGCCACTGATTTTGTAGCTCAATTGGAAAGAGTATTTGCCTACGAAGCAAAGGGTTGAAGGTTCGAGTCCTTCCAAAATCACACGAGTTCTTTAGAAAGGAACAAGGCTTATTGGGGTTACTGGCTAACCTTCCCGACTGTCTCTCGGGAGAAACGGGTTCGATCCCCGTATAAGCCGCAATTAACTGATCTTTTGATTAGTTACATCTGGGAAGATAACGATTGGTTGTTTACCTGCTTTGGATGCAGGAGGTTACAGGTTCGAGTCCTGTTTCCCAGACAAAATGGAAGTACGCCAAAGTAGGAGAGTTGGGGCGGTCTGTAAAACCGTTGTCTTATGACTGAGTAGGTTCGAATCCTACTACTTCCACAAGTTATTTTTACTACGCAGAATAATTGCGTAGTAGGTTTTGAATCTTTGTTCAGCAATAAAGAAATCGTTCTTTGAATTTGAAAATAATAGATTCTCGTCTTTCTTGTCTTTCTCGACTTCGCTCGAAATGACAGTCGTTAGGAGGATTGAGAAATAAAATATCAAGCAAGTCTTGTTGGGTGTTTCGGTATAGCACTATTGCAGTATTCGTTTCGCAGTTGCGGATGATGTTGTACTGTTCAACTTGGCTTGGAGGTTTTGGTGGTTTTCCAAAAAATCATCTCACTCTATGGGTCACGGGTTCGATTCCCGTACATGCTTCTGGTATGTTAGTTCAGTCTGGTTAGAACAATAGAAATTTGGATGTGTAGGTTCGAATCCTACTTCCGATATATCGGAATAACTCAATTGGTAGAGTACTACACTTTTAATGTAGCCGAGTGGCATCACTCTTAAAAATGATGCACCATAAGAAAATCTTCGGACTTGGTCAGTTTTGGCTCGACTTGTTCGTAAAGAAACACTTAGGAAAAGACCTGAAAAAGGCTTCGTATTCCTAACCGTTCTTTTGCTTTTGTATTTGCTTGTTGTTTGCTACGGCTAACTTCAAAATAGAATAGAAACCCATTAGAATGCTTTTGATTACTAACTTTTTTCCGTTTTGGACTTTGGACGAAGAACTGAAGGTTTTCTTTTTAAAAGAATGTTTAATGATAACTATATAAATTATGATCAACAGAATTACAATTCAGGCATACCAAGTAGGTTTGGTATTTGGAAAAGGAAAATTAATTAACGTATTAGAAGCCGGTTCTTATTGGATTTTTGGCAATAAACAAGTTCATATATATGAAATGAAACAATCGTTTGTAGCGCCAATAGAATTGACCATTTTATTGCAAAATGAAAAATTAGCTTCTCTATTAGAAGTAATCGAAATTGCCGATAACGAAATCGCTTTATACTATGTAAATGGCATGTTTAAAGAGGTATTAACTACTGGTAGATATGCGTTTTGGAAAGGTTATTTAGACAATGCCTTTACAAAAATTGATTTGTCTAAAGTAGAAATTACAGAAGTGGTTCCAGTGGCTTTGTTAGAAAACATTAAAGTGCGAGCGTACACTAGAAAATATCAAGTATTGAACTTTGAAAAAGGTTTGTTGTTTGTAAATGGTGCTTTTGTAAAAGAATTGGCCGCTGGAAATTACTATTTCTGGAACAACGCCATTCCAATTGAAGTTAAAAACGTAGATATTCGTCAGCAACAAATGGAAATTGCAGGTCAAGAATTATTGACAAAAGATAAAGCAACCTTGCGTATTAACTTCTTTGTTCGTTACCAAGTAATTGACGCGGTTAAAGCTTTGGTAAACAACAAAGAATATGACAAACAGTTGTATGTGTTGATGCAATTGGCTTTACGCGCTTTAGTTGGTAGCTACACATTAGATGAGTTGTTGAACAAAAAAGACACAATTTCAAAAGAAATTTTGGAAAACATGTTGGATAAAATCAATGCCTTAGGTTTAAGTGTTGCTGATGCTGGAATTAGAGATGTTATTTTGCCTGGTGATATGAAAGAAATCATGAATCAGGTATTGGTAGCGGAGAAAAAAGCACAAGCCAACAGTATTATGAGACGGGAAGAAACAGCTGCGATGCGTAGCATGTTGAATACCGCTAAATTAATGGAAGAAAACGAAATGTTGTGGAAATTAAAAGAGATGGAATACGTAGAAAAAATCGCAGATCGAATTGGTGAAATCACCATTTCAGGAAGTGGTAACGTAATCAGTCAATTGAAAGACATTTTCGTTAAATAATCAAAACCTCGGAATTTATTTTTCGAGGTTTTTAAAAACTAAGAAAAATGAAAGAAGATAATAATAACGATATGATAATGACTTTGATAAAAGTCGCTATCATGTTTGTAAAAATCGCAATGGTGTTGAGCCAATTGGATTGAAAATAACTAAAAAAAAGAAGCTACATCGTCTCGTACCAACTAAATTTGGAATGGATAATTGCTTCTTTTTCTTTTTTTAAATAATCTAAATAGGCTAGGGCGGCTGGGTTGTGGTTTTTACCTTTTACCCAAATCAAACTCCAGTCGGTTTTAATAGGTAATCCTTTTAACGGAATGATTTGTAAGTCCTTGTTTTGTATTTCTTTACGAATCCCAATTAAAGGCATAATTGAATATCCTAGACCTGCTAAAATTGCTTGCTTAACTGCTTCATTTGAGGTTAATTCCATTCGTTTACTAATCTTAAAATCTTGTTGTACAATGAAACGTTCCATGGTTTGGCGTGTTCCAGAACCGTTTTCTCTAAACAATAACGGACGATTTTGTAGTATATCTTCAATTTTCTTTTTCTTGGTAAAATCTTCTTCCATATTTCCAACCAAAAACAACTTGTTTTGCATCAAATCTATTTTCTCTACTTTCATTTTATCGGGAAGTATCGAAACCAAAGCAAAATCTACTTCATTGTTTTGCATACTTTTAACTACTTTATTTTTATTGGTTACATCCATTTCTAATTCTACTCCAGGATGCATTTTTAAAAAATCAGCTAAGAAGTAAGGCATTACATATTTACCTGTTGATACAACCGAGATTTTTATTTTCCCAAAAAGCTGTCCTTTATAAGCCAAGGTTTTATAATCGATAGTATTGACTTGCTGCAATATTTGTTCGGCTGCTTCTGCTATTTCTTTACCAAAATCAGTTACGTAAATTTTTCTACCCACAACTTCGGTTAAGGGAATTTCAAATTGATCTTGAAAATTTTTTAATTGAATTGACACCGCTGGTTGGGTCAAATGTAGTTCCTCAGAAGCCTTGGTAACACTCTGATTTTGTACTACTTTCAAGAAAATTCGTAATTGATTTAAAGTGTAATTCATAAAAATATTTTATATAATGTATAGCAAAGATAAATAAAAATATATAAAATAAAGTATAGAGATTTGCATAAAAATAATCAAATCATGAAAAAAGTAACGATTGCTAAAGGAGACGGAATAGGTCCAGAAATTATGGAAGCTGTTCTAAAGATAATCAAAAAATCGAATGCTCCAATTGATTTTGAAGAAATTGAAATAGGAGAAAAAGTGTATTTGGCGGGTAATACTTCAGGTATTTCTGATGCTTCATGGGATGTCATTCGAAAAAACAAAGTGCTATTAAAAGCGCCTATCACAACTCCTCAAGGTGGAGGATATAAAAGCTTAAATGTTACTATGCGAAAAGCTCTAGGTTTATTTGCTAACATTCGACCTTGTGTATCGTTACATCCTTTTGTTGCCACAAATTTTCCAAATTTAGATGTAGTAATTGTTCGTGAAAATGAAGAAGATTTATATGCTGGAATTGAACATCAACAAACCGACGAAGTAGTACAATGTTTAAAATTGATTAGTCGCCCAGGTTGCGAAAAAATCATTCGTTATGCCTTTGAATATGCGCAAAACTACGGCCGCAAAAAAGTGACTTGTTTTAGCAAAGATAACATCATGAAGCAAACCGATGGTTTATTTCACCAAGTTTTCAAAGAAATTGCGATGGAATATCCAAACATCGAAGCAAATCATATGATTATCGATATTGGAACTGCTTATTTAGCGGATCATCCAGAGAAATTTGATGTCATTGTGACTTCGAATTTATATGGTGATATCATTTCAGATGTTGCAGCACAAATTGCAGGTTCAGTTGGTTTAGCAGGTTCAGTAAACATAGGAAATGAATGTTCGATGTTTGAAGCAATTCACGGTTCTGCTCCTGATATTGCTGGACAAAACATTGCCAATCCATCAGGTTTACTACAAGCGGCGATTGCGATGCTTTATCACTTAGGTTTTACCACAGAAGCCACTCGAATTCAAAACGCTTGGTTAAAATCGTTAGAAGATGGATTTCACACGGCCGATGTTTACAATGATGCTTTAAGCAAGCAATTGGTAGGAACTTCTGAATTTGCGGATGCCGTAATTGCCAACTTTGATAAAGTACCAAATATTTTAAAAGCTGTAACACCTCCAAAAAATTCAGTAATTCAATTACCAGAATACAAAAGAAAAGAAGCATCTCAAAAAGATTTGTTAGGTGTAGATATGTTTGTTCACTGGAGCGGATTGGATGCCAGTGTTTTAGCTGAAAAACTGAAAGCTTTAACTACTGAGAGCATGGATTTGGTTATGATTTCTAACCGAGGCGTTAAAGTTTGGCCAAACGGATTTTCGGAAACATTTTGTACCGATCATTGGAGATGTCGTTTTCAATCCAATCAACCTCTAGAAAAGATTGTAATTGTTACGCTGCTAGGTAAAGCAATTGATTTAGGAATTGATGTCATTAAAACTGAAAATCTTTACCAATTCAATGGTGTGAAAGCATATTCCATGGGACAAGGTCAATAAATAAAAACATCATGAAAAAAATAACAATACAACTCGTTTTGATTATATGTGTGATTGTCGAATCAGTGCTTGTTTTTAAAATGATGGAATCACCAGACATCATCTACCAAGAGCTTTACGCTGGTTTAGCTATTTTGGTTTTGCTTACAATAATTCGTTTAATACATAATTTAACAGACATTACTTATGGAAACCCTGAAGAAAATTAATTTGATTAATGGCGAATTTAATTCGTTTGAAGCGCGTGAAATATTGATGGATATGTGTAATAAAAATATCAATTTTAATAAGGTTCAAAATTTTAGTTCCCAAATTCGTTTTGGTGAAGATGACGAACAAGCCCTTCATCGAATTGATCAATTAAAAGAAAGTGTGGCTCATATTTCTGAAATTTTAGAAGAAGCGAAAGCACATAATAGAAAACTAAAAATAAAATCATTCATCGAAATCGAGTATGAAGACTAATTCCGATTTTTTTTCTGGTCGACGTTTGCTCATCGTGACGAAACATCAAAAGGAAGAAGTTATTGCTCCTTTACTTGAAGAAGCTCTTGGAGTAACTTGTTTTGTTTCGAAAGACTTTGATACGGATAGTTTAGGCACCTTTTCGGGAGAAATCGCAAGAAAAGATGATGCTTTAACTACGCTCAGAAAAAAATGTTTGGAAGGTATGCAATCAGAAGGTTTTGATTTGGCAATAGCAACTGAGGGTTCGTTTGGGAATCATCCTACCGTATTTTTTGCACCTGCAAATGACGAACTAATCATGCTGGTAGACCAAAAAAATAATCTCGAAATTGTTGAACGAGTATTGAGTATGGATACCAATTTTGATAGTTCTGAAATTCATACAAAGGAAGAATTAAAGGCATTTTTAGATAAAGTTCAATTTCCTTCGCATGCTGTTATTATGAAAAATACTGCTGAAAATTGGACTAAAATTTACAAAGGAATTACTGATTATGATTCGGTTGAAAAGATATATGATGAAATAGTTGTTTCGAGTAATTCATGTTTTATAGAAACGGATATGCGTGCTATGTTCAATCCAACTCGAATTAGAATTATAAAGGAAGTTAGTTTAAAGTTAATAAAAAAGGCGCAATCGGTTTGTCCCGAATGCCTTTTCCCCGGCTTTGGCGTGGTTGGTGCCGAAGCCGGTTTATTATGTAGTAGTTGTTCAATGCCTACACGTTCCACATCAGCACATATTTACCAATGTCAACTTTGCAATTACAAATCGAGAGTTTTATATCCGAACGGAAAGAAAACGGAAGACCCAATGTATTGTGATTTTTGTAACCCATAAAAAAATGATTAGTAAAGATATTAGTTTAGCTGTTCAGCATCTCAACCAAAACGGCATCATAGGTTTTCCAACAGAAACTGTTTACGGTTTGGCAGGAAATGCTTTTGACACAGAAGCCATTCATAAAATATTTGAAATTAAAAAACGTCCTACTTTTAATCCTTTAATTGTTCATATTAAAGGAATTGAAGATTTAACACAAGTCGCTACAGAAATTCCACCAATAGCTTATGAATTAGCTAATGCTTTTTGGCCAGGACCTTTAACTTTAATATTAAAAAAACAACCTTATATCCCAGATTTAGTTACAGCCAATCAAGATACAGTCGCGGTTAGAGTGCCTAATCATCCTGTGGCTTTAGAACTTTTGCATCAATTAGATTTTCCTTTGGTAGCTCCAAGTGCGAATCCTTTTACGAGCATAAGTCCAACAAGCGCTGAACATGTTGAAAATTACTTTGGAAATCAAATCAATATGGTTTTAGAAGGTGGCGAATGTTCGGCAGGAATAGAATCAACTATTATTGGATTTGAAAATAATAGAGTGGTAGTATATCGCTTGGGAGCATTAGCATTGGAAGAAATTGAAAAAGTATCAGGAAGTGTAACATTATTAAACAAAAAAGATAAAAAACCAATCGCACCCGGAATGTTACTGAAACATTACGCTCCAAAAACCGATTTTATTCTAACTCGAAATGTTCAAGAAGAATTAGATTGGTATTCTGATAAGAAAATTGGATTGCTTCTTTACAATTCTTTCATGCCTGATTTTGAGAGAAAAAATCAAATCGTTTTATCAGAGGAAAGCGATTTAAAAATTGCGGCATCCAAATTATACCATGCGATGCATAAATTGGATAAAATGAATTTGGATTTAATCATTGCAGAACGCTTACCTGAATATGGATTAGGTATTTCAATTAACGACAGATTAGAAAGAGCCTCAAAAAAATAAACACAACAAAATAAAAAATATAAAATGGATTTTAGCTTATTACTTGAAAATTTAACCAATCCGGCCTTACTTTATTTTATCTTAGGAATTATTGCAGTTAGCTTAAAAAGTGACTTAGAAATTCCTAATAATTCGTCTAAATTCATTTCTTTATACTTACTGTTTGCCATTGGATTTAAAGGAGGTCAAGAATTATCACACGAAACGATTAACAGTGAAATTATTTGGTCCATGTTATTCGGAATGTCCATTGCAATAGTGATTCCATTGTATACCTTTTTCATACTAAAACGTAAATTGAATGTATATGATGCTGGAGCCATTGCTGCAGCTTATGGTTCAATTAGTGCCGTAACTTTTGTAACTGCTGTTTCCTATTTAGAATCACATCAATTGGAACTTCACGGCTATATGGTAGCTATTATGGCGCTCATGGAATCGCCTGCCATTATTGTAGGTTTGGTATTAATATCGATTTTTAATAAAGAAAAAACGCAAAAAATCAATAAAACGGAAATTTTACGCCATTCGTTTACCAATGGAAGCGTGTTATTGATTTTAGGAAGTTTGATTATTGGTTATCTTACAAGTGCCAAAGAAGCACAAGGAATTCAACCTTTTACCAATGATTTATTTAAAGGATTTCTAGCCATTTTCTTATTAGATATGGGAATTACGAGTGGTAAAAAATTGAAATCTTTCTTTGCTCATGGTTGGTTTCCATTTGCTTTTGCCTTATTAATTCCGTTAGTAAATGGAGGTATTTTTGCTTGGTTGAGTGGATTTGTTACGGATGATGTATCTAATCGCTTCATTTTTGCGATATTGGCTGCGAGTGCTTCTTATATAGCAGTTCCTGCGGCTATGAAAATAACGGTTCCAAAAGCTAATCCAGGTTTGTTTTTACCCATGGCATTAGCCATAACATTTCCTGTTAATATTACCATTGGAATGCCTATATACTTTTACATAGCTCAACATTTTTAAATTTTAGATACTTTTCAAGGATTAAAATAGATTTAAAGTTTTTTTATTTGATTGAAAATCTTAAATTCGATAAACTTTAAACTAAATTTTATGAACTCAGAAAACAATGTGGTGGTTTCTTATGCAACCGATGCGGACAGAGCTACTTTTTTTAAAAAGACATATAGTCATGTTGCTTACGCTATTTTAGCTTTTATGCTAGTAGAATCAATTTTATTGCGAATTGTTCCTATGGATTGGATATTAGCTATGATGGGTGGGAAATTCGTTTGGTTATTTATTTTAGGATTATTTTGGTTGGGTTCTACCTTATCAGACCGATTGGTTTTTCATCCTGATAGAGACAAACAATATTTAGGTTTAGGATTATACGTGCTATTACAAGCAATTATTTTCTTACCTATGATTGCTATAGCCGTTTTATATTCTGGTAGCGAAATGATTATGCAAGCAGCAATTATAACCTTATTCATGTTTTCTGGATTAACTGCAGTAGTTTTTTTGACAAAAACTGATTTCTCATTCTTAAGAACTGCAATCACTATCGGTGGTTTTGTAGCTTTAGGAGTTATCGTTGTAGGAGCTATTTTCGGATTTAATTTAGGATTATGGTTTTCTGTTGGTATGGTGGTATTGGCTTCGGCAAGTATTTTATATCAAACTAGTCAAATTAAAGACCAATTCAGTACAGATCAATACGTAGGTGCTTCATTACAATTGTTTGCTTCGATTATGTTATTGTTCTGGTATATTTTAAGAATATTAATGAGCAGAAAATAATTGATTTTCAAAAGATATTTAAAACCCTGAAATACTAAATTTCAGGGTTTTGTTTTTTTACTCTTTATGAACATCTTTGAATTGAAGCATTTCAAATAATCGTTGTTCTTTTTCATTGTCAAATCCACATGTTGATTTGAATTCTTTTGGATTTTCATAAGTTCCAAAAAGCATGTCCCACCAAACAATATCGCCATAATTATTCGTATGCTTATTGTATTCATGGTGAATTCTATGCATTTCAGGGCGTTGAAAAATATACCCAACCCATTGCGGTGTTTTTACATTGGTATGATAAAAGAATTCACCCAAAGCTGTAAATAGTGTATAAACAGCGCCAGCTTCAACATCTAATCCTAAAGTGGTAAACACTAATAGACTTCCAATAATTGAATTTACAGTCATTTCCAGAGGATGCTTATAAAATGAAGTAATAACTTCTAAACGTTGTGGACTATGATGAATTTGGTGAAAATGAGTCCATAAATAATCGATTTTGTGTCTCCATCTGTGCCACCAATAAAAGATAAATGTTGCAATAAAGTAGGCGATAAGTCCGCCTAAAAATGGGTTTACATGATTTGAAAGATGGAATAAGGAATATTGTGAAAGCCAAATTTCCCAAGTATAACCTGCTAAAGTCACAACTCCTAATTGAATAAAGTTAACGGCTAAAACTCTGATAGTCCAAGAAGGAACTTCTGGTAATTTCCAACCCGGAATTAATCGCTCTAATAAAAAGCAACCTCCAAAAACGATAAAGATGATGGTAAGTGTCATAGTAATTTTTTTAATTGATTTCTATACCAAAATTACTATCCACTAAAGATACAATTGATGCACCTAAGTTAATAAATGCGTTTTCGGATGCGGCTTAAAGATTGTGGTTTTACTCCAACATAGGAAGCAATTAAATATTGAGGAATACGTTGGGTCAAATCCTTGTAATGTTCCAAAAAATAGCGGTAACGATCTTCTGGATTATAACGATGAACGGTCAACAATTGATTTACCATGATAATAAATCGATGCTCAATGATGATTCTCCCTAATAAATTTGCATTTTTTGAAATCTTATAGAGTTCTTGTAATTTATCATAATCAATAACTAAAAATTCACAATCCTCTAATGCTTGAATATTTTGTATTGACGGTTCTTTAGCAATAAAACTTCCATAATCTGCAACAAATTCGCCTTCTTTGGTAAATTCCAAAGTTGCTTCTTCATCATTTCTAAAAACGTAATAACGAACTAATCCTTTACACAAAAAACCAAGTTTAGTACACACTTCTGTAGCTTGTAAAAAGTGTTCATTCTTTTTCAACTTGTAAGGTTTGAAAGCATCTAAGAACAATTGTTCTTCATGGGCTTCTAAATTAGTAATCTGTTTTAATGTTTGTAAAAGAATATCAGAATTTTGCATAAAGTCATTGAAGTTGAATTGAGAAATACTTTTTTAATTGTTTTCACGTTTCATAAAAGTATGAAAAAGTTTATAATTATTCTTGCGATTCTATTTTTTAGTTGCCAATCCAACGAAACCGAAAAGTTAACTGTTGGTATTCAACCTTATGGCATATTTCCAGAAGATAAAACTGACACTATCTCTAAGACAATTGCCGATTTTTATGAGATTAAAACTGTTGTTCTTCCTGCTAAAGAACTATATAAAGAAGCTTTTACAGAAGTCAAATCACCACGTTATCGAGCGGATAAAATGATTAATTTACAGAAAAAGAATAAAGTAGATTCGATAGATTTTGTTTTAGGATTAACTTCAAAAGATATTTCGGTAACAAAGAAAGACAAATGGGGAAAAATAAAAACCCCAACCTACAAATATGCCGATTGGGGAATTATGGGTTTGGCGTATTGCCCAGGTAATAGCTGTATTGTTTCGACTTTTCGCATTCAACATCCCAATTCAAAAACACATTTCACACGTTTCAAAAAAGTTGCGGTTCATGAATTTGGACATAATTTAGGATTACCACATTGTCCTGATAAAACTTGCGTCATGACTGATGCTGTGGAAAGCGTGAAAACTATTGATAATGCGAAATTGGCGTTGTGTGGGAAATGTAAAGCGCAATTGAATTAATACTTTCCACTTAACAATTCACCACCAATAGCTGATTTGGCTTCGATTCCTAATTTCTTCATCATTTC
>JAGOFG010000075.1 GCA_017997335.1 Flavobacterium sp. | reverse complement strand
AATAAAGTTGTTTTGACAAAAGAGGAGTTCGAAGCTTTGGCGACTAAGATTCAACAAAATTTATAAAATCTTTTTTTCATATATTTAAACACGAATAGCAATCTTAGAATGCTGTTCGTGTTTTTTTTATACCAATTCTTGATTATGAAAATCTTTTTTTCTTATTGCCTCTTTTTTTGTGCCTTACTAACCTTTGGTCAAACGAAAGATAATTTTGTTTTGATAGACGCAAAAATGGCAAAGATTCCAAAAGCGTCTACAAAGAACACAAAAAGTATTGCCGATTATATTGCAACTAATTTTAAGTCAGAAAATGAGAAGCTAAGAGCAGCTTTTTTTTGGGTTGCATCTAATATTAGTTATGATGTGGCCAATATGGAGAATATTGAATTTAGCGACACTTCGGAACAGAAAATTGAGAAAACACTAACCACCACAAAAGGAGTGTGTATTCATTATGCCGAATTGTTTAATGCGATTGTGAGTCAGTTAGGCTTTGAAAGCGAAATCATTGAAGGATATACCAAGCAATTTGGTAAAGTGGCGTCATTGTCTCACGCTTGGTGTGCGGTTAAGAGTGAAGGCAAATGGTTGTTGTTTGACCCAACTTGGGGTGCAGGCAGCGTAAACAATGGTGTTTTTGTCAAAAAGCTCAATAATTTTTATTTCAAAACGCCACCGAAAGCAATGTTGGAAACCCATATGCCTTTTGATTATTTATGGCAATTGTCCCGATATCCTATTAATAATGCTGAATTTATTTCTGGAAAAGTAGTAGCCAATCCAACTAAACCAGTTTTTAATTTCGCAGATGAAATTGAGAAGTTAAAACAAAAAACAGAAGAGATTAAGCTATTTGAATGTATTAGCAGAGTGGAAGCGAATGGTGTGTCTACGAAGTTAATAAAAGACTATTTAGAAAATAAAAAGAACGAATTGTCTGGAAAGAGAAACAATCAAGCAGTAGAAAAATTAAATTTGATTGTAGAAGAAAGTAATGCTGCAACAGCTATGTTCAATGATTTTATTTTTTACAGAAATAAAAAGTTTAAACCAACTTTGTCTGATGATACAATTAGAGAAATGATTGCATTGCCCAAAGCAAAAGTACTAAAATGTCAAAAAGATTTGGATAGTATTGGGACTCTTAACGATAGCAATAGGGCGACTTTGAGTGCTTTTCGTAAAAATTTATCCGAATTATTAGTACAAATTGAAGAGCAAGAAAAATTTGTAAATGAATACCTTAGTAAAGGCAAACTAGCTCGAAAATCAATGTTTAGTAAAGTAACTTGGTTCGGTTTACCAGTAAATTAATTTTTCGATACTATAAATAAAAAAGGGATTTCAAAATTGAAATCCCTTTTTTTTATAATGAGTTTTGAGAATTATTTTTTGAATAAACTAATCAAGAATAGTAAGACCCAAGCGCCTCCTGCAGCAATGATAATCTGCCAAAGTAGACCACCGCCTCCGATTCCTAATTTTCCGGCAAGCCAACCACCAAAGATACTACCTATAATACCCACAATGATATTACCAAATAGACCAAAGCCACTACCTTTCCAAAGTTGTCCAGCTAACCATCCAGAAATGGCACCGATTAAAAGAAAATACAAAAATTCCATAAGTCTATTTTTTATTAGTTATCCTCTAAAATTAGTCAAAAAATAATCATAACATCAATAAAATCATAATTTTACAAAAATGAGCTGCATAGCGGTACCTTTTCCTACTTCTGACTGTAATACTTTGATTTTTCCTTTGTGATAATCTTCGACTATACGTTTGGTTAAAGACAAGCCTAATCCCCATCCTCTTTTTTTGGTCGTATAGCCAGGCTCAAAGATTTTTTTAAATTGATTTTTTGGAATACCGCTTCCTGTATCTGTAATTGTGATTTTTACATTATCGTTTTCTTCTTCAATGGCTAAATGTAATTTGCCTTTCCCTTTCATCGCATCAATGGCATTTTTAACCATATTTTCTATGGTCCAACTGTGCAAAGTAGCATTTAGCGGTATCAATATGCTTTTTTGTGGAGCAGCATAAGAGAATTCAATTTGTTTCGAAAATCGAGACTGCAAATAGTCATAAGAAAGTAACGTTTCGGATACGATATCCATTTGCTCTAGTTTGGGTTCGGAACCAATTTTTGAAAATCTATCTGTAATGGTTTGAAGGCGTTCGATATCTTTTTCGATTTCTTTGGTCGTACTTTCTGGGATATCCTCGGTTTTTAAAAGCTCAATCCAACCAATCAATGAGGATAATGGCGTGCCAATTTGATGGGCTGTTTCCTTTGCCATTCCTGCCCAAAGTTTGTTTTGGGTAGCCATTTTGTTGCTTTTGTAATAATTATAAACCAGAGCGGCAAACAACACGATGATAAGCAATAAAGCAATAGGATAATATTTTAATTGATTCAAAAGCGAGGAGTTGCCATAATACAACTTTTGAATTCTTCCTGGGGCATAAACGATGTTGATAGGTTCGTTTTCGCCTTTTAATTTGTTTAAAAAGAGTCTTGATTTTTCAGTGCTTTGCATGACGGTGCTATCAATATTGACGGCATTTATGATGCTGTCTTTCTCGGTAAGCATTATAGGAATGGAAGTGTTATTGCTAAAAATGAGTAGCGGCAAATCTACATCGGTGTTTTCATCGGCATTGATTAATGTTTTTTGAGCTTGAGCCCAAAGATTCATTTTTAACCGTTCTTCATTTTTAAATATTTGAAAAAAGGTATAAGTATTCCATAAAATTAAAGAAACCAAACAGAACGAGGAAGCGATAATGATCCATCGAGTGGTGTTTCTTTTATTCGAAAAGTGCATAAGTTTCTTTTTTTAACTATAAATATAACGAATTTATGATGGTTGTATTTTACTTTTGTGAAAACAAAATAGCGCTTTAACTTCAATTTATGGTAACTATAGATCCCAAAAGTATTCCTACCGCTCAGCTACAAGGTTATTTGCAAAGTTCAGTTGGTCCAAGACCTATTGCTTTTGCAAGCACAATAGACAGTAATGGAGTGCCTAATTTATCTCCGTTTAGTTTTTTTAATGTATTCAGTGCCAATCCTCCCATTTTGGTTTTTTCTCCAGCTCGTCGAGTTCGAGATAATACAATAAAACATACGTTGCAAAATGCTGAAGCTACTCGAGAAGTGGTTATAAATGTAGTGAATTATGATATGGTGCAGCAAACTTCTTTATCGAGTACTGAATATCCAGAAGGTGTGAATGAATTTTTAAAATCAGGATTTACTCCCATTCCTTCAACCATCGTAAAGCCCTATCGCGTAAAAGAGTCTCCTGTGCAGTTTGAATGCAAAGTCACTCAAATTATTGCTTTGGGGACAGAAGGCGGAGCGGGTAATTTAATTTTGTGCGAAGTAGTAAAGTTGCACATCGATGAGTCGATTTTGGATAGTAATGGAGCGATTGATCAACACAAAATTGATTTGGTTTCAAGATTAGGTGGAAATTGGTATTCTAGATCGAACGAAGGTCTTTTTGAAGTTGAAAAACCTTTAAATACCTTGGGTGTTGGAGTAGATGCTATCCCTGATTTTATTAGAGAAAGTGCTTATTTTGACGGGAATGACTTAGGTAAATTAGGAAACATAGAAAAAATTCCAACAGAAGAAGAAATTACTATATTTGTAAAAGAAAATTTTGATGTCAAAGCGGTCCTCAGTGCCGACGATATGGATAAGAAATTTCAAAAAGCAAAAGAGTATTTAGTTAACGGAAAAGCTATAGAGGCTTGGAAGTTATTATTAGCCAAAAAGTAAATTTTAAGTATTATGGAAGTTTTAGGAAGAGTAAAAGTAATCAACCCTGTGCAACAAGTAAGTGCTTCTTTTAAAAAGAGAGAAGTTGTAGTAACTACTGATGAGCAATACCCACAACATATTTCGATTGAATTTCAGCAAGACAAAACCGATTTATTGAATAGTTATGCAGTTGGGGAGCCAGTTAAAGTTTCTATCAATTTAAGAGGGAGAGAATGGGTGAGCCCTCAAGGCGAAGTAAAACACTTTAATACTATTGTAGGATGGAGAATTGAAAAACAAGCTCCAGTTGCAGCAGCAGCTCCTTCTCAAGCACCACCAATGCCAGCGGCAGAAACTTTTGCTCCAGCAACTAATTTTAATGAGGAAGAAGCAGACGATTTACCTTTCTAAAAGAATAAATTTCAAATTCTAAATTCCAAATTCCAAAGCATTAAGTTGTGTTGGGATTTGGAATTTTTTTTGATGGCATTTTTAATTAAATTATTGAACGTAAAAGATGTATCATTTATCTAAAAACTTATTTTTTCCACCTGTTTCTGAGGCAAATGCTGATGGGATATTGGCTATTGGAGGTGATTTATCTCCAGAGCGTTTACAGTTGGCTTATTCAAGTGGAATTTTCCCTTGGTTCGAAGAAGATCAACCTATTATTTGGTGGTCGCCCAATCCAAGAATGGTACTTTTTCTAGAGGATTTGGTGGTGTCAAAAAGTATGCGGAACATTTTGAATCGAAATATCTTTAAAGTCACTTTTAACCAAGATTTTATAGCGGTTATTGCTCATTGCCAACAAGTAAAACGCGATGGACAAACAGGAACTTGGATTACAAATGATATGATTGAGGCTTATTGTAAATTGCACGAATTAGGTATTGCAAAATCTGTTGAGGTTTGGCAAGATGATCAATTGGTAGGAGGATTGTATGGTGTAGACTTAGGACATATTTTTTGCGGTGAGAGTATGTTTTCTTTGGTTTCTAATGCTTCTAAAGTGGCATTTATTGCTTTAGTCAACCACCTTGAAATTAATAACTACTGTCTTTTAGATTGTCAAGTGTATAATGATCATTTAGCCAGTTTGGGTTGCGTAGAAATAGAACGAGAGGATTTTATGAGTATTTTGAAATCAAAATAAAGAAAGGCATCACGCTTTTGTTTGACGTGATACCCTAATTGTTTTGAAAAGCTAAATCTCATTAAAACCGCAGTTTGGTGAATCCCCAATTTAGGGTAGAAAATAGCAGTAATTCATTTTCTAAAGTAGGCAAATCCATAATCAATTTTAGCGTTTCGTGTGCCATCATCGTTCCAATCATTCCTGGAAGAGTTCCCAATACTCCATTTATATTGCAATTGGGGACTGTTTTTGGATCGGGTGGTTCCGGAAATAAATCCCGAAGATTTTTACTTCCTTTATGATTGAAAACCGCCATTTGTCCTTCGAATTGTAAGATGCTACCGTAAACTAAAGATTTTCCTAAAGTAACACAAGTATCGTTTACTAAATAACGAGTAGCAAAATTATCGGATCCATCCACAACGATATCAAATCCTTGGATAATTTCAGAGGCGTTTTCAATGGTTAGTTTCGCTTCAAAAGCTTCTACTGTAATCAAAGGATTTAGCGCTTCTAATTTTTTTTTGGCCATCAATGCTTTTGATGAACCTACTTGGTCTTCGGTGTATAAAATTTGCCGATGAAGGTTGTGGATTTCGATTTTGTCAAAATCTATAATTCCTATGGTTCCTACTCCTGCGGTAGCGATGTATTGCAAAATTGGACAACCTAAGCCTCCGGCACCTATCACCAATACTTTGGCTTTTTTGAGTTTTTCTTGTCCTTCATCACCTATTTCAGGCAGCATAGTTTGTCGGTTATATCGAAGAAATTCTTGTATGATACTCATGTGTTTTGGTTTAAAAATGGTGTTGTTAGCAATTGTACGTGAGGGATAGGAGCGGCATCCTCTTGGGGCGGGGTTCGCCCCAAGAGATATAGCGGATAGCCCGACCCGAAGTTTTTACGTAGGGGCACGTCCAAATTATGACTATGTTTTTTGATGAACGAAATAGGGATTGTCTTTCCAAACGGGTTCATAGCCTTTGTCTTGTATTATTTGAGCGATTTGATGTACGGGACGTTCATCGCTAATCTCGAATTGTTCCAAAGATTGCGGCTCTACAACATAGCCTCCGGGGTTGGTTTTAGAACCTGCACTCATACTCGTCACGCCAAGAGGAATACTATTGTTTCTGAATTTTTCGTTTTCTCGGGTCGAAATGGAGATTTCTAAATCTTCGTTCCATAAACGATAGGCGCAGATGAGTTGGGTCAAATCTTTGTCATCCATAATAAAATTGGGTTCGATGATGCCCTCGGCAGGTCGTAAGCGCGGGAAAGAAACGGAGTATTTGGTACGCCAATAGGTTCTTTGCAAATAGTCTAAATGTAAGGCATTGAAAAAACTATCGGTACGCCAATCTTCGAGGCCTAACAAAACGCCTAAACCAATTTTGTGAATGCCTGCTTTGCCAATGCGATCTGGTGTGTCTAGCCTGAAATCAAAATTGGATTTCTTACCCTTGGTGTGGTATTTTTTGTAGACTTCTTGGTGATACGTCTCCTGATAGACCAAAACGGAATAGACTCCTGCTTTATGTAAAGACTCATATTCTTCTTGCGAAAGGGGTTGCACTTCTACAGAAATGTTTGAAAAAGCGTTTTTGATTTGGTCAATTGCATTGAGAAAATAGTTGATGTTTACGGTATAATTGGCTTCACCTGTTACCAATAATACATGGTCAAAACCTAGTTTTTTTAGGGCATCAACTTCTAGTTTTATTTCACTATCGGTTAATGTTTTTCGTTTAATTTTATTGTCCAAACTAAAGCCGCAATAGGTACAAATGTTTTGGCATTCGTTGCTCAAATACAAAGGGGCATACATTTGTATGGTTTTGCCAAAACGCTTTTTGGTTAACTCGTGACTTATTTGCGCCATTTGTTCTAAATAAGGTTGGGCCGCAGGCGAAATCAAAGCTAGAAAATCATCGAGATTGCGTTTGGTTTTGGCTAAAGCTTGTTCGACTTCTTTGGAAGTTGTCTGATAGATTTTGGTTTGAATCTTGTCCCAACTGTATTGTTCGAAAATTGATTTGAATGTGTTCATTGTTTTTTATTTAGAAGACTTAATGATAAAGTTCATTAAGTTTCACAGTAATTCCATAAAGACTTTGTGAACTCTGTGCCTTCTTCGTGTCTTTGTGTTTAAGAGAGTTATTCATACAAAAACGCTGTCAAAGGACTTGAAGCCACCGCTTGTTTGTATTGTTGAGCCAGTTTTGCTTCATAGGCTTTTCTTCCTGAAATAACAGCTTCCTTAAAAGCTTCGGCCATTAATTTGGGATTTCCCGCTACAGCTATGGCAGTATTGACTAATACGGCATCGGCACCTATTTCCATTGCTTTTGCTGCATCAGAAGGGGCGCCAATTCCTGCGTCAATAATTACGGGAACCTTACTTTGTTCGATAATAATCTCTAAAAAATCGATTGTTTTCAAGCCTTTGTTGCTTCCAATGGGAGATCCTAAAGGCATTACAGCTGAGGTTCCAGCGTCTTCCAAATGTTTACACAAAACAGGATCGGCATGAATGTATGGTAAAACAATAAAACCTAATTTAGCTAGTTCTTCTGTTGCTTTTAGCGTTTCGATGGGATCAGGTAAAAGATATCTTGGATCCGGATGGATTTCGAGTTTGAGCCAATTGGTTTCCAGAGCTTCTCTGGCTAATTGCGCTGCAAAAATGGCTTCTTTTGCATTACGTGCACCAGAAGTGTTGGGTAATAAATTAATTCTAGGATGCTTTAAATGTGCTAAAATAGCATCGGTTTCGGTTTCTAAATCGATACGTTTTAGTGCTACTGTCACCAATTCGCTTTCTGATGCTAAAATTGCCGCTTCCATTTCGGTGTTAGAACCAAATTTTCCTGTTCCTAAAAACAAGCGGGATTCGAATGTTTTATCTCCTATTTTAAATAATGACATGGCTATATAATTTTTCGTTAAGTTCAGTTATTATTTTGCTTTTGTGATCGCTATGGGTAATGATTCCTGATACTGCGATACCGTGAATGCCAGTAGCTACTAGCTCATCTACATTTTCTAGCGTTATACCTCCAATAGCATAAATGGGGGTTTCTTTTTGTTTTGGATTCAATTGATTTAGTATCGATTGATAACCTCCCAATCCTAAAATGGGGCTTAAATTAGCTTTGGTTTTAGTAAATTGATAAGGGCCTAAACCAATGTAGTCACAGCCATTATTGATATGACTAAGCACGTCTTCTAGTGTATTGGCAGTTGCGCCAATAATTTTAGTATTCCCCAGAATAGTTCTGGCTTCAGGAATACTCATGTCAGTAAGTCCAAGATGAACGCCATCAGCAGCGATATGTTCAGCTAAATGAACATCATCGTTGACGATAAAGTTCGCTAAGTATTCTTCACACAAAAAATGTACGGCTTCGGCCAATGCAAAAGATTTGTTTGTTTTTTGATTCTTAAATCGCAACTGAATCCAATCACATCCATGATCTAAAGCTTGATGAATATTGTACAATTGTTCTTTAACCGTGTCTCCTTGAGAGATGTATTGTAGTTTGTTATACATAATGATGTCCTAATTTAGAGGGAGTTGACAATAAATAGTTCTCTGTGTAGGTTTTTGCATTTTCGCAAGCCGTTTTTAGGTTTTGTCCTATGGCTAGATTTGCTGTAATGGCTGATGACAAAACACAGCCCGAACCATGTTTGCCGAAAATTTCTTTTTTAGTTTTTGGACGAAAACGGAAAAATTCATTCTCTAGGTATAAATAATCAAAGCCAATTTCATCGGGCTTATGACCACCTTTTAGTAAAACGGGACAGTATTTGGAGAGTAGTACTGCTGTAG
Organism: Flavobacterium sp.; assembly: GCA_017997335.1. Lineage (GTDB taxonomy): Bacteria > Bacteroidota > Bacteroidia > Flavobacteriales > Flavobacteriaceae > Flavobacterium. The sequence goes on along the minus strand of JAGOFG010000075.1, from coordinate 3,334 downwards.
TTTCTGCATTAATTTCTTTAGAAGATAATTGTAAAATCTCATCGTAATTGGGGGTAATTAAATGAATTTCTTTCAGTATTTCAATCAAAGTAGCTTGGTTTTCAATAGTTAAAAAATCAAATTCTGTAGTCGATTTTAGAACGGTATCCCAAACTATTTTTGTCTCTGGCGAAAGCTTTTTTACAGTTAGAATTATTTCTCTCAAATACTCTAATGAAGGTGCAATTCCCATTTTTACGGCTTTTATATCGTAAGAATTAAATATTGTTTGGACAGATTGCAAAACAAAATCCAAATCCGTCCATTGTATGGCTACAAATTCATTTTCGGTTTGAATGGTATTTGCAGTACTAATAGCAAAGCCATACACTTGATGTTGCTCGAATGTCTTTACATCTGCCAAAACTCCCGCGCCTGCTGAAGGATCGAAGCCTGCAATGCTTACTACAAAAGGTCGTGACATAGTTTAAAATTTTCTATTGAATGGTTATTGTTCCAAATACTGCCTAAAAGAGCTACATCATCAAAACCAAATGCTAATGCAGTTTTGATATTTTCGGATGTAATTCCTCCCAGAGCAATCAATGCGGTTTTGTTATTTTTTCTTTGTTCTAATTCTTTTTTGAAATCCAGATTTGAAACATAATTGGGTTTTGAGATACTTTCGAAAACAGGACCAAAAAATGCGTAATCAAAAACACTTGACAGCTCTTCAAAATCGGACATTTGATGAATAGAAGTGGAGAGGCTGAATTTTTTTTCTTTCCACTTTTTTAAATGCTCTTCGGATGTTGCGACTCTGTTTTTTTCTGTAAAATGAATGCGATTAATTCCAAATTCTAGCGCTAATTGATGATGACTATGCAAAACCAATCGGTGTCTGAAAGTTGTTTTTATTTTTGATACAAATGTTTTCATTTCTGTTTCTGAAAAATCAGGTTTCCGAATATGAAGTAACTCCAATCCGTTCTCAAAGAGAGCGTGTATGGTGTTGATTTCGTTTGCTATTGCAGTTGGATTGGAAATGACTATCATTTTTGATTGGATTCTGAAAAGAAAAAAGAGCATAGGATATAGAAAACAGACTGTGATTTAGGTCTATTCTCTATATTCTTTTGTCTATTCTCTCGTCTTAAATATAAATTTCTTTTCCGTGCTCGATAAATTCTTCAGATTTTGCCGCCATTCCTTTTTCGGCCTCGGCAACATCACGAATTTCCTGAGAAATCTTCATAGAGCAGAATTTTGGTCCACACATCGAGCAGAAGTGAGCCACTTTTGCACCGTCTGCAGGCAAGGTTTCATCGTGAAATTCACGAGCAGTATCTGGATCTAATGACAAGTTGAATTGGTCTTCCCAGCGGAATTCGAAACGAGCTTTGCTTAAAGCATTGTCACGGTATTGTGCTCCTGGGTGACCTTTGGCTAAATCCGCAGCGTGAGCAGCAATTTTATATGTAATCACACCGTCTTTTACGTCTTTTTTGTTGGGTAAACCAAGGTGTTCCTTTGGCGTTACATAACACAGCATAGCACAGCCGTACCAGCCAATCATAGCAGCTCCAATAGCAGAGGTGATATGGTCATAACCTGGAGCAATATCAGTCGTTAATGGCCCTAAAGTGTAAAATGGCGCTTCGTTACAATGTTCTAATTGCTTGTCCATATTTTCTTTAATCATATGCATCGGTACGTGACCTGGGCCTTCAATGAATACCTGGACATCGTGTTTCCATGCAATTTTTGTCAGTTCGCCTAATGTTTCTAATTCGGCGAATTGTGCGGCATCGTTGGCGTCTGCGATAGAACCTGGACGTAATCCGTCACCTAATGAAAAGGAAACGTCATATTGTTTCATGATTTCGCAAATCTCTTCGAAATGAGTGTAAAGGAAGTTTTCTTTATGGTGGAATAGGCACCATTTGGCCATAATCGAACCGCCACGAGAGACAATTCCGGTAACACGATTAGCGGTCAAATGAATGTAACGTAATAAAACACCAGCGTGAATGGTGAAATAAGAAACGCCTTGTTCTGCTTGTTCGATTAAGGTATCACGAAAAATTTCCCAGGTTAAATCTTCTGCTATTCCATTTACTTTTTCTAAGGCTTGGTAAATCGGTACCGTGCCGATGGGAACAGGGGAATTACGGATAATCCATTCTCTGGTTTCGTGAATGTTTTTTCCTGTAGATAAATCCATAATGGTATCAGCACCCCAACGGCAAGCCCAAACGGCTTTTTCCACCTCTTCTTCGATTGATGAGGTAACTGCGCTGTTGCCAATATTGGCGTTAATTTTTACTAAAAAATTACGTCCTACAATCATCGGTTCACTCTCAGGATGGTTGATGTTATTTGGGATAATAGCGCGCCCTCTCGCTACTTCGCTACGAACAAATTCGGCTGTAATTTTACTTTTTGGAGTGTTGGCTCCAAAACTATGACCATTATGTTGACACTGCATTGCTTTGGTTTGCTCGTTTAGTTGTTCGATACGTTGGTTTTCTCGAATGGCTATGTATTCCATTTCGGGAGTGATGATACCTTGTTTGGCGTAATGTAATTGGGTAACATTGGCGCCTTTTTTGGCACGCATGGGTTTGTGTAAATATTCGAAGCGCAAGTGATCTAACTTTTGATCATTCAAACGTGATTTTCCGTATTCGGAAGAGATTTCGGTTAGTTCTTCTACATCATTACGGTTCAGAATCCATTGTTCGCGGATTCGAGGCAATCCTTTGCGGACATCAATTTGAATGTTAGGATCTGTGTAAGGGCCTGAGGTATCATAAACGGTTACAGCTGGGTTTTTTTCTATTCGACCATTAGATAGTTTAGTGTCCGCTAATGAAATTTCACGCATTGCTACTTTTATGGAATGAATTTCTCCGTCAATGTATACTTTTCTGGAGTTTGGAAATGGAGTTTTTGAGATCTTGTCTTGGTTGCTCATAGTTTTAGTTTTTTCTTATTTTTTTTGAAAGGGTTTGGTTTTTTTGCGTGAGGGATAGAAGCTGGCTACCGAAGTAGCGCGTATAGCCCGACCGCATTTGTAAAAGGCGCGCTCTAAAGGGTGCGTTGAATAGCGCCTTTTGCAAATGGGGTCACGCCCAAATCATCCGCCTTGAGTGGCTGTGATGATGAGAATTTCGTCGGTTGCTTTGATGAGATGAGTATTCCAATTGGATTTTGGAATGACAGTTTGGTTGATGGCTAGGGCAATTCCGTTTTGGTTTTCTGGAATTTCCAAGTCAATGAGCGCTTGAACCGTTAGGTTTTCGGCATCGAATTGTTTTGTTTGGTTGTTGATTTTTAGTTCCATTCCTTTTGA
>JAGOFG010000223.1 GCA_017997335.1 Flavobacterium sp. | reverse complement strand
TTTTGGTAACCTAACATCGTGGTAGCATTCCATTGTTCTTTGGGCAACCAGCGATAGCCGCGTGTGGCATCATTTTCGAAATAATCCTTCCCTTTTTTACCATCCAAAAAACCCTGAAAATCATTCCGATTCAGCGATGCATTAAAAAACCATCTTTCGTTGGGTGCATAAGAAAGTGCCAAAGCCTGAATGTGACGCCCTTTGTCAAAAAGAGAGAATTCATTGTGTACTGATTCTTCTTGAGTCGTGGCACGCAAACTCCATTTGTAGCGCGAACCTTTTTTGGTAATAATGTTGAGCACACCGCTTACGGCATTGGCACCGTGCGTCACGCCCATCGAACCTTCAATGATTTCGATTTGTTCGATGTCGTCTAAATTAATCTGAGACAAATCGGCGTTATTCCCCAAACCCGCCTCTCCGATTAATGGAATATTGTCGACCAATATTTTGAAATATTGTCCGTCTAAACCAAACAAAGAAACGGTAGAACGCCCATCAGAACTACTAGGTCTTACGGTAATGTTCAAATATTGATTCAAGACATCGGCCAAGTTATTCGCTGCTAAATTCTTGATGTCCTGACTCGAAATCACCCGAACATTGAAAACCGATTTTCTCAGAGACTGAGGTTCTATTTGTCCAGTCACCACTATTTCTTGCAGTGGATTAACCCGAAGCGAATCTTGCGCTTTTTGCTGGGAATAGCCTGTAAATACTGGCAATGACAAGAAAACAACCGCTATACTCTTTTTCATTATTTAGAATTAATCTTAATTATTTTCGGCAAATATATACTTTATTTTTATTTATTCTAAATTAATATAGTATTTTTGTCCGCATAATTTTAACCCTTACTAATTAAAAAATGAAAACAAAATCAATGCTTATCTTAAGTGCACTTGCACTAAGTACGACCCTTAGTTTTGGACAAAATGCCAAGAAAAAAGAAGACATCAAGGCCATACAAGCGATGTGTGGTTGTTATGAAGTACAATTCAATTTTACCGAAACCTTTGACTATCCAAAAGATAGCGCTAGTTACAAACCCTCAAAAACCAAACACGAAACGGCTTTGGAATGGGTAGAATTGGTAGAAAACACGCCTAACAAATTGGTTTTGCAACACCTCCTCATTACAGGCAACAAAGAAGAAGACATTGTAAAACACTGGCGACAAGACTGGCTCTATGAAAACACCGATTTGTTGCAGTTTCACAAAGACCTCACTTGGAAGTATAAAAAACTTGACCCTAAAACCGTAAAAGGCCAATGGACACAGAAAGTATACCAAGTAGACGACAGTCCAAGATACGAAGGCTCTGCTTCTTGGGCTACGGTAGATGGTGTGACGTCTTGGAAAAATACAACCGATGCGCCTTTGCCAAGAAGAGAACACACACAACGTAACGATTACAATGTTTTGAAAAGAAGAAACATACACGAAATCACTCCAAAAGGATGGATTCACGAACAAGACAACGACAAATTGATTCGTACAGAAGGAAGTTCGGATGTGCTTTTGGCACAAGAAAAAGGAATGGATATTTACACCAAAGTACCTGACGAAAAATGCCAATTGGCGCAAAAATGGTGGGCAAAAAACAAAGACCTTTGGGCAAAAGTACGCAACGAATGGACAAAAATTTACGGTCAAAACAAAGACCTAAACTTGGAGAAAAAAGTAGATAAAAAATCATTATTCAGCATCCTATTCGATTTAAAACCCGATGCTTCTCAAGAAGAAGTAGCCAAAATCATTAACGCATTTGTAATTCGCTAAAACCAAAAACGATGTGCACCCTAAACATTTTAAATAGAACCAATAACGGACTGTTATTTTATTGTACACATAGTTCGCTGTACAATCTTTCGTTTAACAATTTGACCTTCAACTTTGATGCGGTGGAATTTGATAGATTTAGGGTGTACCTCAACTCCATAGACAGCGCGTACTGGGAAAAGGAATACGAAAATTCTATCTATGAAAAGAAAATTCCCATTCCAACCTTGCAAAACAACTTCATCATTTTGCTGAATCGACACGAATTGGAGGAACTCAAAATTCTAGTCGATTTTAGTCATCGGGCTCGCCTGTTAGCCCCCGAGGAAATCAACTATAAAATGATTTACAATTAAAAATAAACATAGAATGTCTATGTGAATAGTAAAACGTCTATTCACTTCTTTTACAACTATACTTTCTATGTCTCTATGTGGTAAAAAAATCACCACTTATTAAAACCAAAAAGTCCAGCAACCATAAACGATTGCTGGACTTTTTACATATAATTTCATCCTATTTCAACAACTTCTCAAAAGCCTTTCGTGGCGTACCGCGAACCACAATCTCACCACAATAAGTATAACCCAATTTTTCGAGAATTTTCAACATCGGAAAGTTATCAAAGTTGGTATCTACTTTAATGCTAAACACGTTTTTCGAAACACTCAACGCTTCAATTTTCTCAAACAAAAGCGTGGCAATTCCCTTTCCTTTGTACTCAGGTGCCGTAGCCACACGATGCACCACCACATAATCCGAATGGCTCAACCACTCACCTTGCAGGTCGTTGTACGTCGGTTCCTCGCCAAAAATGATAGCCGCATAAGCTACCACCACCTCATTTTCGACCAATACGTGGGCATATCCTTTCACAAAATCATCGGTCACCGTTTCCAAATTCGGATAACCATCTTGCCACTGTGTGCTACCGTCTTCTTTACGTTGGGCAATCGCTGCTTGCAAAATATCCCAAATCACGGGAATATCCGCCAGACTTGCTGTTTTCAAAATCATATCGTGCGCATTTGAGCCGTAAAAATAACTTTTATCCCCAAAAAACGAATACTTTTTTACATTAGTTTGAGGAGCACCACCAACCTGCTCACCACACGAGTCGTCCTGCTGTACGCTATATCTTGCTTGCCGAACCCCGTCAAGCAAGGATGCCGCTCCCATCAGGGCTAGACGAGAACGTTTGATTTTCAGAACAATCAATTGGATTACACTAAAGCGAGGATACAATTATGAAGATGTAGAGGCTTTAGCCAAAACTACCATAGATTTTGGCTAAAGCCCCAAACTGAACTAACATTAATGAATGGGCTAAAGCCCATTCCTATTCATTTTTTTTGAAAAAAAAAAATTGCTTCGCATGCAAGGTCTTTTTCCAGACCTTGTAGGTATTTTGAAAGTAGCCTAAACCTACAAATCGGATTTGAATTTATATCGCATCAATAAAATAATGCTTATTAATTGATTGCGGGAAAATCAATTGCCTCTCGCTTTAGCGAGAGGATATAATCATAAAAATGTAGAGGCTTTAGCCAAAACTACTATAGATTTTGGCTAAAGCCCCAAACTGAACCAACATTAGCGAATGGGCTAAAGCCCATTCCTATTCAATTATTTAAAACAAAAAACAGGAATCTTAACTAAATTTATAAATCCTTAACCCCAATTGGCTTCATTATTTTACGCACTTCTTTAAATTCTTGTGGTGTTTTCACTTCAACCAAGTCGCGTTTTTTTCCATTAGTTAGTACAATCGCCAAGCGTTTTTTTCCAAAAAAGGAATATTCCTTTAGCCCTTTGATTGCGCTAACAGGAATTTTTTCTGAAGTCGTATTCTTTACCGTCAAATTATACAACACCACTATCGACACCAACCCCAGAAAAAGCCATACCAATTGCATAAAACCGATACTGCTTATACTAAAAGTCGAAACATTCAGAACCG
>JAGOFG010000222.1 GCA_017997335.1 Flavobacterium sp. | reverse complement strand
ATACATTTTCCAATGGAAAGGCTTCAAGAAACTCCTTGGAATTTGCCCTTCGACTGTGCTCAGGATGACCTCTTGGAATTTGGAATTTATTTTTTTGAGATTTTCACTTTTAGATAACCATCGTCAATTGTATGCGTTTGCGGTCTTCATCGACTTCGGTTACTTTTACTTCAACGTGTTGGTGCAATTTAACCACTTCGTTGACATCGCTCACAAAACCAGCTTTGAGTTGGGAAATGTGCACCAAGCCACTTTCTTTGATTCCGATGTCGACAAAACAACCAAAATTGGTGATGTTGTTCACAATGCCTGGTAATATCATCCCTGTTTTCAAATCTTTAATGGATTTGACATTCGGGTCGAATTCAAATATTTTAGCCGATTTTCTTGGGTCTAATCCTGGTTTTTCGAGCTCTTTGAGGATGTCTTTGATACCCAAAATTCCAATTTCGGGCGTTACGTAGTTTTCGGGTTTGATGAGCGCAATTTTTTCTTTGTTGGCAATCAAATCAGTAACAGAAGTTTTCAAATCTTTGGCCATTTTTTCTACTATGGCATAAGCTTCGGGATGTACTGCCGAATTGTCTAATGGATTTTTGCCATTGGCAATTCGGATAAATGCTGCGCCTTGTTGGAAGGCTTTATCTCCCAAACGCGGTACTTTTTTGAGTTGTTTTCTATCGTCAAAAGGACCATTTTCAGAACGATACGTCACTATATTTTCGGCTAGTTTTTCTCCAATACCACTCACATAACTCAACAAATGTTTGCTAGCGGTATTGATGTTGATTCCCACCGAATTCACGCAACGAATTACCGTTGCATCCAATTCTTCTTTGAGTTTGGTTTGGTCCACATCGTGTTGGTATTGTCCCACACCAATGGCTTTTGGGTCGATTTTTACCAATTCGGCCAAAGGATCCGACAAGCGACGTCCGATAGACACCGAACCACGAACCGTTACGTCGTAGTTTGGGAATTCTTCACGGGCAATTTTGGAAGCCGAATACACCGAAGCTCCTGCCTCTGAAACAATAAATACTTGAACGGGTTTGGCTTCGCCCTGTTCGCCTGTGGCTCGAGTTTCAAAAGCGATTTTCTTGATGAAGAATTCGGTTTCTCTTGAGGCGGTTCCGTTCCCAATGGATATGGCATCAATATTATAGGCGTTTACCATCGATTTGATTTTTTTCATGGCCATCGCCGTTTCATTTTGTGGCGCGTGCGGATAGATGGTTTCGTTGTAGAGCAAATCGCCTTTTTCGTCCAAACAAACCACTTTACAACCCGAACGAAATCCTGGGTCGATGGCTAAAATTCGTTTTTCGCCCAAAGGAGGAGCCAATAACAATTGCCCTAAATTATTCGCGAAAACCTGAATGGAATTGGCATCGGCTTTGGCTTTGGCTTCTTGCAAGGTTTCGTTGGCAATGGCAGGTTGCAGCAATCTTTTATAAGAATCCTCAATGGCCAATTGTACGTGTGAGGTGCTTGGACTTTGACCTTTCAACACCAATTCGTCGATTACGTCATAGGCCTCGTCAATATCAGCCTCTACTTTGAACTTGATGAACCCTTCATTTTCGGCACGTAGCATCGCCAAAAGTCGGTGCGAAGGCGCTTTGGTCAACGGTTCAGACCAATCGAAATATTGCGAAAACTTTTGCGCATCGGCTTCGTCTTTTTTCGTTTTGACTACTTTGGTGGTGATGGTCGCTTTGCGTTCGTACAAACGGCGCAATTGTTTACGAACGTAAATATTTTCGTTAATCCATTCGGCAATGATTTCTCTGGCGCCTTGTAAAGCCGATTCTTCATTGACAATAGCGTCGTTCAAGTATTGTGTAGCCAAGAAATCGACATCGTCATTTTTCTGTGCCATTATAATTTTGGCCAAAGGTTCTAGTCCGTTTTCACGAGCAACATCGGCTTTGGTTCTTTTTTTCTTTTTGTACGGCAAATACAAATCCTCCAACTCTTGTAGGTCAAAACTTTGTTGGATTTTTTTATCCAATTCGGGCGTCAAAGCGTTTTGCTCTTCGATGGATTTTACGATGGCTTCTTTTCGTTTCAGGATGGCCTCGTACTCTTTTTGGAGTTTGGCAATTTGTTCGATTTGTGTTTCATCCAGATTGCCTGTTTTGTCTTTTCGGTAACGCGAAATAAACGGAATCGTACAATCTTCTTGTAATAATTGAACGGTGTTTTGAATATTGATGGCTGCGGTAGCTACCTTTTGGGCGATGAATTGTAGGTTGGTCATTTTTTGAATTTTTCGGACAGCTAAAATAATATCTTTGGAGCGTAAATGTATCGCAATGGATATTTTATTGTATTATTTTTTGATTCTGAACGTCATCGGTTTTCTGTTGACTGTTTTTGATAAACAGCAAGCAAAAAGTCATAAACAAAGAATCCCCGAAACAACACTTTTAACCTTCGTGTTCTTCGGAGGAACTGTTGGTAGTGGATTAGCGATGCTTTTGTTCCGACATAAAACAAGGAAAATTAGTTATCTTTTGAAGTTTTGGTTGATAGTTATATTACAAATTATGGCCATTTGTTTTGTTTCATTGGACTATGAAATCTAAATAATTCTGTTTGTTGATTACTTCAAAACTAGCTTCAGGATAGGCTTTTGCAAAAGCCGTGGGGACTTTCGCTTTTCTATTTTCATTCCATTTGAATTCGTAGCCTCGTAGCTGGCCATTTTCTTCTTCCAACCAATCTAATTCTTGTTGGTCATACGTACGCCAAAAATAATTGGTTACTACTTTTTGAGTATAATTTTGGTGTTTTATACGTTCCGAAGCCAAATAATTTTCCCATAATGCACCAACATCGGTGCGATTGTCTAATCGATTAAAATTGGAAATAATAGCATTGCGAATTCCATTATCATAAAAATACCACCTATTGGATTTGGTAATTTCCTTTCGCAAATTTCTGCTAAAACCAGGTACTTTATAAATAACAAACACCTTGGAAAGTAAATCTAAATAACTTTCTACCGTATTTTTAGAAATACCTAATTGTCTGGCTAATTCTTGCAGTGAAACTTCTTGTCCTACTTGAAAGGCAATCAGTTTTAAAACCTCTAAAATTTTGTTAGAATGTTTGATACCTTCATACACCAAAATATCCTTCAATAAATAGGAATTGAGTATTTCTTTCAAGTAGTTGATTTTGTCGTTCCAATCTGGGTATTGTTCAAGTTCAGGATAGGAGCCAAAAAGCAATCGTTCTTCCAGTTTTTGAGTGGTTTCCTTGAAATTTTCATAGTTGGAAAATTCCATCTGAGCCAGTGGAAATAAGTAAATCGTATTTTTTCTTCCTACCAAAGGTTCTCCTAATTTATTAGACAAATCAAAAACCGATGATCCTGTGGCAATGATTTTAATACCCTCAATAGAATCCACAATTAATTTCAGAATCAAACCAATGTCGGGGATGTTTTGCGCTTCGTCAATAACTAATAATTTCGTGTTTGCTAGAAGTCGACGATAATTGCTTACGGAACGCTCTTTTAACAAATTTGCATCCTGAATATCTTCGCCGTTCAATTGTAAATATTCTTGTTTTGGGAGCTGTGAAAGATAATTTTTGATAAACGCTGTTTTACCTACACGCCTTGCGCCCAATAAAATAAGTACTTTGTTGGGTAATACTCTTTTAGCAAACAATACATCTATGCTTCTTTCTAAAAAATCCATAGCCTGCAAATTTTTAAATTTAGATACAAATATA
>JAGOFG010000074.1 GCA_017997335.1 Flavobacterium sp. | reverse complement strand
TCAAGAGGAGCTAATTCAAGAGCATATTTCCATGCGCCTTCACGGGCTTTTTGCATACTAAAATCGATAAGAAAAGTGTCTATGGATTTTGTTTTTTCTAGAATCCACTTTAAAATTGGCCAAACTTCGGTCAAATCCTTCTCAACATCGGCCACCAAAGAAGATAAAATAGTGTTGATTGTATTGAAATCATTTTGCAAACTATGGATTTCGTCTTTTGGGCTTATTTGAGCCGCTGCAATTCCTAAATCAAGGTTGATGTGTGCGTTCATTCCGAGTAATAAATGCTGCAATACAATAATCCAATAATTATCTGCTTCTACAAAAGCTGCTTCCCAAGATTTTGATGTAGGTTGCTGTGTTTGGTATTGATAATACGCTTTGATGTATCGATTGGCAAAAATTACATCCAATTTTTCCATTCTCGGCCCGTTTTCGAAGGTTCCGTTTTGAATTCCTTCTTTTACTTTTTGTGTGACTTTGAGATAAAGTACTGCAAAATACCCTTTGGTCGATTTTTATGTAATGGATTGTTGAATAATTTCTTGAAGCAATTGTATCACTTCGTCAATTGTGGCTGCTTGTGGCAATCATCGATTACTTTTTTATAAAATATTTATTATGAATGGTTTAAGTTCATAATATTACAAAAAAATAATTTTTAAATGAAAACCTATGTTCAAGAATGAAAAAAAGGACAAAGTTTAAGGTTAAACTTTGTCCTTTTTGAGAGGTTTAAAAGATATCTTTCTTAAGATTTAGATTTACAAATCAAACCCTAGTTTCACGCCTAATTTATCAGCTATAATAACGGTAATTCGTTTTTTAAGTTCCGGTATTTTGATGTTTTCGATTACTGCATTTGAGAAAGCGTACATCAATAATGCTTTGGCTTCTTTCTTTGGAATTCCTCGTTGTTGCATATAAAACAAAGCCGTTTCGTCTAATTGACCAACCGTACAACCGTGAGAACATTTTACATCGTCAGCAAAAATTTCTAACTGTGGTTTCGCATTAATTGTCGCTTTGTCACTCAACAAAATATTGTTACTCTTTTGGAAAGCATTGGTTTTCTGAGCCTCTTTTTCTACGTAAACTTTCCCGTTAAAAACACCTGTAGCTCTATCTGAAAATATTCCCTTGTAATCTTGAAAACTTTCACAGTTTGGAGCTGCGTGGTGTACTAAGGTATAGTGGTCAACGTGTTGCTTCTCTCCTATTATCGTAATTCCGTTTAGCGTACTGGTAAGACGTTCGCCAAAATGATAAAAGTTCAAATTGTTTCTAGTCAAATTACCTCCAAAAGAAAAGGTTTGTACAGAAACATGACTTTCTTGTTTTTGAGAAACGTAGGTATTATCAATTAAGTTCGCTTCGGCAGCATCATTTTGAATTTTATAGTAATCCACAATAGCGCGTTTTGCAGCAAAAATTTCGGTAACTGAATTGGTCAATACCGCATTATCATTCAAACATTGGTGTCTTTCAATGATTTGCACATGCGAATTCTCGCCTACAATCACCAAATTACGTGGCTGAACCAACAAAGCTTTTTCAGAACCCGTAGAAAAATACATGATTTCGATAGGCTTATCCGCTACTTTACTTTTTGGAATGTTGATATAAGCACCTTCATTAGCAAATGCCGTATTTAAAGAAGTCAATGACTCGTCTTTACTTGCAATTTGATTAAAATAGGTATCAATAACCATTTTATATTTAGGCTTGTTTAATGCCGATGACATCAAACAAACATCAATTCCGTCATGGGTAGTTGAGGACAAATTCGAGCTAAAAACTCCGTCTACAAAAACCACTTTATAGCTATCTATTTCGTGTAAAAAATATTTTTTTACATCTCTATATTCAATCGTATTTTCGGTATTTGGAAAAACGCTGAAATCATTTTTTAGAATAGCATTTAAGGATGTATATTTCCAAGCTTCCTCTTTTTTGGTTGGAAAACCTTTATTTTCAAAGTTCTTTATTGCAGCAGTACGAATATCATGAAGATCCGTTTGGACATCAATCTTTTCTTCAAAAGCCATAAAGGACGATACTAATTTTTCTCTTAACATAGTTTTACTGTTTATGGTTTATGGTTTTAGGTTTATTGTTTCTCAAGGCAACAACAAACGATAAACTACAAACATTTTTACGCTTCTTGTTCTTGTTTGATCCAATCGTATCCTTTTTCTTCTAGCTCATAGGCCAATTCTTTGGTGCCGGATTTTACAATTTTACCATTGTATAAAACGTGTACAAAGTCAGGAACGATATAATCTAATAAACGTTGGTAATGCGTAATCACAACGATAGCGTTTTTATCGCTTTTTAGCTTGTTTACGCCATTCGCTACAATTCTAAGCGCATCAATATCCAAACCAGAATCTGTTTCGTCTAGAATAGCTAATTTTGGCTCTAACATCGCCATTTGAAAAATCTCATTACGTTTTTTTTCTCCTCCAGAAAAACCTTCGTTAAGCGAACGAGATAAAAACTTACGGTCAATTTCTAACAATTCTGATTTTTCGCGAATCACCTTCAACATTTCGTTGGCTGGCATTTCTTCTTTACCATTCGCTTTACGCGTTTCGTTGATAGCCGTACGCATAAAATTGGTTACAGAAACTCCAGGAATCTCCACTGGGTATTGAAACGAAAGAAACACCCCTTTGTGTGCTCTTTCTTCTGGACCTAATTCTGCAATATCTTCGTTGTCTAAGATAATTTCACCCTCTGTTACTTCGTAGTTTTCATTTCCAGCAATAATGGCCGAAAGTGTACTTTTTCCAGCACCGTTAGGTCCCATAATCGCATGTACTTCGCCAGCTTTTACCTCAAGGTTGATTCCTTTTAATATTTCTTTGTCGCCTATCGAGGCGTGTAAATTTTTTATTGATAACATTTTTCGAATGTGTTTTTAATACTATATATATATTTTAACCTACTGATCCTTCTAACGAAATTTCTAATAATTTTTGGGCTTCCACAGCAAACTCCATCGGTAATTTATTCAAAACGTCTTTACTAAATCCGTTTACAATCAAAGCAATTGCTTTTTCGGTTGGAATACCTCTTTGGTTACAATAAAACACTTGATCTTCTCCAATTTTACTTGTTGTAGCCTCGTGTTCAATTTTTGCTGTTGGATTTTTACTTTCGATGTACGGAAAAGTATGAGCACCACAATTATTACCCATTAATAAAGAATCGCATTGCGAAAAGTTACGAGCATTTTCGGCTCTTGGGCTAATTTGTACTAAACCTCTATAGCTGTTTTGTGATTTACCTGCCGAAATTCCTTTGGAAATGATAGTCGATTTGGTGTTTTTTCCCAAATGAATCATCTTGGTTCCTGTATCGGCTTGTTGGAAATTATTCGTTACTGCAATAGAATAAAATTCTCCTACTGAATTATCTCCTTTTAATACACAAGATGGATATTTCCAAGTTACAGCTGATCCTGTTTCTACTTGTGTCCAAGATATTTTAGCATTGGTTTCGCATAATCCTCTTTTGGTTACAAAATTATATACCCCGCCTTTTCCTTCTTTATTTCCTGGGAACCAGTTTTGTACGGTTGAATATTTAATTTCAGCATTATCCAAAGCAATCAATTCCACAACAGCCGCGTGCAATTGATTCTCGTCACGACTTGGAGCCGTACAACCTTCTAGATAAGAAACATAACTCCCTTGATCAGCAATGACCAAGGTGCGCTCAAATTGTCCTGTTCCAGCTTGGTTAATTCGGAAATACGTAGATAATTCCATCGGACAATGTACTCCTTTTGGTATATAACAAAAAGAACCATCTGAGAAAACCGCCGAGTTTAAAGCAGCATAAAAATTATCTTTTTGTGGCACAACTGTTCCTAAATACTTACGAACTAATTCTGGATGTTCTTTAATAGCTTCAGAAATAGAACAAAAGATAATTCCTTTTTCACCTAATGTTTTCTTAAACGTTGTAGCTACTGATACTGAATCTACTACGATATCCATAGCCACATTGTTCATCATTTTCTGTTCATCTACAGAAATGCCTAATTTTTTATACATTTCTAAAAGTTCAGGATCAACGTCATCTAATGTTTTGTTTGGATCTACTGCTTTTGGTGCTGAATAATAGGAAATGGCTTGAAAATCTGGCTTTTCATAATGCACATTCGCCCATTCTGGTTCAATCATTTCTTGCCAAGCACGAAAAGCTTCAATACGCCAATCCGTCATCCACTCTGGTTCTTCTTTCTTTTTAGAAATGGCGCGAACAATTTCTTCATTTAAACCAATTGGAAAAGTTTCAGCATCCAAATTAGTATAAAATCCGTATTCGTATTCTTTATTTTCTAATTCGATTTTTAAATCGTCTTCAGTGTATTTACTCATTTTTTTGTAATAAAAATTTAAAAATCTAAGGTCTTAAAGTCAGTTTATAGTCTTCCTACATTTTGGCTTTAAACGTTAGACTAAAGTGAAAATGACTCTCCACAGCCACAAGTTCTTTGCGCATTTGGATTATTGAAAACAAAACCTTTACCATTTAATCCGCCTGAAAACTCTAAAATTGTTCCCGCCAAATAAAGAAAAGATTTTTTTTCTACTGCAATTGTAATATCATTGTCAACAAATATCTTGTCGTCCTCGCCTTTGGACTTGTCAAATTTTAAATCATAAGACAAACCTGAGCACCCTCCGCTTTTTACGCCTACTCTCACGTAGTCGCTGGCAGCATCAAAACCATCTTCTTGCATTAAATCGATGATTTTCTTTTTGGCTGTATCAGAAACTTTTATCATGTGTTTGTTTTTTTATTTTAATTAAAATTTCTTGCTGTGATATCACTATAAATTGATGATAAATCAATCTTATATTGATTTTGTCTAAATTAACTGCAAAGGTATCACATTAAAAAGTTTTTGTTGCTCTTCTTAACATTTTTATGATTGATAACTCGATAAGAAAAATTGATACTACTATTAAATAAAAAAATAATATATTTAGCCAATCGTATTTCTTAACAAGAAAAATAACAAATCCAAAATGGAAGAAACAACTACCAAAAAACTTGAGTACCAATTGTCTTATACCGGAAAAGGTGGCGATTTTTTTAGCATCATTATTGTTAACTGGCTATTAACATTGATTACACTAGGTCTTTATTACCCTTGGGCCAAAGCCAAACAACTTAATTATCTGTATGGAGAAACGCATCTTAATGGTGACTCATTCGCGTTTCATGGTACAGGAAAAGAAATGTTTAAAGGTTTTATCAAAGCCCTACTTATCTTCGGAACACTTTATGGGTTGTTATTTTTATTTATTTACTTAGAAATTCCTGCAGTGGGTCTAATCCTTTTTTACTTAGGCTTTTTGGCACTTTTACCATTGGCTATTCATGGTTCTTACCGTTATAGAATGTCTAGAACTTCTTGGAGAGGGATTCGATTTGGTTATAGAGGCGATCGTAAAGAATTTACTTTAAATTTCTTCAAATGGATTCTTTTAACTATCGTTACCTTAGGTTTTTATAGCTTTTGGATGTCGATTAATATGAGAAGATATGTTCTTGGAAATGTTCGTTTTGGAGATGCTGAATTTAATTATAGCGGAGACGGAACAGATTATTTCTTTTTATACATAAAAGGTTACTTTTTGACTATAATAACTTTTGGTATCTATATGTTTTGGTGGCAAAAAGACTTATTTGATTACTATGTTTCCAATTTAAGTTTACACAAAGACGACAAAGAATTACAGTTGACCTCTACGGCTACTGGTGGCGATTTCTTAACATTAGGAATAACAAACCTTTTGATTTTGATTTTTACTTTAGGACTTGGATATGCTTGGGTAGCTACAAGAACAATGAAATATATTTTCGAACATATTGAAATTGAAGGAAATATCGATTTGGACAGTCTTACGCAAACAGAGGAAAACTTCAAAGATGCAACAGGCGAGGACATTAGTGACTTCTTAGATTTAGGATTTATTATTTAAAAAATGACTACAGCTTCTAAAAGTGTTTTTTACGACGGACAATCATCTGTTCCCAAAAATATTCAGTTATGGTTTGATTCCAATACTGGACAATTTACATTCGAAATAGAAAATAAAATTGTTGACAATGAAGAATTGGAATCGTATCCTAAACCTCTAGAGTCCTTTACTTGGTTAATGAGTGATATCGTTTTTGAGAATAGAAGTAATGTTCTGTTTTTACAACACGGTCAAGACCCTATTCAAAGTATTAAAATAACAGATGTTGCTTTAATAACAACCATTAATAAGTACAGAAAAGATTCGGGTCAACTAAATTGGTATCAAACGCTTGTACAAAAGCCATTACAATTTCATGTTTTATTAGCGCTTTTTCTTTTAGCAACCATTGGCTTATCTTATATCTATATTTTACCATGGGTTGGAGAGAAATCTGTAGTATTAATACCTGAAAGTTATGATGACGCTTTAGGTGGAACGTTTATAGATGAAAACTCTATTTTAGGAACAAAAGATACTTTGAAATCGAAACTCCTCAATGATTTTGCAGCTGAATTACAATTGAATAACAAAAAAAGATTGAAATTTAATGTAATCGACTCAGAAATCATGAATGCCTATGCATTACCTGATGGAACAATTGTGGTATACACTGGTATTTTAAATGAAATGAAAAGTTATGATGAGTTAGTTGGTTTAATAGGTCATGAAGCGGCACACGTAAACAATCGTCATTCTATGAAAATGCTTTGTAGAAATCTATCTGGCTATATATTCATTTCGACGGTTTTGGGCGATGTAAATGGGGTTATGGCAGTATTAGGAGACAATGTGAATACTTTACAGTCCTTATCTTTTTCAAGGGAATTTGAACGAGAAGCAGATGAAGATGGTTTTGCAATTGTGACCAAGAATAATGTTAATCCTAAAGGTATGGTGACTTTGTTCAAACGTTTACAAGAAGAACACAGTTTAGAAGTCCCAGAATTTTTGAGTACACATCCAATTACAAAAGATAGAATTGAAACTATTAAAACATTAATCGACTCGAAAAAGTATACTTACGAACAAAATACAAACTTGAAGTCAATTTTTGAAAAATTGAAAAACTAAAAAAAGCCGCTTTGATTATTTTCAAAGCGGCTTTTTTATAATAAATGGTGCGAAGCACCTCGAAATTTTTTTTATTGACAAGCAATTTTATTCACTCTATTTTGATGTCTTCCACCTTCAAAATCAGTAGTTAAAAAGGTTGCTACAATCTCAACAGCTTGTTGAATAGAAGTGTAACGTGCTGGAATACTAAGAACATTAGCATCGTTATGTAAACGTGTTAAATAAGCAATTTCTTTGGTCCAACAAAGACCAGCTCTTACACCAGCGTGTTTGTTTACCGTCATTGCAATTCCATTTCCACTACCACAAATCACAATTCCAAAATCGGCTTTACCTTGTTCTACGTCATTGGCAACAGGATGTCCAAAATCTGGGTAATCTACTGAGTCTTCTGAATCTGTTCCGTAATTAGTTACTTCGTGCCCTAAAGATTCTAAATAGTGAACAATTGCTTTTTTATAATCTGGTCCTGCGTGATCGTTTCCGATAGAAATTTTCATTTATCAATGTATTAAGTTGTGAGTTTGCAAATTTAACCAATCTAATTGAGTTTTGATGATAAATTTTACTTTTGCAACGGCTTACATTAAGTACTTATTTTGCTAAAAATCACAAAAAATGCAGCGTACATTTAACTCACATACTACGAGTATTTTAGCTATTTTCAACAATTTTTATATTTCTATAAAATACTAAAAATCAAGTCATTTACTTTAATTAAAATGTTAATTTTTTGCAGTGTTAATAGCAAAACGTAAATACTTGATATTCAGTTAACTTTAAATTAACACTAAATGTTAATAAGTTCGGAAAGAAAATTAGAAGTTTTTTTAGGTAGTATTTAAAAAAAATGTAATCCAAAATAGGAATGAATAAAACAAAAAAAGTTTGGCTAATTTTTAGAATACTTATCAATAGCTAGTCATAGTTTATTAACAAGTTTTTTGAAATTACTTATTTACATTTTGAATTCAATTTTGGTTATTAACCGTTGTTAATTAAAAATAAAAAAGAGCTAAAAATAAACCTTTTAAGTATTAAAAACAGTGTTAATAACTCCAAATAAAAAAGAAAAACTCCATATTTAAACATTTTCTAAAAAAATTATTGCCATTATTAACACGCTATAATAACCATCAAAAAATATTTAAATTTTAAATTTTCTTTTTTATTATTTTAATGAATGTTGACAACTTTGAATTTTGAAAAAGTAGGGTAGGAGCTGTTAGACAATTTTCAAATGGTTATTGAGATTGTCTAAAATGGTTTGAACAGTTTCGAAATCGTTAGGATGTACTTTGAGTTTGATTCCGCCCAGCGCATTGGTGTAAAAAGGAGCTACCGAGAGAGTGATTTCGTTTTCAAAGAAAAAAGGAATTTTTTCTAGCTCTAAAATGTGTTTTAAAACCACTATTTCATGTGGATAAGTAAAGACTGCTATAGTTTTAAAATCTTCCATGAGGTTGTTTTTATAAAGATAAAAAAAATATTTAAAGTTATATTTTATTTAAAACTAAAGCACATTCACTGTTTACCGTTAACTATTTTGTAATTTTAGACTTTATTAGAAAAGATATATGCGTAAAAGATTAAGAAAGCCAATCAAGAAAGAGAAAGATTTTAGTGATAAAATTTTAAAAATATTGGCTCAAAACCCTAACAAAGGGTTTAACTACAAACAAATAGGAGCTACGCTTGAATTAGATGATACTCAAAGTAGAAATCAAATTATCAAAGATTTGAAACTTTTGGCTGCTGCCAAAAAAATAATTGAAACCGAACCAGGAAAGTATCTTGTTAAAGCCATAAGCCAAGATTATTACGAAGGAACCATCGATATGACGGGGCGTAAGACCGCTTATTTCATTTGTCCTGATTTTGAAGAAGACGTTTTCATTCCAACCAATAATTTGAATCGTGCTTTAGACAAAGACAAAGTAAAAGTCTATGTTTATAATAGAAGAAAAGGAAAACGTCCTGAAGGCGAAGTAATTGAAGTAGTAGAAAGAGCCAAAACTGATTTTGTAGGTGTAATTGATATTCAAAAGAATTTTGCTTTTGTATCGACCGCCAATCCAAAAATGTATACTGATATTTTTATTCCAAAAGATAAAATAGGGGAGGCAGAGCAAGGAGATGTCGTTCTGGTTCATATCGAAGATTGGCCTAAAAGAGCCGATAGTCCTTTTGGTAGAGTAGAAAAAGTATTAGGAAAACCTGGAGAACACGATACAGAAATTCACGCTATTTTGGCAGAATATGGTTTGCCTTCTGAGTTTCCAATAGAAGTTGAAACCTTTGCTCAAAAAATTGATACTACGATTCAAGAAAGTGAAATTGCGAAACGTCGCGATATGCGAGATACGCTCACTTTTACCATAGACCCAAAAGATGCCAAAGATTTTGATGATGCCTTGTCTTTCAAAAAATTAGACAATGGTAATTTCGAAATTGGGGTTCATATTGCTGATGTTTCGTATTATTTAGAAGAAGGAACCATACTTGATGATGAAGCCTATCAAAGAGCCACTTCAGTATATTTGGTAGATAGGGTAGTGCCAATGTTACCTGAGGTTTTATCAAATTTTGCTTGTTCGTTGCGTCCTCAAGAAGAGAAATATACGTTTTCGGCTATTTTTGAATTGGATGCCAAAGCCAAAGTAATCAACCAATGGTTTGGAAGAACGGTTATTTTTTCAGACCAACGATTTGCGTATGAAGAAGCACAATACATCATTGAAACCAAAGACAATACCATTCCAATAGAAACTTCTATCACAGGAAGTAGTTATGTTGTTGCCGACGAAATTGTTGAAGCTACACTCAAAATGGATGAGTTAGCCAAAATTTTAAGAAGAAATAGAATGAATGAAGGGGCTATTTCTTTTGATAAAGTCGAAGTAAAATTCAATTTAGACCAAGAAGGAGAACCTGAAGGCGTGTACTTCAAAATAGCCAAAGATGCCAATCATTTGATTGAAGAATTCATGCTTTTGGCCAACAGAAAAGTAGCTGAATATATTGGGAAACAAAAGAAAACGTTTATTTACAGAATTCACGATGAACCCAATGAAGATAAGCTAATCGCTATGCAAAATGTGATTGCTAAATTTGGTTACAAAATTGACTTTAGAAACAAAGGCGATATCTCTAAATCATTGAATGCTTTGATGGAAGAGGTGAGTGGTAAAAAAGAACAAAATTTGATTGATACTTTAGCCATTCGTTCCATGAGTAAAGCCAAATATTCAACGGATAATATTGGTCATTATGGATTAGCTTTTGATTATTATTCTCATTTTACATCACCCATTCGTAGGTATCCAGATGTAATGGTGCACAGATTGTTACAGTTTTATCTTGATGGTGGAAAATCTGTAGATGAAGAAACCTATGAAACTAAATGTTTGCATTCTTCGACTATGGAAGGTTTAGCCACCAATGCAGAACGTGATTCTATCAAATACATGCAGGTTAAATACATGCAAAATCATGAAGAGCAAGAATTTTTGGGTGTAATTTCAGGAGTAACGGAATGGGGAATTTATGTTGAAATCATCGAAAATAAATGCGAAGGAATGGTAAGAATTCGCGATATTAAAGAAGATTATTATACTTTTGACGAGAAACAATATGCCTTGGTAGGAGCTACTTCGCATGATTTATTGCAATTAGGAGACGAAATTTATGTAAAAGTTAAGAACGCTGATTTGGTTAAAAAACAATTGGATTTTAATTTTATCAGAAGAAATAATTAAAAAAAAGTAAGTTATGAAGAAGATAGTAGTGGTAGTTGCCTTGTTTTTAACGAGTTATTTACAAGCGCAAGTAACTAAGAATTTAGGTGATTTTGATAGCGTCAAAGTATTCGATAAGCTTACTGTTAAATTAGTGCCTTCTAATGAGAATAAAGTAAGCATAACCGGAACTAGAGCAGAAGAAGTTGAAGTGATTAATAAAAATGGTGAAGTAAAATTGCGCATGCCTTTCCCAAAATTATTAGCTGGGAATGACATCAAAATACAATTGTATTTCAAGAGAATTGAAAGTATTGATGCTAGCGAAGGCAGTTATGTGTCTAGCGATTTGCCATTCAAACAAACCGTTTTATCAGTTAATGCAAAAGAAGGAGCACAGATAAAAGTAGAGTTTGATACCGAAAAAGCAACGATTAGAGCAGTTTCTGGAGGTATTTTAGATTTGACAGGAAAAACCAACAGTCAAACCATTACGATTGCTTCTGGTGGTGTTTTAGAAGCCAAAGATTTAATCAGTTCACAAACTACTGTTAACGTTTCTGCGGGAGGAAAAGCCGAAATACACGCTACAACCTTAGTGGATGCAAAAGTGAAGGCTGGAGGCTCTATTTACATTTATGGAAAACCCAAACAAATCAATCAAGAAACCATACTTGGTGGAACTATAATTGAAAAGTAGTTCCTTGTGAACAGTACTTAGTGATTAGTCGTTAGCACTAGTTTTATTATTCACGACATAAACATTTTAAAATTTATAATGATAAATGATATTTTAGCTGGAATTCCTTGGGGAATTTTTTTAAGTTTTATGATTGGCCCAGTATTCTTTATTTTACTAGAAACTAGTATTAGTAAAGGATTTAGAGCCGCAATGGTATTTGATTTAGGTGTTATTTTTGGTGATATTGTCTTTATTTCTATCGCTTATTTAGGAAGTTATCGTTTAATAACTAGTCTTAAAGATGAACCTTCCTTATTTATTTTTGGTGGAATTGTGATGTTGGCTTATGGAATAATTTCTTTTATCAAATTGCGAAATACCGAGAAATCTCCAGAAGAAATTTTACAAGATGAAATCCTAAAGAAGAACTACGGAAGTTTATTTATGAAAGGCTTTTTCCTGAATATTATCAATATTGGTGTGTTGGGTTTTTGGTTAGCCGTTATCATTTCTGTTGGTCCAAAAATGGATATGCAAACTTCTAGAATGCTCACTTTTTTTACATCAGTTATCCTTTCTTATTTGTTAATTGATTGTATTAAAATTGTTTTAGCTAAAAAATTAAAATCAAAAATGACACCTTCTAACATTCATAAAATTAAAAAAGG
>JAGOFG010000073.1:4641-12211 GCA_017997335.1 Flavobacterium sp. | reverse complement strand
TCAAATATAACAAATGCATAAAGCATCATAATCTAAGATGCTCTAAAGCGCAAGTTTTTAGTTATGAAATCTGATTTTACTGTGTGAATCATAAAAAAACCAGCAATAAAGCTGGTTCTCTTGTTTTTTCTTTTAAACTTAAATCGAATGTACCGTTGCGTTACTGTTAGCAACAATAACCGAGGTGTCATAGCCTCCAAAAGCTTTTAAATAACTTCGTAATGAAGTTCCATAAGCATCACGGAAATACCTTTTGCCGTTGTGTCTGAAAAATTTCTTTACTGTTCCGGCTCCTGCCAAATGTGCCGCGGCCAAAATACCAGACTCGGTAATCAAAATTCCATCAATTACGGTTCCTTCGTGTTTCTCGATAACCGATTGCAACAAGGATTTGTTTTTGGACAAAAGCGCAATAAAGGCTTTTTCTTGTAATGCTGGATTGTTTAAAAAATGATGATGATTTTGTACACCAATCGCTCGAAGTGTTTGCACACCAAATTGATATTTCCCTAAGTAACCAAAAGAATTTACTTTTTGATATTTACCTCTAGATTCTTTGTGAGCAATAGCTTCTTTGAAGCCTACAAATAAATTCTTGGTAAAGGGAATGTCTGCAATAGACGTTTCGTTGGAAGGAAAAGCTGAAATTGTAGTTTCCTTTTCTACAGGTTGAACCACTGGACTGAGGCTCTTTTTTTCGTTTTTAAAACCTAAGCTCAAAAAGGTAACAATACCCATTAAACTCAAGAAAAAATACCATTTCTTTATCATAAATTGTTTTTCTTCACGCGCTGTCACCTTGTGAAATTTCTACACGCAAAGATACCACTTTAAAAAAGGAGACTGAAAAACAGTAAGTTAAAAATTATTAAAAGTACAAGGAGTGTGCCTTAAAGCCAGTGTGAGTGCTATATGACAAAGTTGGAGCAGGTACTTTTATGGTGTTAAAAACCGAAAAAAGGGTCTTTAAAAAAGAATTTTTAGTAGTAATTTTCGTTAAATCAACATCAAAACTAAGATAAAACTGTCTGTATCGTTGATCGTTTGGATCAATTCCTGAGAGCATCCCGTCCGCCCCGTATCCAAATGCTAGGTTCAACCATTTTGGAATTTTAGATCCTTTGAAAAAAGAATGCATATTCGCCGATAACCAATAGGTTTGTCCATTGTAATCTTTCAATAACTGCTCTGAAAAAGTACTCCCTAATTTATTGGGATTTTGTGCTGCAAATGAAGTCGTGTGAAAAGAAAACTTTGGGGTAATTCGTTGTTCCTTCCAAAGCAACTCTTGCGAAACATAAAGTCCAGTGCCAAGTGCATTGGCTATAATATCTCCAGATGAAGCTCCCCATTCAGCAGAATAGCCATCCATCACTTCAACTATAGACAAAAAAGCAAAACCTAAAGTAGCACCATAAATCAGCTGATCTTGTTTTCGAACGCCACTCCAATGTAAAGCTTCGGCACCAAAACGTCCCAAATGATAAGCAGAATACAAATGTCCTATTTTGTCCATCTGCAACCACTCGGCATTGTCATTAATAAAATGAAAATTTGATTTAGGATAATCCGCGTACCAGAGTTGATTCAGTCCTACCAAAGTAGCACCTCCCAAAACCGTTTCGGTAATGACAACAGCGTTTCTTCTTTGAATATTTAAAGAATCGGATGGGGTAAAAAAAGACTTTGGAGCCTCTTGTGCAAAAAGCCCAAAAGTGCTCCAAAAAAAAAGTAGCAATCGAAACATAATATTTCGAAAGGAGATAATTATCGTTTCACACCTTGATTGTTGATCCAATCTGAATACTTTTTGGCATTAATATTATGTTCTGGCAAGGTAGCAGCAAACTCATGGTAACCAAAACGATCTACACTAGCACAAAAATAAAGGTAATTGTGTTTTTCAGGTGCCAAAACCGCTTCAAGTGCTGTGATATCAGGCATAGCAATTGGACCTGGAGGTAAACCTATATTTTTATAGGTATTGTAAGGCGAGTTTAAAAACAAATCGTTGTAAAACACGCGCTTAATTACTTGATTAAAATCATTGCTTTTCTTTTTTAAAGCAAAAATCACAGTAGGATCTGCTTGCAAAGGCATTCCTTGTTTCATTCGGTTCAAATAGACTCCTGCGATACGAGGTCTTTCGTCTTTTTTAATCGATTCTTTATGAACAATAGAAGCTAAAATCGTTGCTGTAACAGGAGTTAAACCTTGTTGAGCCGCTTGTTGGGTTCTTTTTTCATTCCAAAAAGTACGGTATTCTTTGATCATTTTATCACGGAACTTTTCGGCTGTAATATTCCAATATACTTCATAAGTATTGGCAATAAACATTACAAAAACATTATCCTCTGTAAAACCGTTTTCTTTAAGAAAAGTAGAATCTTTGAACGTAGTCAATAAAGACAAACTATCTGGTTCGATTTGTGAGCCCACACGACCTGCTAAGTTTTCTAAACGCTCTTGGTTGTTGAAAGCCAATTTCACAGGATCATTGATTCGCATCGTCTTTACCAAATCATAACTACTCATTCCGTTTTTAAGTAAAAATCGCCCTGATTTCACATTTTCTGGATAACTCGTTTTTCCAGCTACCAATTCAAATCGTTGCATGTCTTCAACATAAGGTGAAATGAGTTTTTTGACTGCCTCATAATCAGAACCTGTAGGAACATAAACATATACTTTTTCCTCACTGAATTTAGTATTGGCACTAAAAATTTGACGAATCAATACAAAACCGTACACTAATAACACAGCGGCAACTACTACAGCTCCTATTGAAATGATTTTTTTTACGTTCAAAATATAAAATTTTAAAATTTATGATTAATTAACTGAAAGATAGCCTCGTCTTTGTAGGAACCATTTACTAAAATCCAATCTTTTTTTGTTCCAATTTTTTCGAAGCCAAATTTAGCAAAAAGAGCAATACTAGCGGTGTTTTCAACGCTTATATTTGCATAAAGCTGATGTAAATTCAAGTCATAAAAAGAATACCGAATCAAAAGTTCTAAAGCTTCAGAACCTATTTGCTGATTTCTATTCCCTGCTGACTGAATAACGATTCCAATTCCTGCTCTATTATTTTTGGGGTCAAATTCAAACAAATCAATGAGTCCAACAGCTGGAAAATCTTGGTCTTTACATATTGCTAACCGCAATTGTTTGGCTTCGTAGATGTCTTGATGAGCATTTTCTAAATACTGCTTGACCAAGAATCGACTGTAAGGCGTTTGGGTGTTGCTCACTTCCCAGATGCTTTGGTCGTTTTCCATAGCATACACAAACTCCAAGTCATTAGGTTCTAAAGCTCGTAAATAAATCGTGTTTCCTTTTAAAGTATTCATCAAGATGTTAGAATAATTAGATTTCGATTTGACCTTTAAAGACGAATTTAGCAGGTCCTTTCAAGAATACATTCGTATACTGACTTCCTACTTGATTAAAGGAAACTTCTAGCTTCCCTCCTTCTACATTTAAATGAATAGCATTTGCAGAGGTAACTCCCGTAGCATTCATCGCGATTGCAACTGCTGTAACACCTGTCCCACAAGCCAATGTTTCGTCTTCTACACCACGCTCGTAGGTACGAACTGCAAAAGTATCTTCATTTATTTGTGAAACAAAATTAACATTACTACCCGCCTTGCCATACAAATCACTGTAACGAATTGCGGCACCATTTTCCTTTACATTATAATGTTCAAGGTCATCTACAATTTGCACATGATGTGGTGAACCAGTATTCAAAAAAGAAAATTCTGGAGTGATTTTTAATTCATTTACATCTATCATCTGCAAAGAAACCAATCCATCTTCAGCAACAGTAGCATGATGTAGCCCATCGGTAGCGATAAAAGTTGTGGCATTATCTATAACGTTCAATTGTTTTGCAAAAGCCACTAAACAACGGCCTCCGTTTCCGCACATCGAACTTTCATTCCCATCAGAATTATAGTAAACCATACGAAAATCCGTATCGCTATCATTTTCGAGTAAAATCAAACCATCCGCACCAATTCCAAATCGTCTATCGCATAAACGCTCAATTAGCGCAACATCCTCTTTTGGAAAAAAAAGAGAGCGATTATCAATCATCACAAAATCGTTTCCTGTTCCTTGGTACTTATAAAAATCTAGTAGCATTTTTTAGTAATTTTAATGCACAAAAGTACGATTAATAATGAAAAGTTAAACACTGTTAAAGTGCGTTAAACTACTTTTTTAGCAAAAAGACATCTATTAAATTTGTGACCAAATAACTAATAAAACTAAATTGTATTATGAAAAAATTTTCATCCTTATTTTTGGTATCGTTACTTAGTGGTGCTACCACTTTGGGAGCTTACAAGCTTTTATTTGAGGGCAATGGGTATTTTTCTAATGACAAAAAAGGCATTGTAACAGTCGCATCAGAAAATTACGGAAGAAATGTAGGTCTCTCAGCAGAAGCAGTCGATTTTACTGAAGCAGCTGACAAAGCCGTTCACTCAGTAGTTCACGTAAAAAATGTATCGCGAAGAACCGTAAGTAATCCTATTATGGAATTCTTTTATGGGTACGGAGGCGGACAATTACAAGAACAAGTAGGAACAGGTTCAGGAGTAATCATCTCTGAAGATGGCTATATCGTAACGAATAATCACGTAATCAAAGACGCTTCAGAAATCGAAATCACACTGAACAATAAAAAAACCTATGCAGCCAAATTAATCGGAACCGATTCTAAAATGGATATCGCTCTGTTGAAAATCACTGCCGATGAAAAATTGCCTTACACGGTTTTTGCTAACTCTGATAACGTAAAAGTAGGTGAATGGGTTTTGGCTGTTGGTAATCCTTACAACTTAAACTCAACAGTAACGGCAGGGATTGTTTCTGCCAAAGCTAGAAACTTAGACGCAAGAGGCATACAGTCGTTTATTCAAACCGATGCCGCTGTAAACCCAGGAAATTCTGGTGGTGCGTTGGTAAATGCAAGAGGAGAATTAATCGGAATCAATACGATGATTTCCTCTCCAACTGGAAGTTATACAGGTTATTCTTTTGCTGTACCTTCTAATAATGCTAGAAAAATCATTGAAGATTTAATGGAATTTGGAAACGTACAACGAGGCATTCTTGGCGTTGAAGGTGGCGAATTGAACAGTAAAACTTCAAAAGATTTGGGTGTAAATGAAACTCAAGGTTTTTACATTAATAAAGTGAGTAAAAACTCTGGAGCTGAAAAAGCTGGTTTGCAAAAAGGTGATATCATTGTAAAAATTGACAACCAAAACATAGCCACTTTTGCAGACTTATCAGGATACATTAATACCAAACGCCCAAATGATAAAGTAGTAGTAAACTATATTCGTGAAGGAAAAAACAAATCAACTACAGTAACGTTGAGTAAAAACGAATATTTTAGTTCTGAATTCAAAGGAATCGAGGTAGAAAATATTGATGCTGCCGACAAAAAGAAATTCAAAATTGATTATGGTGTAAAAATCAAAGCCATTACCAACGAACGTTACCTACAATATGCCGATGAATTACAAGGTAATATCATTTTGAGTATCGACAATGTAAAAGCTACGAATGTTGAAACTGTTTCAAAAATTATGAAAAACAAAGAGGAGCAACAAAGCATCCGAATTGAAATGATTAACCGAAATGGAGAAATTTTCAGAATAATTATTTAACACTACATAACAGAAATCCAATAGCCATCACGCTCCAAAGCATGATGGCTTTTTTTTTATGAAAAAAAATTGCAAAACAGTTTACGAAATCGATTGAAATAGGGTACTTTTGCAAAAAATTTAAAAAACACAACTTTATTTTTTTACAAAAAACCCATATGAGTACAACACAATTATACGAAAAAGAAGTTACGTTACAAGCCGACAGAAGACGGTCTGGAGTAGAATTAATCAAAATTATTAGCGACTTATGGTATGACAAATCCATCGAATTGGTTTTATTCAGAAACCATTTGATTGACAGAAATGTGAGCGAAATTCTAAACTTGCATGAGTATGCAGGTGAATTTGTTGGAAAACCCATTTCAATTTTAGATTCTGTAGAAATCGCTAGTGTAATTCTTTCTTTAGACTTACCTCCTTCTAAATTAGATATCGGAAAATTGACTTACGAATACGGTCTTTTGGACGAAAAATATCCAGATGCTAGACATTTTGTTATTGACAAATTAAAAGAAGCCAAAACAAGTGATGAAATTCAACCAAAAGATGTTGTATTGTATGGTTTTGGAAGAATTGGGCGTTTATTGGCTCGTGAGTTGATGTCCAAAACAGGTAAAGGAGACCAAATGCGTTTGAGAGCCATTGTAACTCGAGATAAAAACGATGCTATTAGCTTAGAAAAAAGAGCTTCTTTATTGCGTTACGATTCCATTCATGGCGATTTTAATGGTTCTGTTATTGCCGATCCAGCCAACAATGCATTGATCATCAACGGGACTACCGTTCACATGATTACTGCCAATACTCCAGAAGAAATTGATTATACTGCTTACAATATTGACAATGCCTTAGTAATCGACAACACGGGAGCATTCACTACTCAAGAAGCTTTGAGTCGTCACTTGACTTCAAAAGGAACCGATAAAGTATTGCTTACTGCTCCAGGAAAAGGAGTACCAAATATTGTGCACGGTGTAAACCAAAACGAATACAATCCAGACGAAGTGTCTATTTTCTCAGCGGCTTCTTGCACAACAAATGCTATTACACCAATTTTGAAAGCAATTGAAGATACTTTGGGGGTTGTAAAAGGACATTTAGAAACCATTCACGCCTACACCAACGATCAGAATTTGGTTGACAACATGCATAAAAAATACCGTCGTGGTAGAGCTGCTGCCTTAAATATGGTAATTACAGAAACTGGTGCTGGTAGCGCGGTTGCCAAAGCCTTACCATCATTAGAAGGAAAATTAACTTCAAACGCGATTCGTGTTCCTGTTCCAAATGGCTCCTTAGTGGTTTTGAATCTTGAAGTTAACAAAGCAACTACTGTCGAAGGCATTAACAACATTATGAAAAAATACGCTTTAGAAGGCGAATTGGTAGAGCAAATCAAATACTCGTTGAACAACGAATTGGTTTCTTCGGATATTGTGGGAACTACAGCTCCTTCAATCTATGATAGCAATGCCACTATTGTTTCTAAAGACGGAAAAAACTTAGTATTGTACATTTGGTACGACAACGAATACGGCTACAGCCATCAAGTAATTCGTTTGGCCAAATACATTTCTAAAGTAAGACGTTATACTTACTATTAGTAGATAGTATTCATACTAATCCGTTAAGATAAAAATAAAACAGTAAAAAAATTAACCACATAGAAAATAATAGATTGTAAAAAACATAAAAGAATGAATAGAAATAGCACTATTTTACACATAGTATAGCTATGTGAATAGTAAAACGTCTATTGTTCACTTTTAAAAACTAAAACTCTATGATTCTCCTATGTGGTAAAAAAAACAACGGATAAGGTTAATTATAATTCAGCAAACCATCAAGAGGCAACTTTTGATGGTTTTTTTTAAATC
>JAGOFG010000073.1:0-4541 GCA_017997335.1 Flavobacterium sp. | reverse complement strand
CGTCTATTGTTCACTTTTAAAAACTAAAACTCTATGATTCTCCTATGTGGTAAAAAAAACAACGGATAAGGTTAATTATAATTCAGCAAACCATCAAGAGGCAACTTTTGATGGTTTTTTTTAAATCGGTAATACCGTTGTACTTTTTACTTCTGAAATAATAAAAAAACTATTGATCAAACTAACCTCTGGCAACACCGATAATTTCTTTTGATGAAAATGGTGGTAACTTTCCATATCAGGCAATACCACTTTTAGCAAATAATCAAAACTCCCCGAAACAAAATCACATTCCACTACCTCAGGCAAATTCAGAATCGCTTCATTAAAAGCTTCCGAGATGTCAAAGGTTTGTTTTACCAACGTGACTTGACAAAAAACCGTCAAATTCTTCCCTAACTTTTTCTTATTGAGCACCGTAACATATTTATCAATAACCCCCTCTTTTTCAAGACGTTTCACTCGGTCATGAACAGGTGTCAAAGATAAATTTATTTGATTCGCAATGTCTTTTAGCGTCAAATGCGCGTTCGCTTGCAAAAGCCGTAAGATTTTTTTGTCGGTTTCATCTATATTCATAATCAAGGTATTTTTTCTAGATGGGATTCTTTAGATAATTTTTCTTTTTAAATCCAAAAAAACGTTTTCGTAAAGAAATATTTAATACTAAAATACATAAATAAATTAATTTTTTCCTATTTAATGGTAGTATGTAAAAACTTTTTCTTTCTTAAATTACTTTTATACTTTCAAACAAGTAGTAACATAAAATTCTCTCATATGATTATTGGTGTTCCAAAAGAAATCAAAAATAACGAAAACCGAGTAGCTCTTACACCAGCTGGTGTAGCCGAATTCAAAAAACAAGAGCATACCGTATATGTACAAACCAATGCTGGAATCAACAGCGGTTTTGGGGATCAATCTTATATAGATGCAGGAGCATCCATTCTTCCAACTATCGAAGCAGTGTATGACATTGCTGAAATGATTATAAAAGTAAAAGAGCCAATCGCTTCTGAATATCCTTTGATTAAAAAAGACCAATTATTATTCACCTATTTCCACTTTGCTTCTTCTGAGCCTTTAACACACGCAATGTTAGAGCGTGGAGCCGTTTGTTTGGCTTACGAAACGGTAGAAAAAGTAGATCGTAGCTTGCCTTTATTGGTGCCAATGTCTGAAGTAGCGGGACGTATGTCTATCCAAGAAGGAGCTAAATATTTAGAAAAACCAATGAAAGGAAAAGGAATCCTTTTAGGTGGTGTACCAGGTGTTCCTCCAGCAAACGTAGTAGTTTTAGGTGGTGGAATCGTAGGAACGCAAGCAGCTAGAATGGCCGCTGGATTTGGAGCTAGAGTAACCATTATGGACGTAAGCTTACCACGTTTGAGATATTTATCTGATGTAATGCCAGCTAACGTAGTAACTCAAATGTCAAATCATTACAACATTTGCGAAGCGATCAAAACTGCCGATTTAGTAATTGGTGGTGTATTGATTCCAGGAGCCAAAGCGCCTCACTTAATCACTCGCGATATGCTAAAATTAATGAGTCCTGGAACCGTAGTAGTAGACGTAGCTGTTGACCAAGGAGGTTGTATCGAAACTTGTAAACCAACCACTCACGAAGACCCGACTTTCATCATCGATGATATTGTTCACTATTGTGTGGCTAATATGCCAGGTGCAGTGCCTTATACTTCAACTTTGGCGTTGACCAATGCGACTTTGCCTTACGCATTACAATTGGCCAACAAAGGATGGAGAAAAGCCTGCGAAGAAAACAAAGAATTAAAATTAGGATTGAACGTAGCGAACGGAAAAGTAGTATACCGTGGCGTTGCCGAAGCTTGGGATTTACCTTTGCACGAAGTAGAAAGCGTTCTAGCAGAAGAAGCTGTTTGCTAATTCCTTAGAGTTAATACCAATAACTTATTTAAAATAGTCCATTTTGTCAGTTCGAGCGCAGTCGAGAACCCTCGTTACATCTCGACTGCGCTCGATATGACAAGAATACAATTGAACTATATTGAAATAGTGTTTGTTATAACATACAAAATCCGTCTCGTTGCAAAACCAGACGGATTTTTTTATGCTTTTTTTGGAGCGGAATCAATAGGCTTTTTTGTGGTCATCGTCCTGCTCTCCGCTCTATCTTTGCTTTTTAACCCAAAAAGCAAAGGATGCCGCTGCGTTCAGGGCTAAAAGCTGAGAAATGGCTTTCTTGTTTTTCCTAAAACAACAATTATTTTGTTATTATCTGTTTTCTGCTTTACGCTGCGTAACATAATACACTGGAATACCCGTAAGCATAATCAGTACGCCCCAACCACAAGTAGAAAATTTGGTAAACAATAACGAGATACAAATTGCCGTGGCAATTACGATATACAAACCTGGTAAAAAAGGATAGCCAAACGCTTTGTAAGGACGCTCAGCATCGGGCATTTTTTTACGTAAAATAAAAATACCGTAGATGGTCAAAATGTAAAAAATCAAAACAATGATGATTACAAAATCCAATAAATCGCCGTACTTACCTGTCAAACACAAAGCCGAAGCCCAAAAACACTGTGCCCAAAGCGCCCACCCTGGTACACTTTTCTCATTTAGTTGTGCGGCTTGCTTGAAGAACAAACCATCTTTTGCCATTGTGTAATACACTCGGGAACCCGCCATAATCAATCCGTTGTTGCAGGCAAAAGTCGAAATCATAATCATCACTGCAATAATCACGGTACCATACTCCCCAAACGTATATTGAGAAGCAACCACCGCTACCCTATCGGATTTGGCTGTGGCAATTTCCTCTAACGGAATAACCGCCAAATACATCAAATTGGTCAACACATAAATAATCGTCACAATGAAAGTCCCTAGAAACAAACTCAAGCCCACATTGCGTTTTGGATTTTTCAATTCGGCTGCAATAAAAGTAACTCCGTTCCAAGCATCACTAGAGAACAACGACCCCACCATAGCAGCTGAAATTCCAGCTAATAAAGCCGTTCCAGCAATTGGTGTCCATTGTTTAGTGTCTAAATTATAGGATTTGGTTTCCCAGACATCCGTCCAATTCACGTCCCAAACCTCTGCTTTTGCTGCAAGGATAAATCCAAAAACAATCAATCCAAAAAGTGACAAAATTTTGATAATCGTTAGCACGGTTTGCAACGTTTTGCTGTCTTTTACGCCGCGACTGTTGAGATAGGTTAAGAAAACAATGGTAATAATAGACACGATTTGAGCCGCATTGAGTTGAAAAGCACCCAAATCGAGCAAAATATTTTCATCACTCAAGGATGGAATCAAATAGGCGGCAAACTTAGAAAAACCAACCCCCACCGCAGCAATAGTTCCGGTTTGAATGACGGCAAAAAAACTCCATCCGAATAGAAACGCAATCAATTTGTTATACGCTTCCTTAAGATACACATATTGTCCGCCTGCGTTGGGCATCATGGCACTCAATTCGCCATAACTAACCGCAGCAATCATGGTAATTAGGCCAGAGATTAACCAAATCAAAGTAAGTCAAGCAGCAGAACCTACTTGTCGCGCAATATCGGCACTTACAATAAAAATTCCTGA
This sequence comes from Flavobacterium sp., assembly GCA_017997335.1. Classification (GTDB taxonomy): domain Bacteria; phylum Bacteroidota; class Bacteroidia; order Flavobacteriales; family Flavobacteriaceae; genus Flavobacterium. The sequence continues at coordinate 947 of JAGOFG010000073.1, read as the reverse complement.
GCCAATCATCGAACCTACTACGAGCATGGTACCGTCTAAAAGTCCGAGTTCGCGTTTAAAATCTTCGGGTTTGTTTTCTTGCATGGGTTGTTTTTTTTTGATTTTAGTTGGCTAAAGATATACTTTTTTGTTAAAATTTGAACTTCTTACAAAAAAGAAAAGAACATAATTTACAACTCATCAAATGGAATCAAAACTGAAAAAATATGCTTGTATAACGAAAGAAAATGCAGATACTGATTTTTAAAGAACTACCTCAACACGTGACCCTCGAGAGGAAAAGCAACTGTTTTTTTTTAGTATTTTTGACTATGTTTACAAAAGGGCACTATGATAATCTTTAGCCCCGGGAGGAGCGGCATCCTTTGTCTTTTTTCTTTAAAAAAGACAAAGATATAGCGTATCACGGGACTTTGATGGCCAAAAAGCCGATTGTTACTGCTCCTAAAACTTTTTATTTTAAAATCATTAGATATGGAAACCATAGCCTCTTATTTTGCGAAATTCCCCGAAACCAGTCAGAAAAGAATGCAGCAAATTAGAATGCTCATTTTGGAAAAAGCGCCCGAGGCCCAAGAAAGCATTAGCTACGGAATGCCCGCCTATAAAACCAATGGGAAGCCGTTGATTTATTTTGCGGCTTTCAAAAATCACATTGGTTTGTATGCCACACCTTCTGGACATACACATTTCGCGGATGCGCTTTCGCAATACAAACAAGGCAAAGGCTCGGTGCAATTTCCGAATGAACAGCCGCTGCCGCTTGATTTAATCGCAGAAATTATAGCGTTCAGGGTGGAAGAAAACGCCTCTAAAATGCAATAAAAAACCTCATTTCGCTATGGCAGCAGCAAAATGAGGTTATTACAACAAACTACAAGTAACAAATTAAACTATTAAAACAAATTCTTCTATTTTTTTAAGCAATCGCGCAAAGCGAAATCGAG
>JAGOFG010000221.1 GCA_017997335.1 Flavobacterium sp. | reverse complement strand
GAATTGATTTTTTTTATTTTTTCTTTTTTGGTGAGATGTAAACGAAATCGATTTCATTTATTTTGTATGCATGCATAATATATCGTTTTCTTTTTCTATTTTTGATTCCAATAAAATCTATAGTATGGAAAAACAGTCTTTACAATCCCTTTTGCAAATCACTCATCCAGTGATTATGGCTCCTATGTTTTTGGTGTCTAATACAAAAATGGTAATCGAAGGAATGAAAAGTGGAATTGCAGCTTGCATTCCTGCATTGAATTATCGCACGCTAGAGGAGTTGCGTACTTCTATCATCGAGTTAAAGCAAGCCAAAGTTTCCGGAGGTAGTTTTGGGTACAATTTGATTGTAAACAAGTCTAATGTAAAGTACAAAGAACAACTACGTGTTTTGTGCGAAGAAGGAGTAGATTTTATCATTACTTCTTTGGGTTCGCCTGAGGAAACAATTACTGAGGCTCATAAAGTTGGAATTAAGGTTTTTTGTGACGTTACGGATTTAGCTTTTGCCAAAAAAGTAGAAAGTTTGGGTGCCGATGCCATTATTGCTGTAAACAATCAAGCGGGCGGACACCGTGGAAATATAGACCCAGAGGCATTAATTAAGTTATTAAATGAGCAAACAAGCTTGCCAGTAATCTCTGCTGGTGGAGTAGGAAGTAAGGCCGATTTAGATAAAATGCTTGGCTATGGTGCAGTTGGTGTTTCGGTTGGAAGTCCGTTTATCGCTTCGGATGAAGCTGGGGTTTCTAAGGAATACAAACAAGCCTGCGTGGACTATGGTGCCAAAGATATCATTATGACGGAGCGTATTTCGGGAACACCGTGTACAGTAATCAATACGCCTTATGTACAAAAAGTAGGTACCAAACAAACTTGGCTTGAAACGCTTTTGAATAAAAATAAGAGTTTGAAAAAATGGGTTAAAATGATTCGTTTCTATATTGGAATGAAAGCCACCGAAAAAGCTGCGACTCAAGTAACTTACAAAACCGTTTGGGTTGCTGGACCTAGTATCGAAAATACAACGGCAATTTTACCAGTGCAACAGATTGTTCAAAAATTGGTTGGTTAGTATGTACGAAAAGATTTATTTAGTTCTTAATCGTTTTGTAGAAAAGGCAACCTTGTTTAAGGTTTTGTTCAACTGGTCACCAATGTACCGAAGAAGTTGCGGAAAAATCACTTATGTTTCAAAAGATTTGCACACGGTTCGCATCAAAATTCCTTTGAGTTATAAAAACAAGAATTATGTAGGTTCCATTTTTGGCGGAAGTTTGTTCGCTGCAACCGACCCAATTTATATGATTCAGCTTATGCAAATTTTAGGGAAAGACTATGTGGTTTGGGATAAAGCTTCTGTTATTCGATTTCGTAAACCTGCTTTCAGTGTGGCTTATGCTGATTTTCATTTTACTAGTGATGAAATTGCAGAAATTCAACAAAGAGTTGCAGAAGAAAATGAAGTGAACTACGTCAAACAATTGTTGATTACCAATGCTAATCAAGAGGTGTTTACAGAATTAGAAAAAACCATTTATATCAGTAGCAAAGCACACTACAAGCAAAAACTTCAAAAAAAGAAAGCCTCAAAAGAGCCTTCTTAATAGTACAGCCTAAAATCCAAAAGCTGACACAAAGCGTATTGTTTCTCGAACAGTCTTTCGACTACGTCTGTTATGTCGTCTTCCTTTTGGCACAAATCAAAAAAAGTTTTGTCGAGCAAATGACTGCTTATCTGGGTCGAGGCTAAACCATAACCCGAAACAGCTCTTGCTCCCGTAATATCCAAAAAGTATTGGGCCTCTTCTTCGTCTAAGTCCAATACTTTTGCATTGGCAAAGTGAATGATTTTACCTTTCATTTTGCCTTCAAAAAGTTCTGCAATTTCTTCCAAACTATAAAAGTAATCATTCAAGCAAATGGTATTGGCTTCTCCAGGCATCACCAAATAAATGATTTCGTAGGCTTGAAAATTATTGTCGTCATAGAGCAAGGTACTCAAGCTTTCTTCAAGACCTTCAATCGTATCACAAGACTTATAAATACTCGTTAAACCTTGTTCAAAAGCCATTCTTTCAAGGTTTTTGATTACGGCTGTTTGTTGTTCAAAGTCAATATCGGGAACTCCTTCGAGGCAGAAAATAAACTTTTCTTGGTGCATAACGTCTTGTTTAAATAGGTTACAAAAATATTCTTTCTTTTTGAGATTCTGATTTTTTGTGGAAATCATTCTTCTTTCAAAAGAGAGTTTTTTATCAAAAAAAAATCCGTTACGGTGAAGTAACGGATGTATAAAAGTTATCGAGAGTATTATAAAACATTCAATTCTCGCATACATTGTTTCATACTTTGGTAGGTTCTTTCGATGTCGTTATCAAGTCCAATCGAAAAACGAATCAATCCATCGGTAAGTCCCATTTCGGACTGTTCCTCTAGTGGGATTTCGCTAGATGTTGAGGTGCCTGGTGCGCTAAACAAGGTTTTATAAAAGCCCAAACTCACAGCCAAATAGCCCAGATTACGCTCTTGCATCAACTCCATTAAGGCATTAGCGGTTGCTAAATTTCCAACATCAATAGTCATCATTCCGCCAAAGCCGTATTCGGGATTAATCATATTTTTGTACAGTTGATGACTCGGGTGACTGGCTAAACCAGGATAAACCGTTTTTAAACCGTCTTTTTCAAATCGTTCGGCCAAATACTGTGCATTGTAGCTATGTTGTTTCATTCTAATATGAAGCGTACGAAGATTTTTCATTACACTAGCCGAGCGAAGACTGTCCATTGTAGGTCCCAAAAGCATACTAGCACCAGTATTTACATTTTTCAAACTATTAATAAATTCGCGACTAGCACAAGTTACACCACCAACCGTATCGCTACTTCCATTGATATATTTGGTCAAACTATGAATCACAATATCTGCTCCCAAACGGGCAGGTGAAACCGAAAGTGGCGAAAAAGTATTGTCGACCACCAAAGTCAAATTGTGTTTTTTGGCGATTGCAGACAATCCAGCAATATCGGCTACTTCTAGCAACGGGTTACTTACCGTTTCGCAGTACAATACTTTGGTTTTTGCCGTAATTGCAGCTTCAACTACCTCTAGTTTTGTGATGTCCACAAAGGTAGTTTCAATGCCTAAACGCGTCGTAAAGTTTTTTAGAAAAGCATAGGTTCCGCCATAAATCGTGCGGCTTGATACAATATGGTCGCCCGAACCACATAATTGCAAAAGAGTAGACGTAATCGCCCCCATTCCCGAAGCTGAAACATTGGCCGCTTCCGTACCTTCCATAGCTGCTAGTGCTTGGTCTAAATACAAGTTACTAGGCGAGGAGTGACGAGAATACAAATAGCAACCTTCCATATTGCCCTCAAAGGTATCAAACATTGTTTTGGCCGATAAAAAAGTGTAGGTTGACGAGTCAGATATCGAAGGGTTTACGCCTCCAAATTCCCCAAAATACTGTAAATCTTGAATATTATCGGCTGGGTTAAAATCGTTATTTTTCATAGTCTATATTTTGTTTAGTTATTTTATTTTTATTAGGAGCTCCTCCCGCTATCCGCTATATCTTTGCCTTTTTAAAGGAAAAAGGCAAAGGATGCCGCTGCTATCGGGGCTAGGCTTTTTGTTAAGAACCACACCAAAATAAAGAATAGGTAGATTATTAATCAATAGTCATTGTTAATTATAGTTTTTAAATCTTTTAATAAGTATTAATATAGATTATATTTCTATTTTTGTCTTTCAAATCCTTTGTCAATGGATTTTTTTTCATAACAGAAACAACCCA
>JAGOFG010000220.1 GCA_017997335.1 Flavobacterium sp. | reverse complement strand
CCGTCATTTTTTGAGCAAATTTATTCCACTGTAATAGCATATCAGTTTCATTAAATGACTCTGAAGGCAATTCTTCTTTGTGTTTTTGATGCTGATTTTGCTGGGCTTCTAAGTCTTTTTTAGCTTTAATGCTCGCTAATGAAAGTGCCGAAACTTTTGTTCCTGTTGGATTTAAATTGGTAAGTATTGGTTTCGGAATTTCAGGAACAATTGGTGTAACTACTTCATTTTGAACTTCAGGAAGTGAAGACGCGATTGGCTCGTTAACTATCGGTTCTGTTTTTACAACGGGTTTAATTTCTTCAGTTGGAACTTGAGTTTTAACTGTTGGAACTTCAGTAATCGAGTAGGAGTTGTTCTTGTAATACGTAGCTGGAATGATAAATTTAGCTACTTTTTTTTTTCTCCATCAAAAGTGATGGAGGCTAATTGCATCAAACAAAGTTCAACTAAAAGTCGCTGATTTTGACTGACTTTAAATTTCAAATCACATTCGTTTGCTAATTCAATTCCTTTTATCAAGAAATCGTGCATGGCTTTGTGAGATTGAGCAGCATATAAGGCTTGTGCTTGTTCGCCGGCTTCTAATAAAGGAAGAGTTGCCGGATTTTTACAAACTAATAAATCTCTAAAATGCGATGCTAAACCTGCAATAAAATGATGTCCATCAAAACCTTTTGCTAAAATATCATTGTAAGCAACTAATAAATCTGGAATCTTATTTTCTAGAATTAAATCGGTGATTTTGATATAATATTCAAAATCTAACACGTTTAAATTCTCGGTTACAGCTTGTCTGGTAAGGTTTTTTCCACAATACGAAACCACTCGGTCAAAAATAGACAAAGCATCACGCATAGCGCCGTCTGCCTTTTGAGCGATAATATGTAGAGCATCATCTTCGTAAGCAACACCTTGTTCTTTTGCAATTTCGGCTAAATGTTCTTTCGCATCTTTAACCGTAATTCTTTTGAAATCAAAAATTTGACAACGCGATAAAATCGTTGGAATAATTTTATGTTTCTCTGTAGTCGCTAAAATGAAAATGGCATGCTTAGGTGGTTCTTCTAATGTTTTAAGGAAAGCATTAAAAGCTGCTTGTGAAAGCATGTGCACCTCGTCAATAATATATACTTTGTATTTTCCAGTTTGTGGTGGTATTCTAACTTGGTCGATAATACTTCTAATATCATCTACACCATTGTTTGAAGCCGCATCTAATTCAAATACATTAAACGAAAAATCTTCATACGGGTCATCATAACCTTCTTGATTGATTTTTCGAGCTAAAATACGCGCGCAAGTTGTTTTTCCAACACCACGTGGTCCAGTAAATAATAAGGCTTGCGCTAAGTGATTGGTCTCAATAGCATTCAACAAAGTATTCGTAATAGCTTGTTGCCCCACAACATCTTTAAATGTTTGCGGACGATATTTACGAGCTGATACGATAAATTGTTCCATAAATTCTATTGAAACACAAATATAGAGGTAAAAATTCCAAAAGGCAAATTCCGAAATCTAAATTGAGGAAAATGTTGCTAAAAGTTATTCACAATTTAAAGATTTCTGAATTGTAATATAAAATTAAAGAGTAGGAGTATGTTTGTTTTTGATGGCTAATTTAGAAACTATTTCCGCATTTTCATCTGAAGAATTAGCCGAAGTTCCTGTTACAAAAACGCCTTTTAATCCATATTTTGATACAATTCCATAAACAGAAGCCTGATCGTCTGGATTGGAATTACCTTCGTAATGGTAAATGTGATTAATGGTATAGTTTTCGGGATGCAAAACGATATCTTTTTCGTTTAAATTGAAATCAAAAGTAAATCCTTTCTCTCTTAATTTTTTTAAAGCTTCTGAAACCGAGGCATAATGATAGATGCTTGACATAGTAATGAGAATTAAAAGATTTGTGGACTATAAATTTACAATTTAAATAAAGAATAAAAGCCAAACGTTATGTTAAACTATCTATTAAAATTTCTTTAAAACCATATAAATTATTGTAAGTTTGCACCGCAGACCGCCTTATCGTCCGTGTGTAAGCATGGTAGGAAAGTCCGGACACCAAAGAGTAGCATAGCGGGTAACGCCCGTCCGTTGAAAGGCGAGGACAAGTGCAACAGAAAGTATGTACAGGTAATGCTGTAGTGAAACCAGGTAAACTCTATGCGGTGAAATGTCAAGTATATCAGCAGTTTCTGAGCAATCAGAATAAGGGCGACTCGTCCGATGTTGAAGGGTAGACAGCTTGAGTCACGCAGTAATGTGTGATCTAGATAAATGATAAGGGTCCGCCATTGGCGCGATACAGAATCCGGCTTATAGGTCTGCATTTTTTTTGAAGATTTTATCCTTCATCTTCCTCTTCAATATCTTCTTCTTCGTCGCTTTCAAATTCGTAAAAAGAAAATACCGAACCACCATAACTTTTTGAAAAAGAGAAATTTGTTAGATGTTCTAATTTAGTATGTTTGGAATGTTCTACAATCAACATACCTTCTTCGTCTAAAATTTCGTTTTCAAAAATAAGCTGAATAATTTTTTCAAAATTTTCCTGGCCTAAATCATAAGGAGGATCAGCAAAAATGATATCATAACTCGCTTTACTTTTTTCTAAGAATTTAAAAACATCACTTTTGATAACGCTGATATCTAAATCTAAATCGGTTGAAGTTTTTTTAATGAAATTTACACAACCCATATCGCCATCAACACTTGTAATTGGTCCAGCGCCACGAGAAGCAAATTCATAACTGATATTACCAGTTCCTGCAAATAAATCGAGTACTTTTAATCCATGTAAATTAAAATAGTTATTCAAAATATTAAATAACGATTCCTTACACATGTCGGTTGTAGGACGAACAGGTAAATTTTTAGGTGCAACTAATCTACGCCCTTTGTGTTTTCCGGAGATAATTCTCATGAATGGTATAATATAAAGTGATTTCTTAAAGCAGTAGGAGTTACTTCTAAAATTGAAGCTTTACTAGTAACATCTAATAAACTACAATTTCTAATGTATTGGAAAGCTATTTTAAAACAAGCGTCGTCTTCAGAACAATTTCCTAATATTTGAACCAAAATAGTTTCAGGATTTAGTTGTAGTTGCTCACAAGTGAACAAAATATAGTAAATAAAATCTTCTGGTGTTTTGTATTGAAATGAATTAAAAAGAATTAATTGTTGATTTTTTACCACAATTAGTTCAAAGTGTTCTTTTTGTAAGTGAACAAAGACTTGCTTTTCTTCTTTGTTTTTAGATAAATCGAGTAGTTGTTTTACCAAAATAGAATTCGCATTTTGGTATTCAAAAGTTTCATATTGATCTAATAAGAAGTTGTTGATATTAACGAAAGGCACATAAATGTTATTCATTTCATAAGGAAAAACAACATCATAAGTAAAAAAATCGGTTTCAAAAACTTTGGTATTGTATTGCAAATAACTCGCTAAAAAATTAGCATCAAATAATGAAGTAGGTACAAATGCATTCAGATTATTATCGTGCACCACCATTACTTCATCGTAGGATTTTGTAAGAATAGGATAATCAACAAAAGTGCGCCATAATTGTTCTTCAATCACTTTGTTTTTCTCAAAGGGAATTGACATGGTATTGATTACCTTGTTGGAAATTAAATCAAAGACACAAAAAGAAAGTCCACTCAAGGAAACCTGAATGGACAACTTTTTATATGTTTTTTGAGTAATGTCGTTATTCGTTATTACCATATTTTTTTGGCCAGTTTCCAGTAAGAGTTACTTCTTCTAGTGAACCTAAAATAATTTGTGGACCATTGATTTCGTCAATAGACTCAACT
>JAGOFG010000219.1 GCA_017997335.1 Flavobacterium sp. | reverse complement strand
TACTCAAAGGCAAAGAATTATTTGGTGATATTCAAGCCAGACATATCGGGCCAGCATTAATGAGCGGTAGAATTACCGATATTGAAATGCACCCAACAAATAACAAAATTATCTTTACTGGAACTGCCGGTGGAGGCGTTTGGAAAAGCAACGATGGCGGTGCTTCGTTCAATTCTGTATTCGATGATCATATTCAATCCATTGGATGTGTAGCTATCGACCCTTCAAAACCTGACCAAAACATTTGGGTAGGAACTGGAGAAACGTGGACTAGAAATAGTGTTTCTATGGGAGACGGAATATACAAATCTACCGATGGCGGACAAAACTGGAAAAATATGGGATTGCCAAAATCAGACCGTATTGCTTCCATCGTAATCGACCCTAAAAACAGCGATGTAGTTTGGGTGGCTGTTCTTGGTGCACTTTGGGGTGATAGCGACGAACGCGGAATATACAAAACTACCGATGGAGGAGCTACATGGAATAAGGTCTTATTCGTAGACAATAAAACAGGTTGTTCAGATTTGATTATGGATCCAAAAAATAGCAACATTATGTATGCCTCATTTTGGGAATTCCGAAGAACAGGTTGGTCATTCAGCTCAGGAGGAACCAAATCAGCTTTGTATAAAACAACCGATGGCGGAAAAACTTGGAACAAAATTCACAACGGTTTCCCTGCTGGACAATTAGGTCGAATTGCTATTGCTGTAGCCCCTTCGAACTCTAACATTTTATATTCTGTTTTAGAAACCGAAAAAGCTGAATTGAACGGATTGTATCGTTCTGAAGATGCTGGGGCTACTTGGAAACACTTGAATAGTGATTTTGGATTAGTAGTACGTCCTTTTTACTTTTCAAGAATTGTTGTTGACCCTAGAAATCCAGATATCGTAGTTAAAGGTGGTTTAAATGGTTCCATAAGTAGAGATGGTGGAAAAACATTTAAAAATTTAGGTGTTATGCACTCTGATATTCATGACATTACTTTTGACAACCTAGACAGCAATCGTATTTTCTGCGGTACTGATGGAGGTGTGTATAGAAGCTGGGATGGCGGAAACACTATGGAAATGGTAAGCAATTTGCCTGTTTCGCAATTTTATCACGTAAGTATTGACGACAAAGAACCTTTCAATGTATATGGAGGTTTACAAGATAATGGTTCTTGGTACGGTCCATCAAAAAGTCCAGGCGGTGTAGAATCGCGCGATTGGACTAGAATTGGTCAAGGGGACGGTTTTAGAGTTATCAAACATCCAACCAAGAACATTATTTACAGTGAAATGCAAGGCGCTGAAAACGTTTGGCGTTACAATACAGATACACAAGAATTGATTACGATTCAGCCATTGGCAGTAAAAGGGGATCCAAAATTGCGTTTCAATTGGAATGCTCCGATGGAAATAAGCCAAAAACAACCCGATCGTTTTTATATGGGAAGCCAATTCGTTCACAAATCAGAAGATATGGGAAGAACTTGGACTAAAATTTCACCAGATTTGACCACCAAAGACCCTCTGAAAATGGACACAACAAAATCAGGTGGTTTATCTGTTGACAATTCAGGTGCTGAGCAACATTGTACCATTTTTACCATTGCAGAATCTCCTTTGAACGAAAAAGTAATTTGGGCCGGTACTGACGATGGTAATGTACAAGTGACTAAAGATGGAGGAAAAACTTGGACTAATGTGGTAGCTAATATTAGTGGTTTGCCAAAAAACACTTGGTGCTATCATATTGAAGCAAGTGTTTTTGGAGAAGGAACTGCTTATGCTGTTTTTGAAGGTCACGCCAAAAACGACTACACTCCTTACACCTACAAAACAACCGATTATGGAAAGACTTGGAAATCAATCATAACTCCAGACGTTGATGGCTTTGTTCGTAACATTCAAGAAGATTTCAAAAATGAAAATTTATTATTCTTAGGAACAGAAAAAGGATTGTATATCACAATTGATGGAGGAGCTAACTGGTCTCATTTTACCAATAACATGCCATCAGTAGCAGTTCACTTTATGGATATCAATAAAAAAACCAATTCCTTAGTTATGGCTACACACGGTAGAGGTGTTATTATTTTAGATGACATCACTCCTTTACGTCAAATTAATCAAGAGGTTTTAGCTAAAGATGTACACTTTTTTGATTTAAAACCTGCAATTATTGAGGAACAATCCAGCTTTGGGACTACAGCAACAGAGCTTGAATTTGTGGGTAGAAATCCATCTACAAGTGCTCAAATCATTTATTACCTTAAGAAAAGGCACACATTAGGTAAAATGGATATTGAAATTCAAGATGAAAAAGGGAATAAAATCATTTCATTGGCACCCGGTAAGCAAAAAGGAATTAATGTAGTTAACTGGGATTACAATATGAAAAATCCAAAAATTGCTGCTGCCAAAACGCTTTCTTTTGCTGGATTTACTGCTCCTAGAGTTCAAGAAGGTACATACAAAGTAGTATTAACTAAAGGCAAAGAAACCTATACGCACAATCTTAAAGTACTAAACGATCCGAAAAGTAGTATCTCTGTATCTGATCGTTTGAAACAAAAAGAAACCACTCGTGAATTGTTTAACAAAAACGAAGAATTGGCTTATACCATTTATGAGATTGATGAAACTGTAAAATTATTAGATCAATTGATTGCCAAAAACAAAAGTTTTAGCAAACAAGGAACTAAGATAAAAACTGACTTTGAAAGTCTTAAAGCGAAAATGGTAGTTACTACCGGCGATGGATACGTAGCAACAGCTGAACCGCAATTGAGAGAAAAATTAGGCGAACTTTATGCTTCTGTAGCAGGGAATTTTACTGCTCCATCACCTTCTCAGTTAGAAAACAAAGATGCTATTTTGCAACGTTTTGACACTTCAATGACCGAATTTAAAAACTTAAAAGCGAAAAACGAAGCTGCTTATTTAAAACAAGCAAAAGAACAGAATATTCCGTTTACACTTAAAACTTATGCAGAGTTTGTAGCAGAATAATTTCACAATACTTTGATATTTAAAAACGCTAACTTCGGTTAGCGTTTTTTTTATTATCGGATGGGTAAATATTTTTATTTATCCGATATTAGTTGTATTTTTGTGGGGTTATGTGGAAAATAAATTTAGGATATCGCGAAGAATTTCAATCAACTTTTGAACGATTGTACCAAAAAAAACAAGATTTGCAAAATAGCAGACCCTTGCCTACTATCGCTTTGAATAAAATCAAAGAAAGTTTATCTATAGAATGGACCTACAATTCCAATAGTATAGAAGGAAACACCTTAACACTTAGAGAAACACAAATGGTCTTGCAAGAAGGAATTACTATAAAAGGGATTTCCTTGAGAGAACATTTTGAAGCACACAATCACGACAAAGCCATTGATTATCTTTTTTCGATAATCAATGATAACTATGTGTTAAGAAGTATTGATATATTATCGTTACACGGTTTGGTATTACGTTCAATTGAAGATGATTTTGCAGGTAGATTACGTAATGGAGGTGTCCGTATTTCGGGAGCCAATTTTATTCCACCCAATGCGAATAAAGTTTCGGATTTACTAGATGAATTGATTGATTTCATTAACACCAACCCTTTAAACCTGAACGATATTGAGTTGGCAACTATTTTTCATCATAAATTAGTTTGGATTCATCCTTTTTTTGATGGCAATGGAAGAACGGTTCGTTTAAGTATGAATTTGTTATTGATGCGATGTGGTTTTCCACCAGCAATTATTCTCAAGAACGATAGAAAAAAATACTATGAAGCCCTCAATCAAGCTAATAATGGTAACTATCAAAAATTAATACTTTTGATGAGTCAAGCA
>JAGOFG010000217.1 GCA_017997335.1 Flavobacterium sp. | reverse complement strand
CATTGATGCAAAATTAAACGAATAGAGCTATTTATGATTGGAAACGACATTGTAGATTTAGTCCAAGCGCGTTTTCAAAGTAATTGGAAACGAAAAGGATTTGTACAAAAAATATTTACTCAAAAAGAGCAAGAGTTAATTTTTTCATCCAAAAATCCTGAAAATATGGTTTGGAATCTATGGACTAGAAAAGAATCTGCATACAAAATTTTTAATCGAAAAACACAAATTCGTGCTTTCATACCTCACTTAATTGAATGCAATCTTGGCAATGAAGAATTTGACACGGTAACTATTGAAAAGCAAATTTACTACACTCAAACAGTTATAAATGAAGAATCTATTTATACAATAGCGGTTAGCAACAAAAAGTATTTCTCAGAAATAGTTCCATTATCGAATGATGTTTGTTTTGAAAAAGAAAATGATATTCCATTTTTAACCGATAGTGTAACAAATAAAAAAAATCCCATTTCAATTACACATCACGGGAGATATTGGAAAGGGATTATTTTAAAAATTTAAATCTAATTTGTTTTTTAACTTCAAAAATAAAAGTGCAATTCTATAGGCATCTTCAGAGGATGAATTTCTATCGCTTTTTGGAATTTTATGTAAAGCACAAAGCTCGTCCAAAGAAAACTGCTTATCTGTAATATCGTTAAGTTTTCTATACATCACATCTACATCAAGTGCTTGATTTTTTAAGCGACCACAGCCCAATTTATCCAATGCTGCATCAATCATTTCTACATCAAAATCGATATGGTGACCAATAAGAATTGAATTACCAATAAAATCAACAAACATCTGAATAGCATCCATTTCAACGAGTTTCTTCATTTTGCTATCTACAATAAATTCATTTGATAAACCATTATCATGAAAATATTTGTATTGTAACAAAACTGCCTCAAAACTGTCCCCAATGGAAATACTATTATCTTCAATAGCAAAAGATCCTATAGATAAAATAACATCTTTACTAGGATTCATACCAGATGTTTCAGTTGAAAAAACTATAAATTTATTTGATTTACTTTCAAATTTAGACAAGTAATTTTTCCAAAAGTCAGGATAATCTTTATTGATATTTTTTAGCCAATCTAACATATTATGAAAATTGCGTAAGTTTAAATTTACCTTTAATTAGTTCTTCTAATTCTTTCATTGGGTATAAAGCAGCTTTTAACTTGTCTTTTTCTAGCTTAGACATATCCGTTATTGAGATGTACTGGCCGGAATCATCATTTCTTAAACCTTCAATTGTTCTATATTTAGATAATGTTATAAATGCATCGGCACAATTTAAATAAATCTCTTCATTTTTAGGATCCGTTATAGCAAGCTGTTTGAATCTTAGATAAGTATTATTAATTCCTTTCAAGTTGTAATGCAATGCAAATAGACGCGCTCCATCAATTAAAGGCATTAGCGCACGGGTTTTTATATCAAATTTATTTCGATTTAAAGAGTCTTCTTCGGTTATGAATTTTTTGAAAAAAGTCAAAGGTGCATTTTTTCTCAAAACATCATTCCCTAAAAAATCAAAAAACAGCGTATTGTTTTTTGCATTTTGAAGCACCACATTACTAATCGCTTCTTCGAGTTTATCATCTCCAAACACTAACTCATAGTCTAAAAAGATACTACTCATATCATTGCTGTTTTCTCCAGGAGTATTCATCCAACTATTATATTGCTTAATCCAATCGGATAGTGATTTACACCATTGCAAATTACTGGCCATATGATTTTGTGCACACAACTGATAACCTACTTTCTCTAAGGTTGCGGTAGTACGTTTAGCCAATTTTATAAAATAGTCTTTTACGTCGCGATATTTTTCAGAGGGCACATCTTCAAAAACAAGCATACTGTCTTGATCAGTATATAATAATTGTTCTTTTCTGCCTTGGCTACCAATACTTAACCAAACAAAACGAGCAGGAGGGGAGCCTAAATCTAAAATGGATAATTCTACGCTTCTTTTAATAATAGCTAAATTTATTTCACTTGCAATATTGGCAACATGATATAATGGTATATTTTTATAAATTGAATTTTGAATTAAATCGGTAAGTCGCTCTCTTATCTGTTTTAAATCTTTTGCGGCTAACGATCTTTTAATTTCTTTAATCATCACACCAGGATTACTAGCTTGTGCAATGATTAAATCATGTTCAGAGATAATGCCTTTTACAACAGATTGAGTTGTTCCATCTAAAGTAACACACAGATGCGTAACATTATGTTTTAGCATAAGTAACTGAGCTTCAGCTAGCGATACATTTTCTACAACAGTAATAACTGGAGAATCCATTATTTTGTCAATGGTGTCCGTTATCAAATACCTTCCAGTAGCGACTTTTGAACGCATATCACGATCAGTAACTATACCTATAGGCAAATTATTTTCACAAATAAGCACATTATTTACAATCTCTTCTGTCATTAACTGCGCGATATCTTTTATGATAGTTTGTGCAGAAGTTGTAATCGGAGAAGTATTATAAGTTAAAGATTGAAAGTATTGAATTTCAGACTGCTGATCAGGATAAAACACATTATCAGATATTAACTTACCGCCATAATTATCTTTATCACTTGCATATCTAGAAGTTGCAGCAAAACTCTCCAACAAGAAATTCAATACCAAAGAGTTGTTGGCTACGAAAGGACGGAAAGTTGCAATAGGAATGGCATAAATAATGCTTTCTTCACGAGCTTTTGCTGTCATCATATAATTATTTTTGGCAAAGAAAGGACGCAAACCAAAAATATTTCCCTGATGGCATTTGTTTAAAAGTGTTTCTTCTGCATCTGAAATTACAGATAAATTAATTGTTCCAGATGCAACGACATAAAAGCTTTCATGAAGAGTATCGTTAATTTGAAATAACGTTTGATGCTTTTCAAGATTGATTACACGAATATTCGAGGCAATTTCAGATAGTTCATTAAAAGTTAAATTATCAAAAGGTGGGTACTCTTTTAGAAAATCAGCAATGCGTTCAGCAATTGTATTCATAATATAGGTGCAGGTTAATACTATAGTAAAAATAGTAAAATTGAAAACAAAAACAATGCAGTTTTGTCAGAACTCATTGATTTACAAATATCTTAATTATTTCTTAAAAAAAACTAAAAACCTTATAAAGATAGCTAGAGTTGAATTACTTTTAATCAAAAATTCTTAAAACCTATTCAATTATGAAATTACAACACAAATCATTAGTCTTTTTTTTCTCACTTTTAATCAGCACTTTTTCTTTTGCACAAAAAAAAGTAACTAGCCCAGCAGAAACTGTATCAGGAAAAATCAATGGTGCCACAATTACAATCAAATACGGAAGTCCATCTGTAAAAGGAAGAGCCATTTGGGGTGCCTTAGTTCCTTATGACAAAGTTTGGAGAGCTGGAGCCAATGATGCAACTACTTTTGAAACGGATAAAACAATAACTATTGAAGGAAAACAATTACCAGCAGGTAAATATTCTTTTTTTGTAATTCCAAATGAAAACGAAAGTATTATCATTTTTAATAAAGAAGCCAAACAATGGGGATCCTATGATTATAAAGCCAGTAGTGATCAATTAAGAGTTACTGTTAAAAATGAAAATGGTGATGCATTAGTAGAAAAATTAGAATATAAAATTATGGAAACCCGAATCGAATTACTTTGGGAAAAGTTAATTATTGGTTTTGAAGTAAAATAAATTTAAATCATATTTAAAAAAGCACCAAATGGTGCTTTTTTTGTTTTATCATAGTTTTACTAGGTTTGTGAGAATTTAATATTTTGAACAAAGAGTAAGTTCTTTTAAAATATCAAAAATTCTATTTTACATAATATAAATTATAGTTCAA
>JAGOFG010000218.1 GCA_017997335.1 Flavobacterium sp. | reverse complement strand
CGTTACTGAAAATAAAAGAAGTAATAAATACAGTAACTACGCATAACTGGTCGTTTGGAGAAAGAAAAAAAGGCCAAATTCAGATAATACTAAGGCCTTTTTCACCTTCTCCAAGCGACCTTTCGTTGTGCGTTATCTTAAACCAAAATCGCCGAAAAAAAATAAATATGGAAAAATGTTTTGTAATTCAACCTTT
This sequence comes from Flavobacterium sp., assembly GCA_017997335.1. Classification (GTDB taxonomy): domain Bacteria; phylum Bacteroidota; class Bacteroidia; order Flavobacteriales; family Flavobacteriaceae; genus Flavobacterium. Next base: position 3,675 of record JAGOFG010000218.1, on the reverse strand, counting down.
CGATAATGACAAATTTGACAAACGATTTGTTGACATTTTTGAACCTGCAATTAAAAAAGCAGAATTTGACGCCTACAGAATTGATAAAGATTTAAGCGTAAGAATTCCAATTGATGACATCGAAAAAGGAATTGCTGAAAGTAAAATTTGTTTTGCTGAAATAACAAGCGATAATCCAAATGTTTGGTATGAATTAGGCTTTGCTTTTGCTTGTAATAAAGATGTTGTAATGGTCTGCTCTGACGAAAGAATTGGAAAATTTCCTTTTGATATTCAACATAGACACATAATCACTTATAAAACAAGTTCAACAAGTGATTATTTAACTTTAGGAGATACAATAACAAGAAAAATAAAAGCATTTCAATTAAAATCAAATACAATTAAACAACTAAATGTAACTCCAGTTGTAGAAACTGAAGGTTTGAAAAGCCACGAAATTGCTTTATTAATATTAATGATGGAAAACCAAGTTTCTTCCGAAGATAGTTCTGCCGTTTATACACTTAAGAATGAAATGACAAAAGCGGGTTACACAGATATTGCCACTAGTGTTGCAATAAGAACTTTGACGAAAATAGGAATGATCGAGACTTATAAAGAAGTTGATAACTGGAATAACGACCAAGAATATATTGCTTGTAAATTACTTGAAAAAGGAGAAAATTGGATTTTAAGTAATCAAGACCAATTGGAATTCCGAAAAAAGAATAGTTTCGAAATCTCCGAAGTTGATAACTTACCATTCTAGAAAAAAGACACCGCACAACAGTTAGGGATTCGTTGCGTCTGAAAGACGAACAATAAATCCCTTGTTGAACGGAACCGATTACACTTCGGTCACAATAGAATTATCCCGATCGCGCTAATACACCACAATCGTTAGCGCAGTTTTGCAAACTGTGCCCACAAAAGTGAGCAAACAATACAAATAACACAAAAAATATCATCTCTAAGAAAACCAAAAAACATGTTTCATCTGATGTAGGATTGATTGTCTACACCAAATTTTCAATCTTGTTGACTAAAATATATTAAAACAGTATCTAAGATACTGGTGTTGTAATTTAGTGCTCTAAAAGCGATTTTTAAAGCATTTTATCAGTAGCTTTATTTATATAATCATAAACCGACTTTTGCAAAAAGAATTTTAATTATAGTTTAAATAACATATATTTACGACATGATTAAACAAAAAGTGTTCGTTTATAGGTTTTTAGACGATGACGGTAGCAATAATATTTTTGACACTTGGTAAAAAAGAATTACTTTTGATACTATCAAATGATAGCATCAATGAAACCACCTTATGACATAACTCAAAAAATTCTAAAGCTAATAAGTTCAATTTCGGAAAAAATTGGAGAAGTAAATGCAAACTATCTTAGTAAACAATCTCCTCAACTTCGTAAGCAGAATAGAATTAAAACAATTCATTCTTCTTTACAAATTGAAGGCAATACATTATCTGAAGAACAAATAACAGCACTGATTGAAAACAAAAGAGTAATAGGTCCTGCAAAAGATGTATTGGAAGTTTTAAACGCCATTAAGGTTTATGAAAAACTAGAGGAATTTAAATTTTCATCCGACAAAAGTTTTTTAAAAGCACATTTTCAATTAATGGATGGATTAATAGAAAGCGCTGGAAAATATAGAAAACAGGGAGTTGGAATAGTCAAAGGCACAAAAGTGGAACACATCGCTCCATCTTTTGAAAATGTACCTTACTTAATGAAAGATTTATTTGAGTATCTAAAAGATGCTGAGGAATTAACATTAATAAAAAGCTGCGTGTTTCATTACGAAATGGAATTTATTCATCCATTTTTAGATGGAAATGGCAGAATGGGTAGACTATGGCAAACCCTTATTCTTATGACTGAATATCCAGTTTTTGAATTATTGCCATTCGAAACATTAATTAGTAAAACCCAAAATGAATACTACAAATCGTTAGCATTAAGTGATAAATCTGGAAAGTCAACATACTTTATTGAATATATGCTTGAAGTTATTGACAAATCATTAGAAAACTTACTTAGCTACAATAATAGAATTTTAAAAGATATTGATCGACTAGAGTATTTTTTAACGCTTGGCATCAACGACTTTAACCGAAAAGATTATATGAACGTATTTAAGGATTTATCATCAGCAACAGCAAGTAGAGACTTAAAAAAAGGAGTAGAAATGAATTTGTTTGAAAGTGTTGGAAATCTGAACAAAACGAAATACATTACAAAATAATTACTGTTGCCAAAAGCTAGCGATTCGTTGCTTGCGAAGTGCCAACAATGAAGCCCTTGTTGACCGGAACCGATTACATGCCGTCAACAGGCATGGAGTTCTCGTTAAGTTGTTTGAGTAAATGGCACTTTTTATAAAAGACAAAATTGAAACATTGGGAAAGGCTGTTTTTATAAATTGCAAATTAAAGTTGCAAATCCACATCCTTTTTATGAAAACATATCTTTTTTGAATTAAACCATCCTATTCGGGCTATAAAGTGTGGGTTTAAAAAAAGAAATCTATGTTTTCTATTTATTCTCTGCAAGTGCCAGTATCCCGCACCTGAACCCAAACAAAACCAATTAATAATTCTAAAGGCGAGCTACCTAATTTTTGATTAACATAAACCACAAACTACCGAAATACTTTAGCCAAAAGCCCTTAGAAAAAAGGACTAAAAAGGAGGTACTTGCGCTATTCCTTTTCACATATTATTCGTAGTTTTGACTGCTTTACTACACCATGCAATTGTGGTGTAGCGATACAAAATCACAACTCAAAAAACTGTAAAATAAAATGATTTCATTTAGCAAAGAATTATCTTTTCGTTGGTCAGATCTTGACCCTAATTTTCATGTACGACACAGTGCTTATTACGACTTTGGCGCGCAACATCGAATAGAAATTCTGGAAAGTCTTGGTTTAACCATGAAAGTGATGCAAGCGCAAGGCTTTGGTCCGATCCTATTTAGAGAAGAATGCGTGTTTAGAAAAGAAATTAAACTTTCGGATAAAATTTTTATGCGCACGAAAACCTCAAAAGTAAACGCAGATGCTTCTCGCTGGTCAATAGTACACGAATTCATGAATGAGGACAACAAACTTTGCGCAACTATAACCGTTGATGGAGCTTGGATGGATCTGAAATTACGAAAACTAGCTTCTCCAACTCCTGCAATTGCAATAGAAGCATTGAGTAGCATGCCTAAAAGTGACACATTCGAAAGTGTATAAAATTTAAATACCAAATCACAAAGCAATAATTTTGTGCAAAAAAGTAGTGCAAACACGTATCAAATGATAGCCAAATAGATTCTCGTACAGACAATCGATTTGGTTTTTCTTTATTAATTTGCACTGATATTCAAATCAAAAATAAACCACCATGGACTGAAAGTCCATAGTTTTAGTTTAGCAGACTGAAAGTCTCCACGGTTATAGTAATAAAAATCAACCGCAGATTCACAGATTTATTATAACCTAAAAAAAAATCTGCGAATCTGCGGTAAATTTTTTTAGAACCTGAAAGGGAAATACACTAAAGTGCATAGTTTTAATCTATTGCTATGACCAATAAAATTTAAGTTTTTATCAATGAACTCAAACATTATTTTCATCGCAATACCATTTCATCAATTCTGCTAGTGATGATTTATTGCTTTT
>JAGOFG010000216.1 GCA_017997335.1 Flavobacterium sp. | reverse complement strand
AAAGCTTCATGAAATAACCCCAAACCGGCAAGGCTGCTGTGGCTCCTTGTCCGTAAGTAATACTTTTGAAACGGGCTGAACGGTCTTCACAACCTACCCAAACTCCAGTTACAAGATTAGGAACCATTCCCATAAACCAACCATCAGACTGGTTTTGAGTCGTACCTGTTTTTCCTGCAATAGGGTTTTTAAATGAATACGGGTAACCTGTCCAACGATTGGAGCCGTTTCCACCACCTGTGGTACGTAAACGATCTCCAGAGCCACCTTCAGTAACTCCTTCTAATAATTTTACCACTGCATAAGCGATATCTTTATTTAAAACATCATGCGATTCCGGGATTGGTTCGTAAATGACAACACCGCTTTTATCCTCTATTTTGGATATAAATTGCGGTTTCATGTAAACACCTTGATTGGCAAAGGTGCTGTAAGCGGCAACCATGTCTTCGACTGTTATTTCAACGGCTCCCAAAGCAATGGAAGGTTGGTTTACAATTTCGGATTTGACCCCTAATTTATGAGTTAAATCGATTACTGCCTCTGGACCTACTTTGTCAATTAATTTTGCTGATATAGTATTTATAGAATTAGCTAAACCTCTTTTTAAGGTAACCATTCCGCGGTATTTGTTGTCTGAGTTTTTAGGCTCCCAATCTTCGGTAACATGATGGCGTCCTTTTCTAATCATAAATGGGCCGTCAATTATGGAGTCGCAGGGAGACATGTTCAGTTGTTCAATCGCAGTTGCGTAAACAAAAGGTTTGAAAGTAGAGCCTACTTGTCTTGCACCTTGTCCTACGTGATCGTATTGAAAATATTTATAGTTGATACCTCCAACCCAAGCTTTTACATTACCGGTTTGTGGTTCCATTGCCATCAATCCAGATTGTAAAAAGTGTTTGTAATATCGAATAGAATCCAATGGTGTCATTAAAGTGTCTTTTTCTCCTTTCCAAGAAAATACAGTCATTTTAGTCTTTTCGCTAAATGATTTTATAATTTCCTCCTCGCTTTTATCCATTGCTTTCATCACTGCCCATCGGTTAGATGATTTCATCGCCTGATTCAGAATTCGTTGTGTTTCTACCGAAGAAATGTTAACGAAAGGAGCATTTTTATTGTCTTTAGATTGCCTAAAAAACTCTTCTTGAAGATTAGCCATGTGGGCTGTAACTGCTGTTTCGGCATGCGCTTGCATTCTGGAATCAATGGTGGTGTATATTTTTAGACCGTCTCTGTAGATGTCATAATCTGAACCATCGGGTTTTTTATTTTCTTCGACCCATTTTTTCATATAATCACGTAAATACTCCCTGAAATAAGTGGCAGTTCCTTCTTTATGTGTTTCTAATTTGAAATTTAATTTGAGCGGTAAGCTTTGTAATCTTTCTTTCTCTTTTTCTGAAATGATTTTTCCTTTTTCCATTTGTGAAAACACCACATTTCGGCGATTTATTACGCCTTGTGGGTTCCGAATTGGATTGTATAACCCTGAATTTTTAAACATTCCAACTAATATTGCCGACTCACTGATAGTTAAATCCTTTGGTTCTTTTGAAAAATAAGTTTTAGCGGCAGAACTTACTCCCACAGAATTATTTCCAAAATCATATACGTTGCAATACATAGCAATGATTTCGTTTTTAGTATATTGTCTTTCTAAACGTATGGCTATAATCCATTCTTTTACTTTTTGTACAATTCTAAAAGGCAAAAACTTTGAACCTTCCCCATGAAACAATTGTTTGGCTAACTGCTGTGTCAATGTACTGGCTCCACCGCTGGTTCCCAAGCTAGAAATGGCTCTCAAAGTTCCTCTTCCATCAATACCAGAATGTTCGTAGAAACGAGCATCTTCTGTTGCTACTAATGCTTGAACTAGATTTTTAGGTAGATCAGCATATTTTAACTGAGACCTATTTTTTTGAAAATACTTACCTAAAACTACTCCGTCAGCCGAAATAATTTCTGTCGCTAAGTTAGAATCAGGGTTTTCTAAATCTTCAAAAGAGGGCATGGAGCCAAAAAGTCCCCAGGAAGCAAGTAGGAAAAATAAGCCGATTCCTGTTAAACCCATGAAGAATAATTTCCAAAATTTCTTTTGATAATATGCAATATCTTTGATATCATCTTTCCCTTGGTTGTTGTTTTTTTTGATAGCCATAATACTATTTTATTCTTTTTTTTCTATTCTAAAACCTACTTCGGTAATTCCGTCTAGAGCTTTTACACCAGGGACTTTACCGTTTTCTCTAACTGCTTGCTTGATGCTTACTTTGTATTTTGATCGAAATCGTACATTTTCTTTGTAAAAGAGTTTACTTTCCTTAATATCCGAAAACCCATCGCCTAATAATGTACCGTCTGGATCAGCCATTTGATATTCCAAGGTGTCCACTTTAGTAAAGCCATTTGGCATTTCTAAGGCTACAATTAAAAACAAATTATTGAACTTATATGCATTATTAGCTCTTAAGTTTATAAATAAATTGTATCGTTTTGTTGAGTCCAATTCTGGTAAATTGAACTTTACTATACTGTCTTTATGCCATTCGTTTCCAACAGATTTATACTCATCATACACTCTTTTTTCATCACAAGAAATAAAGAGAATGGAAACCAAAAGAAATAAAGTGTTATTTTTTATCCACATTTTTAGTAATAATTATTGGTTTTCTTGGCTCTGCAGGTTTTTTATCAGCAGGAGTTTTGCGGTTATTTTTTGCAGGTTTATTATTGTTTGCAGGCTTGTTGCTGTTTGCCACAATTGCATTTTCACCAGCAGGTTTGCGTTTTTTATTAGGTTTTCGCTTTGCTTTTGGTTGGTCAAAACGGGTTAGACTTTCTTGTCCCATTGCATTGTTAAAGTTTTTCTCTTGCTCTACAATAATTTCTATTGCATAATCTTCTAGTGAAGAAACTTTATTTTTCAGTTTGTTTTCAGCAACAATTTCTCTGACTTGGTCAATTTTTAAGACATGCCAATTAGCAAAATTGTTGGTGTAGGCAAACCACATTAATCCCTTGAAAATATCTTGTTTTTGACAAATTGCATCTCCTTTTTCAGTGACTAATTTGGTGTCAAAATCTGGAAAATCTTTTAGGGCATCCATGTAAGTGTCTAACTCATAGTTTAAACAACACTTAAGTTTTCCGCATTGTCCAGCCAGTTTTTGTGGATTCAAAGACAGTTGTTGGTAACGTGCTGCCGATGTATTTACACTTCTAAAATCTGTTAACCAAGTAGAACAACACAATTCCCTCCCGCAAGAACCAATTCCGCCTAAGCGAGCCGCTTCTTGGCGAAAGCCTACTTGTTTCATTTCAATTCTAGTGCTGAATTCCTTAGCAAAATCCTTTATTAAAGCACGAAAATCTATTCGATCATTAGCCGTATAATAAAAAGTAGCTTTTGATCCGTCACCCTGAAATTCAATGTCTGAAATTTTCATTTCAAGTTTTTGAGCAATCGCTAATTCTCGAGCTCTCACTTTCATAGGTTCCTCTTTCTCACGAGCCACTGACCAGATGTCAATGTCTTTTTGAGATGCTTTTCTATAAATTTTTGGTACCTCATTGCTTAAATGATTGACCCCTTTTTTCTTCATTTGTATTTTGACTAATTCGCCCGTCAAGGTAACAATTCCTATATCATGTCCTGGCGAAGCAACGGTAGCTACTATATCGCCCATACTTAAAGTTAATTTTTCAGTATTGCGATAAAATTCTTTTCTTCCGTTTTTAAAACGTACCTCCACACAGTCAAAGGGAGCATCGCCATTAGGCAAACTCATATTAGAAAGCCAATCGAAAACCGTTAATTTATTGCAGCTATCGGTGCCGCAAGTCCCATTATTTTTACAACCCTT
>JAGOFG010000215.1 GCA_017997335.1 Flavobacterium sp. | reverse complement strand
GGAAAAATCCTGATGGCTACTGTAAAAGGTGACGTTCACGATATTGGAAAAAATATTGTTTCAGTCGTATTGGCTTGTAATAATTATGAGATAGTTGATTTGGGTGTGATGGTGCCTCCAGAAAAAATTATTGCAGCAGCTATTGAACACGAGGTAGACATTATTGGCTTGAGCGGTTTGATTACACCGTCTTTGGACGAAATGGTGTATTTAGCCAAAGAGCTGGACAAACGCAATATGAAAATTCCTGTAATGATTGGTGGAGCCACTACTTCGCGCGCGCATACCGCGGTGAAAATTGCGCCTCAATACAGAGAAACGGTAATTCACGTCAACGATGCTTCGAGAGCGGTAACTGTAGCGGGTAATTTATTGGACCATAATCGAAAAATATATGCGGCAGATATTCGTGCAGAATACGATGCCTTTAGAGAAACGTTTTTGAATCGTTCACGAGATAAAAATTTCTTGTCTATCGAGGATGCTAGAAAAAACAAATTGCAATTGGATTGGGATAATTTTACACCAGTACAACCCAAAGTAATTGGCAAACAAATCGTAGAAGTCGATTTGGAGACTTTGGTACCATATATCGATTGGACGCCTTTTTTCAGAACTTGGGAATTATTTGGCAAGTATCCTGCAATTTTGACCGATGAAGTTGTGGGTGAACAAGCCACTTTGGTTTTTGCTGATGCACAAGCGATGTTGAAAGTCATTTTGGAGGAGAAAAAGTTAACCGCAAAAGGCGTTTACGGAATTTTCCCTGCGAATCAAATCAACGATGATGATATTGAGTTGAGAGATGAAAATGGAAATCCATTGCAAACATTCTTGACTTTGCGTCAGCAAGCTCAAAAAACCAAAGGAGCGCCAAACATCGCTTTGTCTGATTTTATTGCGCCAAAAGAAAGTGGAAAAGTGGATTATATGGGAGCGTTTTGTGTAACAACTGGTTTTGGAGTAGACGAGTGGGCTGCCGAGTTTGAAGCCGCATTAGACGATTATAATTCGATTATGGTGAAGGCCTTGGCCGACCGTTTTGCAGAAGCTTTTGCTGAATATTTACACGAAAAAGTCCGTAAAGAAATTTGGGGCTATGCTGCTGATGAGGTGTTGTGTAAAGAAGACTTGATTGAAGAATCGTATAAAGGAATTCGACCAGCACCGGGTTATCCAGCTTGTCCAGACCATTTAGAAAAACCGACTATTTGGAAATTATTGAACGTTGAAGAAGAAATTGGTGTGACTTTGACGGAAAGTATGGCGATGTGGCCAGCTTCATCTGTTTCTGGGTACTATTTTGGAAATCCCGAAAGCAAGTATTTTGGACTTGGAAAAATAAAAGAAGACCAAGTAATTGATTACGCCAAACGAAGAAATGTTTCGACCGATGTAGCAATGAAATGGTTGAATCCGAATATAGCTGATTAAAAAATGTTTATAGTTGTTGGTTTATAGTTTATGGTTTTGGAATCAGAACTAACAACAACAAATAATGAACAATAAACTTGTAGTATGAAAGTAACACAACATATAGAAAACGCCAAAGGAGAGACCTTGTTTTCTTTTGAAATTATTCCGCCACAAAAAGGCAAAAGCATTCAGGAATTATACGATAACATCGATCCGTTGATGGAGTTCAAGCCACCATTTATTGATGTGACCACTTCTCGTGAAGAGTTTATCTATGTAAATAAAGGGAATGGGTTATTAGAAAAGAAGTTGACAAGAATGCGTCCAGGAACTTTGGGGATTTGCGCATCAATCAAACATAAATACAACGTAGATACCGTGCCGCACGTACTTTGTGGAGGGTTTACCAAAGAAGAAACCGAGTATTTGTTGGTGGATTGTCATTACTTAGGCATTGATAATGTGATGGCTTTGCGTGGTGATGCGATGAAAGACGAGCAATCGTTTGTGCCCACCAAAGGAGGTAATAAATATGCTTCCGATTTAGTAAGTCAAATTTATCAATTGAACCAAGGGAAGTATTTACACGAAGTAATGGATATTGATAACAAAGCCGATTTCTGTATTGGGGTGGCAGGTTATCCTGAGAAGCATTTGGAATCTCCATCTTTGCAAACCGATTTGAAACGGCTTAAAGAAAAAGTAGATGCAGGAGCGGATTATGTCGTTACCCAGATGTTTTTTGATAATGCTAAATATTTCGAATTCGTAGCCAAAGCCAGAGAAATGGGTATTACAGTTCCGATTATTCCAGGGATAAAACCTATTGCGGTAGAAAGACATTTGCAAGTGTTGCCACAAATTTTCCGTATCGATTTGCCTGAGGATTTAATTGCTGCCGTAGAAAAATGTAAAAACAATGCCGAAATTCGTCAAGTTGGAATAGAATGGGCGATTCAACAATCTATAGAGTTAAAAGCCGCAGGAGTTCCTGTTTTGCATTACTATTCTATGGGAAAATCAGAAAACATCAGACAAATCGCTAGTCAGATTTTTTAATAAAAGGATTATATTATTTCAATTGAAAGTACTCGATGAGCTTTTGGCTTGTCGGGTATTTTTTTTTGGTTTGTTGCGAAAGTAATTATCTAACGGTTAAATTTTTATTTTCTTCTGATAATATTACTCAAGAGTTCTACATTTGCAGTTCCAAAAAAGAGTATTCTTTTTTCGCTAAAATATACTTTACGATGAGTTTCAAAATAAAAATTAATAGAATAAGAAGAAGTGTTATGCAAAGCCTAACAAGTGGTCTTGGCAACTCTTCGAATGTAAATAAGGGAACAATTAATCCACAACAAGTAAAAAGAGTCTTGATTTCGAGACCCAATCACCGTTTAGGAAACTTGTTGCTAATTACACCTTTGGTACAAGAAGTACAAAATCTTTTCCCGAATGCAACTATTGATGTTTTTATAAAAGGGAATCTTGGTCCTATTGTTTTTGAAAATTTTACAAATGTAAATCAGATTATTCGTTTGCCTAAAAAGCATTTTGACGAATTAGGAAACTATATGAAGGGCTGGTTGAAACTGAAGAAAAACAAGTACGATTTGGCCATCAATGCCGATAAAAATTCTTCGTCTGGCCGTTTGTCTATTCAGCTTGTCAATGCAAAGTTTAAATGTTTTGGGGAACAAGCAACTGATTTGTCTAGTCAATTCTCTGACTATGCTCATATTGCAAAGTATCCTGTGTATGATTTACGTCATTTTCTAGCTTCGGTAGGAATGAACGTATCGAATACACCAATTCCTAATTTGCTTTTGCAATTAAGTGCTGAAGAAATAGCCAAAGGCAAAGCACTTTTGGACGCCATTGTTCCAGCATCTAAAAAAACGATATGTCTTTTCACTTTTGCCACGGGAGCCAAATGTTATTCGGTAGAATGGTGGGCGGTTTTTTATGAAAGAATCTTAAAAGAATTTCCAGACTACAATGTTTTGGAAGTGTTGCCTGTAGAGAATGTGTCGCAAATACATTTTGCTGCGCCAACCTATTACAGCAAAGACATCAGAGAAATTACGGCATTTTTTAAAAGCACAGCTGTTTTTGTGGGCGCTGATAGCGGAATGATGCACTTGGCTAGCGCCGCTCAATTACCAGTAGTAGGTTTATTTTCGGTTACCAAAACAGATAAATATGCACCTTATGGAGCAAAAAGTGTCGCAATCAATACCAACGAAACTACTATTGAGGATTGGATTCAAGCGATAAAAGATAGTTTGGAGTAACTAGTGAATAGTGATTAGTGATTAGCAGTTAGTATTTAGTATTTAGTTCTTTTGCTATTCACTAAGTATTAACTTTTGATAATAAATCTTATTGGCACTAAATTAAGCCCTATTTTTCCAAATATATAATCATTTTTCCATTATGCATATTATCTAAATCCGTTGTAGCATCTGTG
>JAGOFG010000214.1 GCA_017997335.1 Flavobacterium sp. | reverse complement strand
GTTAGGATACACAGCTATTTTTTTGGAAGTTGCATCATTCTCAACCACAACAGTATCTTCATTGATTGCCTCTTTCAAGACTGTAGCTTTGGCTGCAGAAGTTGTAATGTTTAAGGTGTAATCTTCTTCACCATAGTTGTATGTCCCACAAGGAGAAGTAATCGAATTGTAACTAACAATAACACGCATTCTTACTGCACCTGTAACCGCAGAAGCAGGAGCTGTTATTGAAGGTGTTAAAATATTTCTACTAAAAATACTGTATACCTCCTCGCCAGCATCAGTAAATAAACCGTTGTTGTTATAATCTATATAAACTTTCCAGTACAAACTTCTTCTAGCACTATAACCTGGTGTCAATGTTAATGTAGCTGCAGTTCCTTTAGTTATTGTAGCCGATTGCGCAGAGAAATCAGCATAGCCTCCGTTGATTCCAGAAGCATTGTTTATCGTTCCGATAGCTACTTTATCAATCCATTCACTAGTAGCACTATTTCCTTTAGAGGCACAATAAGTAACTGTTGGTGTTCCTCCTGTAGTTGTAAATGAAGTTGTTCCAGCCGAAGAAGCTCCCGATGTACAATTCCCAATTACCTCCACATTATACGCTGTTCCTAAATTAAGTCCCGATAATGTTACTGATGTAGCAGTCGTATTTGACAAAGTAGTCCAAGTAGTGGCAGCTGTTGTTTTGTAACGAACCGTGTAGCTTGTTGCCGCAGTTGATGACCAAGAGATGGTTGCACTAGTATTAGTAATTGCACTTGCCGCTACTCCTGTAGGAGTTGCACAAGAAGTTGTTCCTCCTGGAGGTGTACCGCCAAGTGTTTCTGTCAAAGTACCGCTAATTACTTTGATATTACCCCAAGAGATTCCAGTTCCCGAAGTCGTAACCCAATTGTTTAAATCAAAAGTATTGGAACCAGCGGTATTACCCGGAATCTTAACAATCTTAACCCCTTTTCCGGCATTATTCCAAGTTAAAGGCGTTCCTGAAACAACCGTTTCTGGAGTAGAATTCGATTCGATTTGGTAGAAATAAGCAAAGCTTGCCGTGGTTGGAGCAAAAACGCGCGCCAATCCGTTTTGGTCGATACATACTGCTGTTTTTTCAAATACGCCAATTCCTTTTGCATTCAATCCAGCGCCTAAATCTTTCCACATTCTAGCTAAAAAAGTCGTTTGTCTTCCTCATCGGTCAGGATTATCATAATGTGTATCTGTAATTACATTGGCCAAGTATGGACTGGACAAAAAATCATTTACACCTATTGTAACTCCGCTAGCGTAAGGATTTGCTAATGCTTGTGCAGAAGTAACACTAGAATTTGCTGCACTATAATAGTATTGTCCCAAAATAGCACAGCCGGCACTAGTTCCACCAACTGGTACTTTTTTGGTATTGATTAAATAATTGATTGCGTCTTCTACTGGGGTATCTTTCCAGTAGGAAACATAAGTCGCTTGATCGCCACCAGCAATAAATAGCGCTTCTGCATTTCTGATTTTGGTCGCTATCGCTGCAATACTTGCTTTTGCTCTAGTATCTATAATTATCGTCTCTACTGAATTTACCGGCACACCCAATTCAGAATACATATAAGTATTATAACCATCGGTTCCCGCGGAACGCAAAACAACCACATCTCCTCCTCCTGCTTTTTGAAACATCCATTTTATGGCATCATCGTTATCTGTTCCACCACCCATTAAACAAATTCCCCCAGTGGTAGTTGTGGTTACATCTGTAGTACTCCCTACTTTCCAACTTGTGTAGGTTTGTGCTTGAACTGTCAGTCCAAAAAACAAAGCGAAACCTAAATGCCGAAGGCTTTTTAAAGCAAAATATTTTTTTCTCATAATAAATGGTTTTTGGTTAATTAATTTTTATAAAAATAACAATTAAAAAACAAAATTCATTTTTTTATCTTAAAATTAAAGTCAAATTGATTATTTTTACCAGATTAACAAAAAAAAGCTATTTAACACCCTATTCGTTTGAGTAATTCTTAAAAACAAAAGCTATTTAAAACTAAATTTTCTATATAATGCCTCAATAAGAATAATTTTAAACAAAAAAGAACAAAATAAAACTATTTATCACTACATACAACCATTTAAAAGTCAAACACCTAAAAACCACTTCTTGAATAAATACACACTTCTTATACCATAGAAGTCCCTTGTAGCGTCGATTTTAATAGCAACAAAAAATTTTTATTTGGCTATATTAGTTTATATTTGCAGTCCAATAAATGGGGTCGACTGGTTTTGACAGCAAGTCGAATTGAAAAGTAAGCACGTCGAGCATTGAGACCTTGCTCGTAAATATAAGATCTCACACTTTTACACGGCGAAAATAACTACGCTTTAGCTGCATAATCCGAATTATAGTACGATTGCGCCACGTTCCTACAAGGTAGGAAAGCTGGATTCTCCTTGAAAGCCTTGGTTTGTGGCGGTCAGTACAGGGGAACCGTAAAAATAAACCTAGATTTCCATAAGCTTCGGGTGGATTTCGAAACTAAGAAGATAAGTGTTGAGTGGTTGTTTCTGACCTAGCTTAACATCGAAAACCCAATCAGGAAATAAGCGTGTAGAAAGCCTTTTAGTTGCTTGTTTGGACCCGAGTTCGATTCTCGGCGACTCCACTTTTACAATTTCAAATCAGAGCAAAAGCCTGTAAATCCTAGGATTTACAGGCTTTTTTGTTTTGGCTACAACTCAAATTATATAGTAAATCGCAAAATTTTGGTGGTAAAATCGGTTACCTTAAAATAATCAAAATCAGGGTAACCGAATTTCTTGTGAGCCCAATGATAATAAAGGATTCAAAAAATAAGTATCTTCCAAAAAAACTATCGTCACAAAGACTATAAATTCAAAACCCAAAAATCTAATAACTCTAATTCGAACAAAAGCCTTGTAGCGATCTTAATAAAACTCACACCTTTTTATGCCTTTTTGTTAATAACAAACCAAGTGTTTACGGTTTCCCGCATCGCTCTTTCCATTGCTTTTTTGTAGGTTTGTGTAGTATCCGTTTTTATTACTATCGCAGGTAAAAAAAAAAGAATACCTAATACATTTTATATATTAAAACCAACAAAAATCCAATGAATCAATCGGTACACAATAAATTAGTTTCTTTTATATGGTCAATTGCAGATGATTGTTTGCGAGATGTTTACGTTCGAGGTAAATATCGTGATGTAATCTTGCCTATGGTCGTTTTACGTCGTTTGGATGCCTTATTAGAACCTACAAAAGATGCCGTAATGGAAGAACTAGCTTTTCAACGCGATGAAGCAGGTTTCACAGAATGGGATGAAAACGGATTACGAGAAGCTTCAAGATATGTGTTTTATAATACTAGCGAATGGACGTTACAGCGTTTACACAATACGGCAACGAATAGCCAACAGTTGTTGCAAGCCAATTTTGAGGATTACTTGAACGGTTTTAGTAGTAACGTTAAAGAAATTATTGAAAAATTTAAGCTAAAAAGTCAAATCCGTCACATGGCATCCAAAGATGTGCTACTGGATGTTTTGGAAAAATTTACTTCGCCAGACATCAACTTGACGCCTTTTGAAAAATTGGACAGCAATGGCAGGAAATTACACGCTTTATCTAACTTGGGTATGGGGTATGTCTTTGAAGAATTGATTCGAAAGTTTAACGAAGATAACAATGAAGAAGCAGGAGAACACTTTACGCCACGTGAAGTGATTGACTTGATGACGCACATTATTTTTGACCCCATCAAGAATAATCTTCCTCCCGTAATGACCATTTATGACCCCGCTTGTGGTAGTGGTGGAATGTTGACCGAAGCCCAAAATTTTATCAAAGACGAAGAAGGCGAAATACGCGCCATAAACTCGGATGT
>JAGOFG010000072.1 GCA_017997335.1 Flavobacterium sp. | reverse complement strand
CTTTTTTGACCGTTTATATGATGCGTAGCATCAGCATAGACGAGTTAGCTGGCTTTAGAGAAGCGTTATTGGATTTGTGTATCAAAGTAGATTTATCCGCCTACAATGCCATTGATTTATGTGGTACGGGTGGCGATGGAAAAGACACGTTTAACATCTCCACTTTGGCTTCCTTTGTTGCGGCGGGAGCAGGAATAAAAGTAGCCAAACACGGGAATTACGGAGTGTCTTCTATTTCTGGTTCCAGTAATGTACTCGAAAAAATGGGAGTTCAATTTAGTAACGACGCCTCTTTTTTAGAAAAATGTATTGACCAAGCTGGTATTTGTGTGTTGCACGCTCCTCTTTTTCATCCTGCTATGAAAAATGTAGGACCAATTCGAAAAGAACTGGCTGTAAAAACCTTTTTCAATATGTTGGGTCCAATGGTCAATCCTTCTTTTCCAAAAAATCAATTGGTTGGGGTTTTCAACTTGGAATTGGCGAGAATGTATGGCTATTTGTATCAAAACACCGAAGTGAATTTTACTATCCTTCACGCACTCGATGGCTACGATGAGATTTCATTGACGTGCCCTACCAAAACGATTACCAAAACAATGGAAGGTATGTTACATCCAAGCGATTTTGGTGTATCCCTTTTATCTCAAAACGAAATCGAGGGTGGAAAAACCATCGAAGAATCAGCTGCTATGTTCCATACTATTCTTTCAGGAAAAGGAACAGAAGCCCAAAATAATGTGGTTTGTGCCAATGCTGCTATGGCCATTGCAACCGTTACCCAATGCACTCCTTTAGAAGGATTTCAAATAGCGAAAGAAAGTTTGCTATCTGGCAAAGGCTTGGTAGCTTTGAACAAGCTAAAAGAGTTAAGTAAATAAAAATAGTTTAAAAGTTTAAGGTTTAAAGTGGTTGAAATAGTCCACAACTTTAAACCATAAACAAAGAAAACTTTAAACAAAAAATTAATGAACATCCTAGATAAAATCATCATCGATAAAAAAAGAGAAGTCCTTCTCAAGAAATCCATCATTCCCGTTTCGCAATTGGAAGCTTCTGTATTTTTTGAAAAACAGACGATTTCTCT
Organism: Flavobacterium sp.; assembly: GCA_017997335.1. GTDB lineage: Bacteria > Bacteroidota > Bacteroidia > Flavobacteriales > Flavobacteriaceae > Flavobacterium. Next base: position 11,486 of record JAGOFG010000072.1, on the reverse strand, counting down.
TAGCCAAAAATTAAAAGAAAGTCATTCTGGAATTATTGCCGAACACAAACGTCGTTCGCCTTCCAAATCCATCATCAACAACAATTTTACAGTTGAAGAAGTCGTAAAAGGTTATGAAAATGCAGGTGCTTGTGGAATTTCTGTACTAACCGACGGTAAATATTTTGGGGGTTCGCTAGATGACTTACTATTGGCTAGAGCCTCGGTAAATATTCCTTTATTGCGCAAAGAATTCATTGTAGACGAATACCAAATCCTAGAAGCCAAAGCCCACGGAGCCGATTTAATCCTACTCATCGCTGCGGTTTTAACTCGTGAAGAAATCCAATCGTTATCCCAATTTGCCAAAAGTTTAGGACTAGAAGTTTTGCTTGAAGTGCATAATTTAGAAGAATTAGAAAAATCGATTATGCCCACACTAGATATGATTGGAGTAAACAATCGCAACCTCAAAACCTTCGAAGTGAGTTTGGATTTCAGTAAAGAATTAGCCTCCAAAATTCCAAATGATTTTGTCAAAGTATCCGAAAGTGGCATTTCGACTGTTGAGGCGATTCAAGAATTAAAACCCTATGGTTATCAAGGCTTTTTGATTGGAGAAAACTTTATGAAAACAGATAACGCAGGCGAAGCTGCCACTGATTTTATAAAGAAAATTAAATAAACACCAATTTCACAAATTTTCACAGATTAGAATTTTAGGAAATAAAACTTAAAATGAAAATAGAAACAAACAAACAAGATAATTCAACTACTTCCACTTCAGGGAAAAATCAGGTACAGCTTAAAATCTGCGGTATGAAATATCCAGATAATATACTCGAAGTAGCGGCTCTCCTACCCGAATATATGGGATTTATCTTTTGGGAAAAGTCGGCTCGTTATTTTGAGGGACCGTTGCCTGAGTTACCCAAATCCATCAAAAAAGTGGGGGTTTTTGTCAACGAAAAAAGTGATAGCATCCTAGACAAAGTAACCCAATACGATTTACAAGCCGTACAGTTGCACGGACAAGAATCGGTAGCTTTTTGTTTGGAATTGAAAAATAAATTAGGGACTAGTGTCGAAATCATCAAAGTATTCTCAGCAGATGAAACCTTTGATTTTAGCCTGTTAAAACCCTACGAGCTTGTTTGTGATTTCTTTCTTTTTGATACCAAAGGCAAATTACCAGGAGGTAACGGAACTACTTTTGATTGGACCATTTTACAAAAGTATCCCTCCTCTAAACCGTTTTTCCTAAGTGGAGGCATCGGAATTGACGAAATCGCAGCAGTAAACGAAATCTTGAACACCCATTTACCCCTTTACGCCATAGACGTAAATAGTAAATTTGAAATAGAACCTGGATTAAAAAATCTCAATCTTGTAAGGACAATTCGCGTAGGGACAATTCGCGAATTGTCCTTACGCGAATTGTCCCTACACAAAAAAAATAAAAAAATGTCATACAACGTAAACGAAAAAGGCTATTATGGTCAGTTTGGAGGAGCTTACATCCCAGAAATGTTATATCCTAACGTAGAAGAATTGCGCCAAAACTATTTGGACATTACCGCTACACCCGATTTTAAAGAAGAATTCAACCAATTATTAAAAGATTATGTTGGGCGTCCAAGCCCATTGTATTTTGCGAAGCGATTGTCTGAAAAATACAATACCAAAGTCTACTTAAAAAGAGAAGACCTCAACCATACGGGCGCACACAAAGTCAACAACACGATTGGGCAAATTTTAGTCGCCAAAAAATTAGGCAAAAAACGCATCATCGCCGAAACAGGTGCGGGGCAACACGGCGTGGCCACCGCTACCGTTTGCGCCTTAATGGGATTAGAATGCATCGTTTATATGGGCGAAATCGACATTGCTCGTCAAGCACCTAATGTGGCTCGAATGAAAATGTTGGGTGCTACCGTACGTCCTGCGTTATCAGGTTCACGTACGCTAAAAGATGCTACTAACGAAGCCATCCGCGATTGGATTAACAATCCCGTAGACACGCATTATATCATTGGTTCCGCCATCGGGCCGCACCCTTATCCTGATATGGTTACCCGTTTTCAGAGTGTCATTTCCGAAGAAATCAAATGGCAATTAAACGAAAAAGAAGGTCGCGAAAATCCAGACTATGTCGTAGCTTGTATTGGTGGCGGAAGCAATGCTGCTGGAACATTTTACCATTTCTTAGACCAAGAAGAAGTGGGTATTATTGCCGTAGAAGCCGCTGGAAAAGGCGTCGATTCTGGGCATAGTGCCGCTACGAGTAAACTAGGAAAAATGGGAATCATTCACGGTTGCAAAACCCTGTTGATGCAAACCCCAGATGGTCAAATTACGGAGCCCTACTCAATCTCGGCTGGACTAGACTATCCGGGTGTGGGACCTATGCACGCGCATTTGGCCGAATCTGGTCGTGCCGAATTCTATTCCGTTACCGATGATGATGCTATGGAGTTTGGACTCGAATTATGTAAATTAGAAGGCATCATTCCCGCCATCGAAACCTCGCACGCCTTGGCTATTTTCAAACAAAAACAATTCAAACCCTCAGATATTGTCGTGATTAGCCTTTCAGGACGAGGAGATAAAGATTTAAATACGTATATTGACTACTTTAAATTGTAGTAGGGCGTTACCACAAGGGTCGGGCTGTACGCTATATCTCTAGGGGCGAACCCCGCCCCTAGAGGATGCCGCTCCCATCCCTAACGCAAACCCTGCATCACCAGAAATGAAGTAGTCATCAACACCAAAGTACTATGCAAAAATTATTTACATACGGAACATTACAGCATCCCGAGGTGCAAGAAGATCTTTTTGGAAGAACACTCAAAGGAACCCCAGAAACGCTTTTGGGCTATCGTGTCAGAGAAATTCAAATCGAAGAAGAATTTGGTCTGATCAATTACCCCATAATCGTCGAAACCGAAAATCCTGAAGATACCATTCAAGGCATTGTATATGACGTGACGACCAATGATCTTCGCCAAGCCGACCTCTACGAAGGAAAGCATTATAAACGTGTAGAAGTAGTTTTGCAATCCAACCAAAAGGCTTGGGCTTATAGTTTGGTGGTGTAGAAAAGAAGTAGTTTAAAAAACAATAGACTTTTTTAAAATGAACGATTTAGTAAAGAACATGGATTACAAAGATTGGTTAGTTGAACTAAAATCAACCATTCAACAAAGGCAAATCAAAGCCGCCATAGCTGTAAATTCAGAACTCATTTTACTTTATTGGGAATTAGGCAAACAAATAGTAGAAAAACAAGAAAATGCTAAATGGGGAACTGGATTTATTGACCAACTAAGTCTTGATTTAAAGGCCGAATTCCCTCAAATGAATGGATTTTCTAGGTCTAATTTATTTGCCATCAAAAAATTCTATTCATTTTATAATCAGCACTCTGAAACAATCCATCAAATTGATGGACAAAATAAAACCAATACAATTATCCATCAAACTGATGGACAATTTGAAAATCAAGAAAAGAAAGAAAAAAATAATTTAATCATTAATTTATGCAGCAAAATTCCTTGGCTCCATAACATCATAATTATTGAAAAGGTAAAAGATTTAACACAAGTTGTATTTTACATCAAACAAACCATCGAAAACAATTGGAGTAGAGCCGTATTGGTACATCAAATAGAAAGTGGCTTATACTTTCGTTATGAAAAAACAATCAACAACTTCTCTATAACATTACCCAAGCCTCAATCTGATTTAGCCAACCAATTAATGAAAGACACCTATTGTTTTGATTTTTTGCAGCTCACTCAGAAATATAATGAAACCGAATTAGAAAAAGCCTTAACACAGCATATAACACAATTCTTATTAGAATTAGGAAAAGGCTTTTCGTTTGTAGGAAAACAATACTTAGTTAGGCTTGGTGAAAAAGAGTACAAAATAGACTTGCTTTTTTATCATCTAAAACTGCGATGTTTTATTGTAATCGAACTTAAAGTTGTCCCTTTTGAACCAGAATTTGCTGGAAAACTCAACTTTTACCTCAATATAATAGACGATCAATTAAAACACTCAAGTGATTATCCTACCATTGGAATTATTATTTGTAAAACCAAAGACAATATCGAAGCAGAGTATGCCTTGAGAGGTATTGAAAAACCAATAGGCATTTCTGAATATAAACTCCAAAAATCCTTACCCGAAAACTATAAAAGCGATTTACCCTCCATTGAAGACATCGAAATGGAATTAAAAAAATTAAAGTAACAAAACACACTATGAACCGAATCAATCAAAAATTACAAGAAAATAAAAAAATATTGTCCATCTATTTTTCTGCGGGCTACCCTAACCTAAACGATACCGTACAAATCATTCAAGATTTAGAAAAAAATGGCGTCGATATGATCGAAATCGGATTGCCATTTAGTGATCCTTTGGCAGATGGTCCAACTATTCAGGCGAGTTCAACGCAAGCCTTGCACAACGGAATGACCACTCAAGTATTGTTTGACCAACTAAAAGACATTCGAAAAACAGTCAACATTCCTTTAGTGATTATGGGATACTTTAATCCGATGCTACAGTATGGTGTGGAAAAGTTCTGTGCTACGTGCGCCGAAATAGGAATCGATGGATTGATTATTCCTGATTTACCTGTAGATGTGTATGCTGACGAATACAAAGCTATTTTCGAAAAATACGGATTAAAAAACATCTTTTTAATAACGCCACAAACTTCAGACGAACGCATCCATTTTATCGATAGTGTTTCGGATGGTTTTATTTATATGGTAAGCTCGGCTAGTGTAACAGGTTCCAGTGCAGGATTTGGAAACACACAAGAAGCGTATTTCCAACGCATCGCTCAAATGAATTTGAAAAATCCTCAAGTTATAGGCTTCGGAATCAACAATGCCGAAACGTTCCAACAAGCTACTCAATTTGCCAAAGGAGCCATCATTGGAAGCGCTTTCATTACTTATTTAAAAGAAAATGGAACTGCCAATATCAAAGCATTCGTGGAATCCATTCGATAACTAGTCATCAAAATGCTACTAAAAAGAACCACATCCAACGATTCTGATTTTCAAAAACTAGTCCTGCTTTTGGATCAATTTCTGCAATCTAAAGACGATGAAGATCACGATTTTTATGCACAACATAACAAAACCGACCATATAAAGCATGTAGTCGTAGCTTATTATGAAGATGAAGCCATAGGCTGTGGTGCTTTTAAAGCATTTGACGAAAAAAGTGTTGAAATCAAGCGAATGTTTGTAGTCGCATCTTTCCGAGGCAAACAAGTAGCCCATCAAATTATAGCAGAACTTGAGCAATGGACCAACGAACTGCAATACAATAGTTATGTACTCGAAACCGGTACTAACAATCCTGTAGCCATTGCATTATATCAAAAACTAGGGTATAAATTCATCCCTAATTATCCCCCTTATGAAGGCGTAGCTACAAGTGTGTGTTTAAAAAAAGAAAAGCAATGCTAAAGCCAACTCTTGTTACTTTACCAGAAACCAAACTGGTTGGTAAAAAAAGAAGCATGTCGTTAATTGACAATCAAACTCAAGTGCTTTGGCAGGATTTTATGCCAAATCGAAAAGGCATTACCAACCGAATAGGCAACGATTATTATTCGGTTCAAAACTACAATCCGGATTATTTTGAACATTTTAATCCTTCCAAGACTTTCGAAAAATGGGCAGCTGTAGCGGTGAATGCTTTTGAAAAAATCCCCGAAGATATGGAGTCCTTTACCCTATCCACTGGGCTTTATGCCGTTTTTGAACACAAAGGAATGGACACAGCAATTTTTCAGCAAATTTTTACTGAGTGGCTACCCAACGCTCCCTATATTTTGGATCATCGACCTCATTTTGAACTATTGGGCGAAAAATACAAAAATGGAGACCCTAACTCGGAAGAACAAATATGGATTCCGATTCGCCAACAATGATTGATTACTTTGATTTTGTTAATACTATGTTAAATAAAATTAAACAATTGTTTAATTTAAACGGTTGTTTAATTTTGTTTAACAAAAAATCAAGGTATTGAAAACGGAATTTACCGAAAAACAAATCCAAATCCTTGAAGTTGCAGAAACTCTTTTTGCTGAAAAAGGATTTGACGGCACTTCCATTAGGGATATTTCTAAAGTAGCAAAAATCAATGTTGCTATGATATCCTATTACTTTGGATCGAAAGAACGATTACTGCAGTCGCTTATTGTTTATCGAACAACAGATATCAAAACCCAACTCGAACATTTACTAGAAGAAGACCTTGAACCCATTGAAAAGGTAAATAAATTGATTGAAATTTATATTAACCGCATCAATAACAACAAGGGAATCTATCGCATTTTACATTTTGAACTCTCTTCAAAAAAAAGAGAACAAAATTTACAGGCATTTACAGAATTCAGAAAAGGCAATCTCAAATATTTAGAATCCATCATTGAAGAAGGCCAACGCAAAGGTGTATTTAGAAAAGATATCATTATCCCATTAATAACACCAACGATTTTAGGTACTTTTTTTCATTTCCATATGAATAAAACCTACTTCGAAAATCTATTGAACTTGACTACAGAGACTTTGTACAATAATTATATCAAGACGAACTTGACAAAGCACATACAACAAACAATTAAAGCCCTTTTGATTTATGAAAATTAGCCCACTATTTGTCTTTGGGATTTTGTGTTGGGGAACTTCGACGGTAAGCGCTCAAGAAAAAACACATCTTAAGCTAGAAGATGCTGTACAATTGGCTTGGACCAAGAGTAACGAAATATCCCTTGCTACTTCAAAAGTAGCTACCAAAAAATACGAGCTACAAGCCAGCAAAAACAATCAATATCCTGATTTAAAACTCTCTGGTCAATACAAGCACCTAACTAGTGCCAAAATTGATATGAAATCCAGTTCAGGTGGAAGCGGACTTGCAGCTGGTCCAGTGGATCGATTACTATTAGGACAAGTTACGGCCAGTGTTCCTGTTTTTTCAGGTTTCAAAATTCAAAATAATATTGCCTTGCACGACAATCTTTATTTAGCCGAAACTGCCAATGCGGTTCAATCTAAAGAAGAGATTGCGCTAAAAGTCGTTAATTATTATGCTAGCTTATACAAAGCGCAAAAGACAATCGAAATTCTAAAAGAAAATCAAAAGCGTGCCAAACAACGTGTAGTTGATTTTATCGATTTAGAAAAAAACGGTATTATTCCACGTAATGATTTACTAAAATCGCAATTGCAAGTTTCTAAAATACAACTCGCAATAGATGAAGCAACAAACAATCTGAATATCGTAAACTTTTATTTGGTCAACCTCCTAAAATTGGATACGAATACTCAAATAGAAATCAAAGAAAGTGATTTTGTGAATTTTCAAATGAACAATGTCCCTTCAGATGAGAAGCCAGCTTTAGAAAACAGAAAGGATTTAGAAGCCCTTCGTTTTCAATCAAAAGCCAGCCAATCGAATATCAAAATTGCTAGAAGTGCTTATTTCCCTTCAATAGCCATATTGGGAGGTTACACCGCACTTGAACTACACAATGTGGTTAGTGTACAAAACGCAATGAACATAGGTGTTGGCATTTCCTATGACTTTACCAGTTTGCTCAAAAATGATGTTTTGGTTAAAGTTGCAGAAAGCAAGGCAATGGAAGTACAAAACGCTGAAGCTATTTTGACCGATTACATCAAAGTACAAGTACAAAAAGCCATAGAAGACTATCAATTGGCGATAAAACAAGACCTTGTTTATGCGGAAGCAATTGACCAAGCTTCTGAAAATTACCGAATTGTAAAAGACAAATACGATAATGGACTTTCAAACACCAACGATTTATTGGAAGCTGATGTAGACCAACTGACTGCCAAAATCAATAAAGCCCTAGGCAAAGCCAATATCATTCAAAAATATTACGAATTACTATCGGTAACCGGACAATTAACCACAACTTTCAACCCATCAAAAATATAAGTACCAGTCCCATGGAAAAGAAAAAAACAAATATAAAGTTCCTAATTATCACAGTATCATTGTTAGTACTTGGCAGTATTTATGGTATTTACAAATACAATCATGCACAATCGCATGAAGAAACTGATGATGCTCAAATAGAGAAAAACATGACGCCTATTATTCCTAGAGTAGCAGGTTATATCAGTAAAGTATATGTAAAAGACAATGACTTTGTAAAAAAAGGAGATACTTTATTTACGATAGACAAAAAAGATTTTCAGGTTAAAATTGAAGAAGCCAAAGCGGCATTGATTGGTGCTGAAGGTGGTTTTGAAGTAGCCAAAGCAGATATTGGAAGCGCTTTAGCTAGTATTTCGGTTTCTGAAGCCAATGTACTTTCTGCAGGAGGCAACATCGAATCGGCAAAAATCAGACTTGGAAGAGCTACTAGTGATTTTGCTCGTTATGAAAACTTATACAAGAATCACACCATCACAAAGCAACAATACGAACAAGCATTGGCTACGAAACAAGAAGCTGAGAGCCAATTGAGAGTATTACAACAACAACAACGTGCCAGTTCTTTTCAAAAATCAGTAATTGAAGCCAAATCAAAAGTTTCGAACAAGCAAACGGAAGTTGCTGCTGCCAATATCAAAAGAGCACAAGCCGTTTTAGATGCTGCCAAACTTAATTTAACTTATACTGTTGTTACTGCTGCCATTGATGGTCAAGTGTCTAAAATTGACATTCAACCTGGACAATTAGTACAAGCTGGACAATCCTTATTTTATATTATCAATAACGATGAAGCTTGGGTTGTAGCGAATTTCAAAGAAACGCAATTGAACAAAATGGTGATTGGTCAAAAAGTAACGATGAAAGTTGATGCTTACCCAGACTATGAATTTGTAGGAGCGATTACTTCCTTTTCTCCAGCTACTGGTTCAAGATTCTCGTTATTACCTCCAGACAATGCTACTGGAAACTTTGTAAAAACCATTCAGCGTTTGCCTGTAAAAATTAGTTTAGACAAAACCAATGATGCCAATAAAATCAAACTTTTGCGTCCTGGAATGAATGTCGAAGTTGATGTTCATTTGAAATAAATAGCTGTTAGTAATTAGTGATTAGTAATTGTCCCTAGCTGTTAGCAGGCAAACTTTTAAGGGCTCTTCGTCACACACTATTTTACTAATCACTAAGGACTAAAAACTAATCACTAAAAAAAACTAAGGACTAAAAAAAATGGTACAAACAGAAGCGGACGATTTAGTTGAGTACGGTTTTAGACGCGTAATAATTACCATTACTTGTGTGCTATGTGCAATGCTTGAAGTAGTTGACACAACAATTGTCAACGTTGCACTCAACAATATGCGAGGCAGTTTGGGAGCGACACTTACGGATGTTGCTTGGGTAATTACAGCCTATGCCATTGCTAATGTAATTATCATCCCAATGACCAGTTGGTTGTCGCAACAATTTGGGCGACGTAACTATTTTGCGGTATCGATTATTATATTTACTGTTTCCTCTTTTTTATGTGGAAATGCAACCAATATATGGGAATTGGTGGCTTTTCGTTTCATTCAAGGATTGGGTGGTGGAGCTCTTTTGGTAACTGCACAAACGATTGTTACTGAAAGTTACCCATTAGCCAAACGAGGTATGGCGCAGGCTATTTATGGTATGGGCGTAATCGTAGGACCAACCTTAGGCCCACCGCTAGGAGGTTATATTGTTGACCGATTCTCTTGGCCGTTTATCTTTTACATCAATATTCCTATTGGAATTATTGCGGCATTGCTTACGCTTTCCTTTATAAAAAGTCCAAAATACGGCGTTAAATTAAAGGCCAATCAAGTCGATTGGTTGGGTATCTTTTTTCTATCTGCTTTTATTGGTTCTTTACAATTTGTTTTGGAACACGGACAACAAGACGATTGGTTCAACGACCCTGTAATTGTTACTTTGAGTGTGGTTTCTTTTTTTGGTTTATTATTTTTTATTTGGAGAGAACTCACCTACGAACATCCGATAGTTAATCTTAGAGTACTCAAAGACTCCAATTTAAGAATTGGAACCATTATGTGTTTTATTCTTGGTTTTGGTTTATACGGTTCTACATTTATCATTCCTATTTACACCCAATCGATTTTAGGATGGAGTGCTACTGATGCGGGATTGTTATTAATTCCAAGTTCGATAACCACAGGAATTATGATGCCTTTTATTGGTAAAATGATTCAAAAAGGAATCCCACAAACGTATTTGGTTGCCGCTGGATTTTTTGTCTTTTTTGCTTTTACGTATTGGATGCATTTAGTCATAACACCAGATTCTGGAGAAGAGCATATGTATTGGCCTTTAATTTTAAGAGGTGTAGGATTAGGGCTTTTGTTTGTTCCCATCACTACCCTATCGTTGTCAACCTTAACAGGGAAACATATTGGTGAAGGTGCTGCGTTTACAGGAATGATGCGTCAATTGGGAGGTTCTTTTGGAATTGCTATCATCACGACTTATATCGCTCGTATCAATCAAGAACACCGCGTAAATATGATTGGTTATTTAGACAATACTTCCTTTGAAGTACAACAGCGAGTGCACCAATTGCAAATGGGATTTATGTCTAAAGGATATGCTATGAACGAAGCCTTAGCAAAAGCCTATAAAACTCTTGAAATGATGGTGACCCAACAAGCCGCAGTACTCACTTTTTCGGATATATTTTTGTATTTAGGGTATTTGTTCTTGTTTTGCATTCCGTTCATTCTTTTGGTCAAAAAAGGAAAAAACAAAATCAATCCTGCCGATGCGATGCATTAACAAAAAAGCCGATTTCTAGTACTGAAATCGGCTTTTTGGTTGTATCTATTTATTCACTTTTAACACGCGTGGAGTGTAGCATATCGAACTTCCAACCTTTGTCGGTTAAAATGGCTGTGGCGCTTTCTAGCCAATGCAATTTTCGAATGATTTTATCATCAATAGAAATGGTTGCATAGTTGTGATAAGCCACCCAAGCGGTTTTGTTGGTAACTTTGACATCAATGATTTCAATTTTGTTTACTCGTTTTGGAATGGGCAATTTGAGTTTGGCTTTATTTAAATATTTTGAGATGGTATCGTTATTCCAAACTTCTCCGTGTTCCAAAAGCAGGAAATCTTTGGTATAAAATTTCTCAATGTTTTTAGCTTCTAATTTTGACCAGATTTCATCAAACGATTCTTGCACTAAATTTTGAAACTGTTTTTTATGGGTTTCCATTGCACCTTGAGCGAAGGCTATTGTATTAAAAAATAGCATTAAAAGTAGGGTGGTATTTTTTTTCATTTTTGTTGAGATTATAGTATTGCGTATATTTTCACTGGGTTTATATACATTAGGAACTGCTGTTGAACTAAACCTTCGGTAGCACTTACCGGACTTTTAGTACCTTACGAATATAATTAAATTTCGTAAACTATGGCTACAAAAAAAAGAATCCGGAGGAGTTAAGAGAAAACAAACTTAT
>JAGOFG010000213.1 GCA_017997335.1 Flavobacterium sp. | reverse complement strand
TATGCCAAGCTTCATTTAAATCGTCATAATTTACGGGGGTAGCAGGTGGTTGGTTTTGAAGTCTTCCCGTTTCGAAGGCTCTTACTAAGATGGTTTCAATTAAAAAATCTTCATTTACTTCGTAAGGTTGGTATTTTGTTTTGAGATTAATGTCAAATATTCGGGCTGTGGTATTGGCCCAAAATGCTTTCCAACCACTTTTTAAGTCCGAAACTAGGTCGTATGTCGTTATACCGGTTTGCCTATGAATCAATTTGACCAAAATTTGCCCCTGTTTTCTTGACAGTTTTTTTAGTTTCGCTTCGAACTCATTTGTTAAATAGTCTTCAACAATTTTAAAATACTTCTTTTTCTCTTTGTTTGTTTTTAAATACGACATCCCTTTTTTGAGGGCAACGAGTCTTTCGGAAGCTAGTTTAGCATAAGGATACGTTTTGTATACTCTATTTTGTAAAATTAGAAATTGCTTTTTATCTTCAAGACTTAGCTTTTGCTTACTAATAATTATTTCTGGCAACAGAATAGTATCACTAAGAATACTGTCGTTTTCGATAAGCGTTGGGTCTGTTTTTTCGGTTTCTTTTGGAACAATTTGTGCTTGTGCTGTCAGAGAACACAGAAGGAATAGGAAAAAAAGGGAGATTCGGTTCATGGGAAAATTTTATAATTCAAAATTATAAATTTATACACAAGTCTGATGCCAAATTTATAAATTAGCAAAAAATAATTTCATATGAATTCACCATCAATATTGAATGCCTCTTCTATGGCATTTTTAGAAAAATACTTAAATAACGCCTCTCCAACAGGTTTTGAATCTGAAGGCCAAAAGATTTGGATGGACTACCTTCAACCTTATGTGGATACTTTTATTACAGATACCTATGGCACTGCGGTAGGAATCATCAATCCAGATGCTCCGTTTAAAGTAGTTATTGAGGGCCATGCAGACGAAATTGCGTGGTATGTTAACTATATTACAGAAGATGGTTTGGTCTATGTTATACGAAATGGAGGCTCTGACCATCAAATTGCTCCTTCGAAACGCGTTAATATTCATACCAAAAAAGGGATAATAAAAGGCGTCTTTGGTTGGCCAGCCATACACACTCGCAACAGGGACAAAGAAGAAAACCCAAAAACAAGTAACATTTTTATAGACCTTGGTTGTGAAACAAAGGAGGAAGTAGAAAAATTAGGCGTACATGTTGGCTGTGTGATTACTTATCCTGATGAATTTATGATTATGAACGAAAACAAATTTGTTTGTCGTGCTATTGATAACCGAATGGGAGGATTTATGATTGCCGAAGTTGCTCGATTATTGCATGAGCAAAAGAAAAAATTACCCTTTGGCTTGTATATCGTAAACGCAGTTCAAGAAGAAGTTGGTCTTAGAGGAGCAGAAATGATTACTCAAACCATACGACCGAATGTGGCTATTGTTACTGATGTATGTCATGATTCAACGACACCAATGATTGACAAAAAGATTGAGGGAGAGACAAAAATTGGCAAGGGGCCGGTTATTACTTATGCTCCTGCTGTTCAAAACAATCTTAGAGAACTCATACTAAACACTGCTTCAGAAAAAGGCATCCCTTTTCAACGATTGGCTTCTTCTAGAGTTACTGGTACCGATACTGATGCTTTTGCGTATAGTAATGGTGGAGTAGCCTCAGCATTGATTTCTTTACCACTTCGCTATATGCATACTACAGTAGAAATGGTGCATCGCAAGGATGTCGAGAACGTAATACAATTGATTTACGAAACCTTATTAAAAATAGAAAACAATGAAACGTTTTCCTATTTCAAATAATTGATAAAAGCAAAAACTCCGTTTATTTAGATAAACGGAGTTTTTTTTGATTGATGATTGCTGTTATTAACGCTGAGCTACTGCGTTTTCTCTGTTCATTTGAAGAAAAACATAGGCTTCTTTTGCATTGGATAATTGTGCATATTTCAAAGCATCTGCACCAAAAGTTGTTTTTTCTTCTACTTTTGCTCCTTTAGCAATTAGTAATTTCATGATTTCGACTTTATTGTAACGAGCTGCAATCATTAAAGGTGTCAAACCATATGATTTTTCATTAACATCGGCTCCAAAGTCGATTAATTTTTTGATGAATTCCAAATCGCCTTTATAAATTGCGACGTGCAAAGGTGTTGCTTCTCCATATGAAGGAGTCATAACTTTTACTTTAGCAAATGATTTAACGTTTGCCGCTTCAACTTTTGTAGCAAAACTTGACAGTACTACTACTAAACCTAAACAGATGATTGCTTTTTTCATGATGATTGTGATTTTTGATTATTGATTGATGATTAAATTTCTTTTCAAAAGTAAAGTATTTTTAATTATGTGTATTACATGGTACTATTTATTAACTAATAATTAACTCGTTGTTTAAACATCTAGTTTTAAGGCAACTCAAAGTTAAATCAACTTACTACTATAGACGTTATCCAATGGTTAATGTTACGTGAGCTTACATAAATTAACTTTAATTTAGCTTTTAAACTATTGATTAGATTCAATAATGGAATTATTTAAGTACTCAGTAATTATTAAATTCTTTTCCGTTACATTTTGTTGAGGAGACACTATGGGTTCGTCAAACATTTGTAAGGTTTCTATCCAATTAAAATCTAGAGGTTGTTCTGACAAAGAACTGTCCTCACCTACCACACTAAAGTCTACACTATTGCTTTCTTTAGTTGATGAAGGTGAAACTATAGCTTCATCGTACATAGCTAACGTATAAATCCAATTAAAATCTAATACTCTACTTTCGCTCTCTTCCGTTTCTTCAATGAATGCATTTTGTTGACGTACTATATCATCAACAGCAGTCTCTTTCTTTGCCACTACAGGTAATTCAATTGCTTCTTCATTAGGCGAAACAGAATTGCTTTCGATATCGACTAATGTTTGCGTTTCCTCACTATCATTTTCTTCAATGATAGCACTTTCAAAAGACCAACTTTTTTCTGTTGAAGAAACTAAAGTAAACACAGAAGGCGTTTCTTCTAAAACAAGTTCTGGTTTTGCTATTACTAAAGCACTTTTCTTTTTATCGTCTGAATTTGTTTTAGCTACTTGAACTTTGGTAAAATCTACTGTTGCATTTTGGCTTTCATTGGAATTGAAGATTGGATTCATTTTGATTGCTCTCTTATTACCTATTTTGCCAAGACTATTTTTGCCTAAACGAATTTCTAAAGTTGAAATTAAAACTACTGATACTGCTACTGTGTAAATGATTGATGCTTTCATGATTTATATTTTTTTAGTTTTTTGATTTGTTGTTTTAAATAATAATATCCTATGCAAATATATATCTTTTAAAAAGTATCTTGTTTTACATAGTACTTATTTTTAACAAATAATTAACAAAACACAAGAAATAAACCCCTAAAAACAAGGGAATTGAAGTATTTACAAACGAAAAAGCCTCCTACTATTTTCATAGTAAGAGGCTTTAAAGAATATGTTTTAGTAGTGGTTTATCCTTTTAGGTACTCCAAAACATTGTTTTCGATACGTTCATTAATATTTGTAATATCAGCTTTCACGAACTTTTCGCCAATTATATTTTCATACAATTCAATATAACGATCAGAAACTGATTCGATGTATTCCTCTGTCATTTCTGGGATTTGCTGTCCTTCCTTACCTTGAAAACCATTTTCAATCAACCAACGACGCACAAACTCTTTAGATAATTGCTTTTGCTCTTCACCCTTATCTTGTCGTTCTTGGTAGCCTTCAGCATAAAAGTAACGAGAAGAATCTGGTGTATGAATTTCATCTATTAAAACAATTTGTCCCTCTTTGGTTTTACCAAACTCATATTTGGTATCCACTAAAATCAATCCACGGTTAGCTGCTATTT
>JAGOFG010000071.1:7867-12662 GCA_017997335.1 Flavobacterium sp. | reverse complement strand
ATTACTGGAATGAACAATAAAATGGTCCACCAAGTTGGTCTTCCTATGATTTTCATCAATACAATAGCATTGTAAATAGGAATAGCAGCTTCCCAGCGTTTTCTTCCTGCACTTTCGTACATTTTCCATGTCCCCAAAAAATGGACTATTTGAACAACTAAAAAGAATACAAACCAAGAATATAGTGTCATAGGATTCGGTATTTTTTAAAACTAATGTAGCTCTATGATTATTTAAAATTTAAAACATCTTTCATGGTGAAAACGCCTTGTTTTCCTGCCAACCATTCTGCGGCAATAACAGCACCTAAGGCAAATCCTTCTCTGTTGTGAGCAGTATGCTTAATTTCGATGGCGTCGATAGGAGAGTTGTAGGTTACCGTATGCGTACCAGGTACTTCCCCTGTTCTAATGGCTTCAATGTGAAGTTCGTTTTCTTTTGGACTAGCGTCCATTGTCCATTTTGAATAGTTACTATGTTCCATAACTCCTTCGGCTAGGGTAATAGCTGTGCCACTTGGTGCGTCTAACTTATGAATATGGTGAATTTCCTCCATTGAAACTTTGTAAGAATCATAAGGAGCCATTATTTTCGATAAATAGGAATTCAATTCAAAAAATAGATTTACCCCTAAACTGAAGTTAGAGCTAGAAATAAAACCACCGTTTTTTTCTTCACATAAGGCAATCATTTCGTCATAGTGTTCTAACCAACCTGTTGTGCCAGAAACGACAGGTACATTGTTGTTAAAACTAGCCGAAATATTGGCAACTGCTGCTGCTGGAACACTGAAATCTATAGCGACATCGGCTTTTTCTAGTCCTTCGTAAGTATTGAATTCGTCTTTTTTCAAAACAATTTCGTGGCCTCTTTCAAGTGCAATTCTTTCAATTACTTGGCCCATTTTTCCGTATCCTAAAAGCGCAATCTTCATTTTTTTTGATTTAAAATAAGTACTTCTTAAAAAGTATAATTGAAAGTTAGTCCAACGTTGGGACGAAACGTTACATCGTTTGGGTAAATTTCAGGTTTAAATGATAGGTTTTCATTTACATTAAATTGAATTAAAGCCGCATCAACATTGGCGTCAATAATATTTAGCACATAAAAACCAACAGTTACTAATGCCGATAAATCTCTGTTGCGTTGGTAAAATTTTTGTCCAGCAATGAGTCGGCTATTGTCTAAATAAGAAAATTTGTCATCAGTGTAACCTTCTAATCTTCTTTTGTAAGCATCTCGGTATTGATTGTATTTTCTGTTATTGTCAATATAAAAATACAAGCTAGTGCCTATTCCAGCATAAACTAGTGGAATTTTCCAATACTTTTTGTTGTAGGCTTGACCTAAACCTGGCAAAATAGCTGAGTAAAAAGCAGCTTTTGCAGGTGTTAGTGGGTCAATATCATTGGATTGGACAGTGTCTTTTGCAACTAAAACTTCCGTTTTTTTATCTTGTGCAAAAACAAAACCATTTCCGAGCATAAAAGCGAGGATGCATATGGTAAGGAATTTAGTCACTACCCTTTGATTAATTTGATAATTCTGTTTAAATCTTCTTGAGAGTGAAATGGAATTGTTATTTTCCCTTTTCCTTTAGGGTCTACTTTCAAATCAACTTTGGTTCCAAAATAAGAATTAAAACTGTGCTGTTGCTCATCATCAATTTCGAAAGCAGCAGATTTTGAAGGCGTATTTGATTTTGGTAACAAACTTTCGTGATAGTTTTTTACCAAAGTTTCTGTTTCACGCACAGATAGATTCTGGCTAACAATTTTCTGATACATCTGGGCTTGTACGTCTAAATCCTCAACATTGATGATTGCACGACCGTGTCCCATACTGATGAAACCGTCTCTAATTCCAGTTTGAATAATTGGGTCTAGTTTTAAAAGACGCAAATAGTTGGCAATGGTAGAACGTTTTTTACCCACTCTTTCACTCATTTGTTCTTGAGTCAGTTGGATTTCATCCATTAAACGTTGGTAGGAAAGGGCAATCTCAATTGGGTCTAAGTCATGACGTTGAATATTTTCCACCAAAGCCATAACCAATGATTCATTATCATTTGCAATACGAATGTAAGCAGGTACTGTGGTAAGTCCTACTAAAACAGAAGCACGCAAACGACGTTCTCCAGAAATTAATTGGTATTTATTAAAATCTAATTTACGAACTGTGATAGGTTGAATCACACCTAATTCTTTAATGGAAGTGGCTAATTCACGCAGTGATTCTTCATTGAAATTAGTCCTAGGTTGAAATGGATTAATTTCAATAGCATCAATTTCAAGCTCAATAATATTACCAACAACTTTGTCTGCATTTTTGTCCTCAACCGATTTAATATCGTTTTCAGGGTCTTTTAATAATGCGGATAATCCTCTACCGAGTGCTTGTTTTTTTACTGCTTTTGTCATAAAACCTATTTGCTATTTTTCTTTATTATTTCTTGAGCTAAGTGAATATAGTTAACCGCTCCTTTACTAGTCGCGTCATAGTTGATGATACTTTCACCAAAACTAGGAGCTTCACTTAGTTTCACATTTCGTTGGATTACAGTTTCAAAAACCATATCGTTGAAATGCTTTTGTACTTCTTCTAAAACTTGATTAGATAATCGTAGTCTAGAATCATACATAGTTAGTAATAATCCCTCGATGTCTAAATCTGGGTTGTGAATTTTTTGAATACTTTTTACGGTGTTCAATAATTTGCCTAATCCTTCGAGTGCAAAATATTCGCACTGAATCGGAATAATTACAGAATCAGCTGCAGTAAGTGCATTCAGAGTTAATAAACCTAAAGATGGCGCACAATCAATCAATATGTAATCATATTCATCTTTGATGCTGTCCAATGATTTTTTGAGCATGTACTCACGGTTTTCTTTGTCGACCAATTCGATTTCGATAGCCACAAGGTCGATATGGGAAGGAATCACGTCTACGTTTGGAGCGGTACATTTAAGTAAAGCTTCGTGTGGCGTATGACTGTGTTCTAAAATTTGGTAGGTGCCAATTTCAACTGACTCAACGTCAATTCCAAGTCCTGACGTGGCATTGGCTTGAGGGTCAGCATCAATTAATAAAACTTTTTTTTCTAAAACACCTAATGATGCTGCAAGATTTACGGATGTTGTAGTTTTTCCAACGCCTCCTTTTTGATTAGCAATCGCAATGATTTTGCCCATTTGTTTTTGAATTTTGAGCGGTAAAAATACAATTTTTTATGGTTATTGAAAATCTATTTTGTTAACTTTTACTAATGCCTAGTTAATCATTTCTTACCATTGTTGAATTGCTAATTATAATCTCTTTTTATTTCATTTTTATTAAATTTTTTGCTTTTAAAAAGTGTCTTTTTTGTAAGTAGTATCAATCAATATAAAGTAATTTGATACCTCGATTAGTATTCAATGATTTTGTCAACTGCAAAAACTTTTGAAGCTTCTCCGTTTTTTAATTTGTACTGAATTTGTCGCATTCCACCTGTTGGCTTGCTGTTAGTGTCTCCTTCTTTATAGATACGAAAGCGTTGTACCAAAGTGCCCTCAACAATTGCAAATTCATCATGACCCATATATCCTTTGTTTGTTTTGGGATTGTCAACTATTCTAGGAATAGTGATTTCGCTCATTGATTTATTGTTGTTCCCAGAAAAACCAATTGCCGTACCATAGCTTCCACTTCCTGAACTGGTAATGTAAATCATTAATTCCGGAGAACCATCAGTATTTATGTCGTCTACTTCAATATTTGAAACCGTTCCTTCAATGGTTTTGATAACTTTTGTGTTGTCTGATTCAAAACCTGAGGGTTGAATCGTTAAGGTGTCGCCTGATTTAGTTATATCAAAACTTATCGTTTTATAAGAAACAGTCTTTTTAAAAGCTGTTTTTGGTTCTACTGGCTCTAAACTTATAGTAGTAATGGAATCTTTTGGTTGATTGGATTCGGTAGTGGTTTCCGTTTTCTTTTGACAACTAATAGATAAAAAAACTAAAAAATGAATTAAGCCGATGAAATGATGTTTTTTCGTTTTAAATAATTGTTTTTTAATCGATTAATAGTTGAAAGTTAATGAAAATGAAATGATAATCCCAATTCTAATCTCTAAAATTGATTAGTAAACTTATGTGTTGAAAATTGTTCTAAGTATTTGGAATTGAATTGAATGTTTTGTTTTTAGAGATGACGTAAGGCATTAAATGATTTTATTTTTGAAATAACTTGTGATAGCCAAAAAAGTATTCTATATTTGCACCCGCGTTACGGGGTGTAGCGTAGCCCGGTTATCGCGCCTGCTTTGGGAGCAGGAGGTCGCAGGTTCGAATCCTGCCACCCCGACAAAATCCTTTCTGATTTTCAGAAGGGATTTTTTGCTTATATGGAATTTACAGTTTACATATTATTTTCAAAATCAACTGACAAGTTTTATGTTGGTTACACTACTATGGGAATTGATGAACGATTAAGGCGTCATTTGAGTAATCATAAAGGTTTTACTGGAAGAATTAAAGATTGGGAGTTATTTTATTTTGAGAAGTTCCCAGAAAGGAGTGAAGCTATTAAAAGAGAAAAAGAAATAAAAAGTTGGAAAAGTAAATCCAAAATCCAACTCTTAAAAAAGTAGTGAACGGTTATCGCGTCCCGATGGTAATCGGGAAGGTCGCAGGTTCGAATCCTGCCACCCCGACAAAATCCTTTCTGATTTTCAGAAGGGATTTTTTGCTTATATGGAATTTACAGTTTACATATTATTTTCAAAATCAACTGACAAGTTTTATGTTGGT
>JAGOFG010000071.1:0-7767 GCA_017997335.1 Flavobacterium sp. | reverse complement strand
AGGTCGCAGGTTCGAATCCTGCCACCCCGACAAAATCCTTTCTGATTTTCAGAAGGGATTTTTTGCTTATATGGAATTTACAGTTTACATATTATTTTCAAAATCAACTGACAAGTTTTATGTTGGTTACACTACTATGGGAATTGATGAACGATTAAGGCGTCATTTGAGTAATCATAAAGGTTTTACTGGAAGAATTAAAGATTGGGAGTTATTTTATTTTGAGAAGTTCCCAGAAAGGAGTGAAGCTATTAAAAGAGAAAAAGAAATAAAAAGTTGGAAAAGTAAATCCAAAATCCAACTCTTAAAAAAGTAGTGAACGGTTATCGCGTCCCGATGGTAATCGGGAAGGTCGCAGGTTCGAATTTCCGTTAAACGGAATAAACGCTGCCACCCCGACAAAAAAACCTTTCTGGATTTCAGAAAGGTTTTTTTATTTTCTACTTGTCACGTTTAGGATAAGCGACTTCAAAAAAACATTTTATAACAAATACTATTGTAGTATGCTTAGTAAGAATGTGTTTTTTTATTACTCCATAATCAAAACAAATACTTCAAAGCGAGTTATTATTTTTTAAAATCCTATTTTTGCGTGTATTTTAAAAAACTCAAAACACAATGTCAAATACTATCGAAAAAATAAAATGCCTAATTATAGGTTCAGGTCCTGCGGGTTATACCGCGGCTATTTATGCTGCTAGAGCCAATATGAATCCAGTTTTGTACCAAGGAATGCAACCTGGTGGACAGTTGACAACGACCAATGAAGTTGAAAATTTTCCAGGTTATGTAGACGGTGTAACTGGACCAGAAATGATGATTCAGTTGCAACAACAAGCACAACGTTTTGGCGCTGATGTGCGCGATGGTTGGGCTACCAAAGTTGATTTTTCTGGTGATATTCACAAAGTTTGGATTAACGATACTATCGAATTGCACTGCGAAACCGTAATTATTTCCACAGGAGCTTCTGCAAAATATTTAGGTTTACCATCAGAACAACATTATTTAAAAATGGGTGGAGGAGTTTCAGCTTGTGCCGTTTGTGATGGCTTTTTCTATAGAAATCAAGAAGTGGTAATCGTTGGAGCAGGAGATTCTGCTTGCGAAGAAGCACACTACTTATCTAAATTGTGCAAAAAAGTAACAATGTTGGTTAGAAGCGAAAAATTCAGAGCTTCCAAAATTATGGAAGAAAGAGTTCGCAAAACCGAAAACATCGAAATCCTTTTAAACCACGATACCGTTGAAGTTTTAGGAGATGAGCAAGTGGTTTCGGCTATCAAAGTAAAAAACAAAACTACCGATGAAGTGTATGACATTCCAGCAACTGGTTTTTTCGTAGCTATTGGTCATAAACCTAACACCGATATTTTCAAAGATTACCTGACCTTAGACGAAACGGGTTATATCGTAAACGTTCCAGGAAGTTCAAAAACGAATGTAGCAGGAGTTTTCGTAGCAGGAGACGCCGCCGATCACGTATACCGCCAAGCCATTACTGCCGCTGGTACAGGTTGTATGGCTGCATTGGATGCTGAGCGTTATTTGGCTGCCAAAGAGTAATTTTTTTGGGAGCAGTAGTCAAGGCGCTTTTTTGTATTCAAGGTCCCGCTCTCCGTTATAATCTTTGTTGCCGAACCCCGGCAACAAAGGATTTCCACTGCGATCGGGGCTAAAGAGCAGCAATGAGAATTTTGGGTTACCTTCTTAAATTTAGATACAAAAAAAGTCCTTCACGAAGAAGGACTTTTTTTGTATCAACTAAAAACTATTCTTGGCTTATCGAACCGCCTGAGCTTTCGCTTTTTTTCAGGCTTTTCGGCTTATTCTTGTAGGAGATATTTCCTCCACTAGACGCTTCTGCATCAAGACTCACCAACGGATGTAGCGATTGAATACTTCCTGATGATGCCTTTGATTTGATATCGTTTGCCAACAACTCGCCAGCATTAATAGAACTTCCGCTCGAAGAATTGGTTTGGAGCTGAATAGCTTTACCTTTCAATTCAATGCTACTTCCGCTACCAGAATCACAAATTATTTTTTCAGATTCTATGTTCAAATCCAAAGAAGCCGCACTCGATGCATCAATCTTAAATTCCGAAGCTTTAAGGGTTGATTTGCTATTTACAGTCGAAGCACTATTGGCCTCAATGCCTTCTATAATAGGAGCTCGAACGATTACTTTTTTCGAAGTGATATTCAAGAAAGAACTGTATTTGCATCCTATAATAAGCTTGCCGTTTTCTACTTTGGTAGTGATTTCTTTTTGCAAATTGTCATCGGCTTCTACAATAATCTCAACTTTATCGGCTTGTTCTAGTACCAAGTCGATAGCGTTTCCTACTTCAATACTTTTAAAATCGCCATTTACAATTCTCTTTTCGGTGGTTACATTTCCACTTCCGGTGATGGAATTGAAATTTGCAGACAAATTACAAGAGGCAAACAGTAAAGCGGTCAGCGTAACAATAATGAATTTTGTTACTAAAGTGATTATTTTTACCATAGCTATTCGGTTTTGATGATTATTCCGTCTTTATTGATTTTTAATTCTTTTATATCCTTATTGGATTTAATTAAAGTATCTTTTTTAATAGAAATGCCATTTTCATTGATGGTAACATTAGTAGCTGTTGAATCATTTTCTACATCATTCCACTCGTCCTCATCATCAGGGCAATTTAAACATTTTATTTGAGAATCAGTTACTTTATAAACGTAATTATCTGAGCTATAGTGTAAATTGAAGAAATCATTATCTGAACGATCATAGTTTTGTACTGATGCGTCTGGTTTTAATAAAGTGCCTTCTGGTAAATACAAATACAATTCTACTTCTTGATCACGGAATTTGTTTTTTACATCGGTCAACAAATAATTGTCTAAATACAAATGATTTCCTTCTACTTTTATACCATATTGAATTTTTTCAGCTCTGAATTTTGCGTCTTGAAACGATTTTCCTTTAGCCGTTCTTTCAATTTGAATGTAAGGTGTTTTTTCATCGGTGTATAAAATTCTCAAGCTTACATTATTAGAATAGATCAATTTGTTGTTCGCAGAATCTTGTACAAATTCAAATTCAGTATGATCGTCGATATCTTTAGTGTAATAATCATTATATCTGAATTTTACGAACAAAGTATCGTTTGCATTCAAAGGAATATTTTGTTTAGCTACTGTTTTTCCGTCATACGCTACTTGAGTGGCTGTTTTTACTCCTATAGAGATTAAGATGGCAATAGAGATTAACCACAAAGCCAACAAACTATATTTAGCAATGTTTCCAATTGATCCAATAGTTGGAGATAATAATTTGAATCCTAAAATAGTTAGGAAAAAGAAAGGGATTCCGATAGCAAAAAACATTAATAACCCAAAGCTCCAAACAGGATAATCAGCAAAGTTCCCTGCTTCGACAAAGTTTTGCCAAGGAAAATCTATAAATGCTGAGGATCCTAAAGTAAAAACTCCAATAAATAAACTCACCAAAGTAAAGAGTCCAGTTAAAATTAAGAGAACTCCAAGTATTTTCGAGAAAACTTTAAAAAGAGTCATAATAAAATCACCTAAAGAATTTCCCAATTTTTCGGCTCCAGATTTTACTTGGTTTCCCATTTTGTCATAATCGGCATTTTTAAATTTGCCAGATACATTTTCAAATTCTTCACGAACTTTTTTCTCGATATTAGAGATGGTTACGGGTTCACCAGTCATTTCAAGTTTTTCTGAAGTGGTGATGGCTTCTGGAGTTACAATCCAAAGGATGATATATGCCAATATACCTGAACCAAATCCAGCAAAAACAAAGATTAAGAACATGATTTTTAACCAAACCGCATCGATTCCAAAGTAATGTCCAAGACCTGTAGCTACACCACCAATCATTCCTTTTTCTTTATCTCGGTATAATTTTTTGGTAGCTCTTGTGCTATAATCATTAAATTTTCCTGAAGCGTTTGTTTCTTCTTCAATGATGTAATCTTCAGGTTGCCCCATAACAGCAATTACTTCATCTACATCTTTCAGTCCTACTACGTGTTTTTCGCTTTTTTGTTTTTCATTTAATAATTCTGAAACACGCATTTCGATATCTTTAATGATTTCTTCTTGACCAGAAGATTTAGACAAAGAACGTCTGATAGCTTCAAAATATCGAGTTAATTTTTGGTATGCATCTTCATCAATATGGAAGAACATTCCTCCTAGGTTTATATTTACAGTTTTGTTCATGACTATTGTTTTTGGTTGGTTATTAGACTTACGGCTTCGGATAATTCATTCCAAGTGCCGCTTAATTCAGTTAAAAAGGTTTGACCTGTTTCAGTTAGACCATAATACTTTCTTGGTGGTCCTGAGGTTGATTCTTCCCAACGATAGTTGAGTAATCCGTCATTTTTTAATCGTGTTAGCAAAGGATAAATGGTTCCCTCAACTACTAACAATTTTGCGTCTTTTAAAGTGTCTAATATTTCAGAAGTGTAGGCATCTTTTTCTTTTAAAACTGATAAGATGCAAAACTCGAGAACACCTTTACGCATCTGGGCTTTTGTGTTTTCAATGTTCATAATTTTCGTTTTGATTTTTTGTTTGATTAGAACTGTTCGTTTTTTGATTACTTTCCATTACAGGTGATAGTTGAGATGATTTATAGCGTTGATTAGACTACTATATACTACTTTATAATTGATTACTTTATAAAGGGAATTGTGAATGGATATTGGTATTTTTCTCCATTTGATGTTTTCACAGCTGCGATAATTATTAAGAAGAATTCGGCTATTTTAAATCCAACAAAGGCAAGCGCAGCAATTATTCCAACTGTAATAAGTCCAATGTGGTCTTCAAAATTAAAATCTCTAATCACTAATCCTTGATTGTGGTAGAATTCATCAAAAGTCATATTGTTAAAAACAGTAAAAATTAAAATTGGTAAAGCAATTGCCGCCATAACCAGTGAGTAAATAAGGATGCTCAATTGAAAGTTAATAGCTTGTTTTCCGTGATGGTCTACAAATTCTGATTGATCCTTTTTTGAAGTCCAAATCAAAATAGGGAAGATATAATTTCCAAACGGAATTATATACTGGCTCAATGTACTCAAATGAGTAAAGGTTGCGATGTTTTTTTCTGATGATGTTTCCATGATTTAAAGTATATAGTAATTTCTTATGCAAATATATGTCTAAAAGAAAGTATCTTGTATCGCATAGTAGTAAATATTAACAAAATATTAACAAAATAATTTTTTTATAGTTGCTGCTTATTTAGTTGTTTTCTATTGATTAGTAGTACTTTGAGTGTGTTATTAGGAGATGTGGGTACAGTTTAGGGTTGATATTGTAATTTTGTATGTATGCATAGTATTTTTTTGTACTTTTACCCAAAAACCAATATATAATGGAAATAAACGTATCAAAATTGAATCAATTCTTATTTTTTAAATTGCCCTCGGCTTTTTTATGTGGAGTAAGAGTAAAAGCTATTAACGAAAAGCAATGTGTAGTAAGTGTAAAACACCGTTGGATCAATCAAAATCCGTTTAATTCTATGTATTTTGCTGTTCAAGCTATGGCTGCTGAGTTGTCTACTGGCGCTTTGGTAATGTATCAAATTCAAAAAAGCGGTAGAAAAATATCCATGTTAGTAGCTAACAACAAAGGGAATTTTACCAAGAAAGCCACAGGCAGAATTACATTTATCTGTAATGATGGGCATTTGATAGAAGAAGCAATAAAACAAACTATTGCGACAGGTGAGGGGCAAACCTTTTGGATGAAATCCATTGGAACCGATGAAAAAGGAGTTCAGGTTTCTGAAATGGATTTTGAATGGAGCGTTAGAGTAAAATAATAAGTTCTAGATTTAAGTAAACAATAAAAAAATGCCTCGATTGAGGCATTTTTTTATTTTGATTTTTTAGAAGAGCAACATTTTTTACCTTCTGCTTTGCATTCGGTCTTTGTTTTTGTTGCTTCTTTTTTAGTTGTTGAAGTTTCTTTTTTTGTTTTTTCTTTAGCTGGAGCTTCTTGTGCTTGAACTGACAAAGCAAAGAATGAAAAAGCTAAAATTGCGGCTACTTTTTTCATTGTATTTAAGTTTAGGTTATGATATACTTTTATATGCTATCAAATATAACAAGAAAATCAATTGTACGATTTTTGAGGCTCTCTTTTTGATAAAAATTAACAAAAATATTTAACTTCTTTATTGATAAGGGGTTAAAATAGTAAAGTAACGAGAGGGTAAATTAGGATATAAAAAAAGCCTCAAATTTAAAATTTGAGGCTTCTGGTAGCGAGACCGAGATTTGAACTCGGGACCTCAGGGTTATGAATCGCGTACTCAGTAAAATTTCAACGTATTTACTGGGCTTGCGAGACACAAAACTTCCACGAGCTTGCGTTTGATTTCGGAGTACACATTCCATTCGTTTGATTTGTAGGTTCCCAAATCCGAAAAAACGAACTGCGTTCCTTTCTGTGCATTGTATTGGTTGTAATATTTGGCAATATTTTTTGCACAATGCGAAGCCTTGTTGTCGGGGTGGTCTTCATATATTGGACTTACCATCCGCATATCCAAAGACATTTTTCGGGCATAATCTGTAGCGATGAGCATTTTTGCTTTTTCTTCACTTTGTGACAATGGAGGTCTTCCGAGCAATTCGCCATTTCCTGTTTTGGCAAAATCCATTAATTTTTGAATAAATACAGACTGGTCTGGAGTTGGAGGTATGTGGTATAAAACCTCATTCTTATTCGGTCGGTCAATGCCTATATCTTTTGCTGTCCGGTAATCTGTGATTTCCGAATAGAATTGCGCCAATTCTGGCACTTTAATAAAAAACCGAAAACGTTCTTTTGCTACGATATTGTTCGCTACCGAAAATTCATAATCGGTTGTTTCCTCGCATAAATAGCTGCCCACGCATCAAAAGAGTGTATACCCTGTTTTTCCATTGCCCGTGGGCGAAGGTATTTGAACAATAGATATAATTCTGTTAGAGAATTGCTGATCGTCGTTCCCGAAAGAAAGGTAGCTCCCATATCTGCATTAATGCGTTCCTGAATAGTACGAATGGCAAAAAGCAGGTTCAATGCTTTTAGGCTTCCATCAACATTTCCTAATCCCGCAATTCTGGAATGCCTTGTGTTGAACATCAGGTTTTTGAATTGGTGGCTTTCGTCCACAAACAAATGGTCAATGCCCATCATCTTGAAATCCACTACATCATCCTTGCGGTTTTCGCATTTCTTGATGCAGAATTAGTTGCAACAGGTTTTTTGTTAAGAACACAATTAATAGACGCAATTGCAGTCGGACAATTTACACCTGGTCCAGTTTTTTCATCAGTAACTTTTATTTGTTATCAAATTAATGGATTTTCAGGAGCACTAATTTCAACAATTGCCATTTTTTTACCATCATTTATTTTTGGTGCATTATTAAATCCATTAGTCAAAATCATTAGTTAAATAAAAAAAATAAGGCTTTTTTTATGTTTTTACACCATATAAAGGTGTAAATTAACAAATTAAATAAGGATGTTTTATTTAATATTTTTTTAGTTTTATATACAAGCTTTTTAGTTTTTTTGTAGTAATTTTGCTTGATAACATATAAACAAATACCATGTCAGATTTTTTAAAACAGTTTGGAGAAGAAGTTAAAAAAAATATCCCCGGATACATAGCGGTAGCCGTATCTGAAATTAAAAGCGGAATATCCTATTATAGTGATTCAGCTCTACCAAGTTTT
>JAGOFG010000009.1:25828-34806 GCA_017997335.1 Flavobacterium sp. | reverse complement strand
TAGTGAATCAATATCTTAAAAATGTATCTCCCGTTTTTAAACCCAAAGTCAATTCTTCGAGGGTGGTATTTTCTAACATATTAGAAAGATCGTTTCTGATTGATTTGAATTTATGATGCATTGGGCACGGATGTTCTTCGGAACAATTGGATAAGCCTAAGCCACAACCTTTAAACACATGATCACCTTCTAACGCATTTACTATTTGCGAAAGTTTAATTTGTGACAAACGTTCTGTTGGGATTTCAAATCCGCCTCCGACTCCTTTTACAGAATCTATCAGTTTGTTTTTGGTTAAAATTTGCATGATTTTGGCCGTAAAAGCTTCTGGAGAATCTATTTTTTTGGCAATATCCTTTAGCCCAGATCTTTTGTTTTGATGCGATTCTGATGCCACAAAAATTGCAGCTCGAATGCCGTATTCAGTAGTTTTTGAAAACATAGCACGTTTTTTTTCAAATTTATGATTTAATAGCCTCCAAAACGAACAAAGGAACCCAAAATTAGCATTGAAATCCCAATTATTGTAACACATAAAATATGCAAAGCCATTTCTGGTAAGTATTTTATGTTATTATTGAGTTTAGGGAGTACTTTAAATTGAGCACTCAAAGCAAAGAGTAGGGTTGCAAATAATAAAAGCAATTTAGTCGATACGACTTTTTCTATTGGTGTTGCAAATTCAAACCAATGCTCAATGGTCACTCCATATTTATATGCCATTAAAATCCCTGACAATACAAGTAATATCAAAGACAGCATACCTATTGGTTCATACTTTTTTTCATAATTCAAAATATAGTTTTGATTTTTTTCTTTAATGGCTCGTGGTAAATAAGATGCAACCAATATCAAATGACCGCCAACCCAAACAGTAGCGCTCATTAAGTGAATAATAAGTAATAAATGATGGTTCATTATATTTTTATTTTACAAAGAAAACAATTGATAGTAACAGAAAGGATTCCTGAAGGCAAAAAAATACTCAGTGCAAAAAGTAGATGAGGATAAAATGGCAAAATTCCATTTTCTAAAAATTGCCAGATTCCTTGAAAAAAAAGTACAAGCTCTGTTGAACAAAATCCAATGATGATAAAGAGTATACCTAACTTGTATAGTTTAGTCTCCTGATGAAAGAAGGTGCTTTTGGATAAAAATGCAAGAATGAAAAAAGTAATTATTCCCAACATCGACAAATGAATATATCCAATTATAAAAGGTCTTATATTGTGAATTGTTTTACTCATTTCAGGGTAAAGTAGTATACCTTGTAATCCTAATTTTAACAATAAAGAAAAAAATGCCAACTGATACATTTTTTTTTCAAGTTTTGTATTACTAATGAAATACGTTTGGATTCCATTGGCGTGCATTTTTATAAAACAATAAATTGCAATACATAGAAAAACTACACCTAAATTATTTAAATAATACAATATAGGGTGGGTTAGGGACCAACTTATAGGTAGCGAAAATGTAAGTAGTGTTCCAAGAACAAAGCATAAGTAAAACAAATTGAAAAAATTTTTCTCTAGCTTAATGTTGCTAATTCTAAGCAGCAAAGCTATTACTGCAAACAAAAACCAACCATTAAACTGAAAGTGCAGAAAAAACTGAATGGCAATTTGATAAAAGGCACTTGCTTTTCCCATTAATCCCACAGCAGGGCCTAAACACCAAACTCCTAATGTTGAAAGTATCATAAAAAGTAATGCTGTGTCAAGTAGTTTTTTTTCTGGGTATTTGGTGTTTTTTGTTTCTTTCCAAAATATGTAGGCAAAGAAATAGCTACAAAAAATATGGAGTGTGGAGAAAAAAATCGATAACATCGCATAGCCTTCTATTGGAAAATCAATCATCATACCAACTACCGCAATTTCGGTTGTCCAAAATAAGCGATTAAAAACAGGTTTTTCTTGACTCTTTTTTGGAATGAAATAATGTATTATAAGACAAGAAATCGATAAATAAGTCCAACCAAGCAAGGCAATATGAGAATGCCCATGAACTAAAAATTGAAAATTTATAGAAGGGATGGGACTAAGATACATCCACCGTAAGATTAGTCCCATTATGGCTGCCACAAAGAAATTAATCAAACAAACAATTAACCATGATTTTTTCATAATGACTAAATACAGAAAGCCCCAAATACCATCAGTTCATGAAGGAGTAATTGGGGCAAATCAAAGAATTAAGATTGAGCTATGAAGTCTTTTTCCAGAGCAACAGCTGCTGGAAATAAAATGTTGTTTTCTAAATGAATGTGTTTGTGAAGGTCTTGTTCAAATTCTTGAAGCATAGCAAAAGTTACTTTATAAGTGTTACAAGCATCAGCTGGAGGAACGTAATTAGAAGTTAACATAGCAATTTTTCTAAAACGTTCTCCTTCATTTTCATGCTCATGTTTCATCATTTCAATTGGATTTTCGACTGTTCCGAAATGAGGTTGGGAGATGAGTTTATCTGTAAGTGTAGCTTCTACCATTTTTTTTATAAATGGAAATAGTATTAATTCTTCTTTTTTCATATGTTGCGCCAATTCACCAGAACAGCCAATGAATAATTCATTAATCTCGAAAAGTTCTGGATGATGTGCACCGTGCACTTTGCAAAGTTTACTCAAAAATGGTAATAAGACTTGTGTTTTCTCTACTACATAACGATGATGTGTTTTTTCTATATAGTCTGCTAATAAATCCAATGGCCAAGATTTGAAATCAATGCTGTTGTCAGTTTTACTTTCTAAAACAGTTTTAATTTCTGCAAGTATGGTTTGGCTATCTGCCCCTTTTTTCTCGCTTGCTTCTTCGATAGTTCGATTGCCTTTGCAGCAAAAATCTATACCAAATTTTGAGAATACTGCTGCCGTTCTAAAATCTTTCGCTACAAATTCTCCTATTGTTGTGTTTTCAATGGTGTTCATAATGATACGTTTTAATTGGGTACAAATATACATATAATTTTTAAATAAAAGATAAAAACGTCTTTTATTGTTTTTTATTGTAAGTTATAGATTATCAGATTGGTTTTGTTTTTTATCATTACTAAAAAGAATGTATTTAATTTATGATTTTTATCATGTTTTTACTCTTTAATATACTCTTAATTTGCAGCAATCAAATAAAAGATAATTTTGTCTTTTATTGTTAATCAAAATTCAATACTAATAAAAACCATTTATTATGCTTTCAAAATCACAAGCTCGAGCATTTTTTCTGGGAGGAACTTTGGTCACCTTTTTAATCTTCATAGGATTGACCATTTATTCGTTTATGCCCAGAAATGATCAAACTAATTACAAGGCTATTACTAAACAAGTAGCCAGAGGAAAAGAACTTTGGGAATCCAATAACTGTATGGGGTGTCACACTATATTGGGAGAAGGAGCCTATTATGCGCCTGAACTTACTAAAGTAATAGATAGAAGAGGAGAAGGGTATGTTAAAGCTGTTTTGATGTCGCCTGTACCTTGGGCTCCAAATGGTCGTAAAATGGTTGTTTATAATATGGGAGAACAAGATGCAGAGGCTGTTGTTGCTTACCTAAAGTGGATTGGCAAAATAGATTTGAATGGGTTTGACCGTGTGGTTTCACCTTTAGCGAAAGAGAATAATTAATAAATAACATAACAATTGAATTCACTATTGAAAACAAGTTTACGTTTATCATCATTATTTGATAAAATCCGGGCCAAAATTGAATTCTAACAATAAAAATACAAATATGAAATATCAATCACAAAAAGTAGCCTACTGGTTTTTTGCACTATGTATGCTATTATTTTCCTTACAGATTATCTATGGTTTTATAATGGGTTTTGACAGAATTGGAATCCAAGGATTGCATGACATTATTCCTTTTAATACCGCTAGAGCAGTGCATACTAATTTACTAGTAGTGTGGTTACTAACTGGTTTTATGGGAGCAGCTTATTACATTATTCCTGAAGAAGCTCAACGTGAGTTAATTAGCGTGAAGTGGGCTTACATTCAACTGATTTCATTGGCTGTTGTTGGAGTTGTAGCTATAGTAGGATTTCATTTAAACCATTGGGAAGGACGTAAATTTTTGGAGATACCAAGAGAATTAGATTTTCTAGTAGTTATAAATGTTCTCTTATTTTTAGGTTTGATTTTGGGAACTTTATTTAAAGCCAAACGAAGAACTACTACAGCATTGGTTTTATCAATGGGATTGCTGTTTGCTGCCTTGTTGTATTTGCCAGGAATGATTTGGTTTGACAGCCAAGTAGTGGATTCTTTTTTCCGTTGGTGGGTTGTGCATTTGTGGGTTGAAGGTGTATGGGAATTAATTATGGGAGGTATTCTTTCCTATTTATTAATCAAATTGACAGGTGTTGATAGAGAAGTGATTGAAAAGTGGCTATATGTGATTGTTGGGTTAACGTTTCTTTCAGGAGTTTTAGGGACAGGACACCATTATTATTACATAGGAGTTAATAAGATTTGGTTAATCATTGGTGGGATTTTCTCTGCATTAGAACCTTTAGCTTTCTTGGCTATGGCTTTGTTCGCAGTCAATATGTATCGCAAAGGCGAAAAGAGTCATCCTAATAAAATTGCATTATTCTGGACTATTGGCTCGTCTATAGTTTCCTTTGTGGGGGCTGGTTTATTAGGTTTTGCACATACTCTTCCGCAAACTAATCTATATACTCACGGGACATTGGTTACTGCTATGCACGGGCATTATGCTTTTTGGGGTGCCTATGCTATGATAGTTTTAGCAATTATTAGTTATGCATTGCCCAATGTAACAGGTCGAAAACGATACCAAAGTAATACGGGAATGGCTGCTTTTTGGTTGTCAAATATTGGAATGTTAGGGATGACTGTTGCATTTGGAGTCGCGGGAGTGGTGCAAGTCTACTTGGAGAGAAAATTAAAAATGGAATTTATGATGGTGCAAAATGAAATAAGTATTCACTTCGTTGTATTGCTCATCTGTGCGACAATGTTTACAACCGGAATTTCATTGTTTATTTATGATTTTATAAAATATGGCCGCCCAACTAATGAAGCATTGAATGAACGGTAGTTTTTTTTAATTGAAATTTTATAACCTTATTTTAATGCTAAATACAGTTTTAAGTCATAGGATTTAAATTTAATAAGAAGTGTATATGAATTATTTAGGGATATAAAAGTTTTTTTTACTCAATAAAATATATACATATAATTTAACGATTCTATTTTTAACCGGAACGTTTGGATAATCGTTTAAGAATTTGCATTTCCATAGAGTGATTGTTCTACGTTTCGGTTTTTTATAATAATAAAGAATATGCTAACAGATAATTTAATAAAAATCCCATATTACCAAGCTACAGGTAAAGAGACAGAAATCTTTGTTCATTCCTATCGTAACAAAATTCCTTTTTTGTTAAAAGGTCCTACAGGAACAGGGAAGTCTCGTTTTATTGAGTTTATGGCACATCAGTTGAATAAAAAATTGATTACCATTAGTTGTCACGAAGAAACGTCTTCCACAGATTTGATTGGTCGATTCATCATTAAAGGAGCCGAAACGGTTTGGTTGGATGGCCCATTGACAACAGCTGTAAAAGAAGGTTCTATTATCTATTTAGATGAGATAGCAGAGGCTCGACCCGATGTTATTGTAGCTATTCACTCTCTTACTGATCATCGACGCCTGCTATTTATAGATAAATTAGGAGAGACTATACAGGCGCATGATGATTTTATGCTCGTAGCTTCTTTTAATCCAGGTTATCAAAGAGGTTTCAAAGAGCTTAAACCCTCAACTCGTCAACGATTTATTGCAGTTACTTTTGATTATCCAGAACCAAAAATTGAAACAGAAATCTTAGTCAATGAAACTAATATTGACAGCGATACTGCCAAAAAACTAGTCGCAATTGGCAATAAAATTAGAAACTTAACCGAATTAGGACTGACAGAAACTGTTTCTACTAGACTTTTAGTCGATGCGGCCAAAATCATCCACAGTGGATTGCCAAAACGATTAGCCGTTCACGTAGCGGTTGTAGAACCATTAACAGATGATCTACAGACTATAGAAGCTTTGAAGGATTTATGTAATCTGATGATATGATCCCCCTAACCCCCGAAGGGGGAATTATAACTTAGAAAAATATGTTGTGTTAATAATGTTTTTTAACAATTTAAATCCTATTGACCCCTAATAGGAGTTCCCCCTTCGGGGGTTAGGGGGCTTATTATGGGTTTCGAGATAGATGAATATTTAGTTGGGAAGTTTTTCAAGCATTTAAAAAGCAGAAAAAAAATAAGTCCCGAAATAGAAGCCAGAACGGTGACTCTTGCAGAGATAAAATCGCGTCTGACCATAATGGCGCGTGCTTTGACTGGAAAACCTATCGAAATATTTCCTGCCGAAAGAGAGGGAGGATACAAAAACAATAATTTTTTTCTGCCGATTTCCTTTGCTGAATTTCCAACTTTGGAAGAAAACCTTACTTTTTATCATTTTCGAATGCTTTATCTCTGTGTACAACAGCGGCTGAACTATAATTGGACATCTGAAGAAATAGAACCTGAATTGGCTCTTTCACAACAAAAAGCATTGGAAACATCCGATACTGTTCTTGCGATTTTGTTTCAGGAGTTTTCTATTGGCGAATCCTTTTTGGCGAAAGCCAAAGATTATTTTATCCAAAAATCAGATGCTAAAAAAGGTCCTGAGTTCTCTTGGCTTTTTGGCAAATGGATGAAAAATGAAACGGTAGTAGATAGCGAGAATCTATTGCAAAACTTCTCGGACAAGACCAAAAAACCTAATGAGATTCAGCCTTTAACGACGCTTAAAGCAAAAGCTGTTGAGGAAGTTATCACGGTGGAACTTGACAAAAAACAACAAGAGGATTATGTGATGTTGCATAATTTTGAGAAAGTAGAAACTGCTGAAGAATTCAATGGCAATTGGCGTGATTTTGACGGATCGGATGAACTCGAAGAGCATCAGGACGCATTGGAGGAACTCAATATGAAATACAATGTGCGTGTAGATGATACTGTGCATTCGGTTTATCTATCCGACTTTATAGAAAACACCACAATATCCGAAAGTGCTGAGGTAGATGAAAAAGGATTTCATCATAAATATAATGAATGGGATTGCAGTAAAAATAGTTACAAAGAAAATTTTTGCAAAGTATATCCAAAGTTGCAGTTAAAAACAGATTCCGATTATTACAAAAGAACAATAACCAAGAATGCCTCCACTTTGATGGGCTTGCGTAAAATGTTGACAAACGTTAATAACAAAATGCAACAGCAAAAACGCCAACCTCAAGGCGACGAATTTGATATCGATGCCATAACCGATTTGTATGTCGATGTGCATTCTCGAAAAACACCATCCGATAAAATTTATCTTGCGAATAGAAAAATAGAAAAGGATTTGTCGATACTGATCCTATTAGACATTAGCCTTTCAAGCGACGGATATGCTGCAGGAAATAGAGTCATTGATGTAGAGAAAGAAGTTTCTATTTTGTTTGGAGAAATCCTGAACGAGTTTAATATCGATTTTTCGATAGATAGCTTTTATTCCAAAACCAGAAATTATTCCACTTACCTAACGGTTAAAGATTTTGACGATAATTGGAATGTCGCCAAACATAAAGTAGGAGCTGTTGAACCCAGTGGTTATACTAGAATAGGAGCGGCTTTGCGTCATGCAGGAGTGCGCCTCGATAAGCGAAGTACCAAAAATAAATGGGTAATACTCATTTCAGACGGAAAACCCAATGATTATGATAAATATGAAGGTAAATATGGGGTCAATGATGTAAAACAAGCCCTTCGCGAACTCAATTCAAAAAATATTAATTCCTACGCCTTGGCCATCGAAGCCGAAGCCAAATATTATTTGCCACAAATGTTTGGACAAAACCACTATCAAATTTTGACAACTCCCGTTGAGTTGTTACAATCCTTAGTGAAATTATATGAAAAGATAAAACACCAGAAATAAAATTAAACATATAAGTCATATAAGATTTTTTGAGCTTGATATATTATGAAAACTTATATGACTTATATGTTTTAAAATTTAATTATAATGACAGAAACAATTAATACCACAGCATTGCCGGAAGGACATCCCGTTTCGATTTACTTTCAGGAAAAAGAAATTATCAATAGCCTTTTGGAAGAAATTAAAGCGGTAAATCCTTTGAAAGATTTACCAAAATACACCAACATATTCAATCAATTACTTACAATTGAGAAACGATTTGCCCGCAAAGAGAATCAGCTTTTCCCTTTTTTGGAAAAGAAAGGTTGGGTTGGTCCATCTCAAGGAATGTGGTCGTTTCATGATAATTTGCGAGAGCAATTTCGATTGATTCAGTATTATCTAAAAATGAATAATCCCGAAAGAATAGCAACAAATACTCCTTTTTTGGTAGAGGGTATTTACCGATTAATTGGAGTTGAAGATACTGTGCTTTTCCCTAATGCATTAGATATACTTACCGAAGAGGATTGGATACAAATGCGAAAAGGCGAAGAAGAAATTGGTTGGATGTTGTCTCAAACACCACCGCCTTTCCCAAAAGTGGAATATGTGCATCCAAGTGAGGATTTCACCATCAGAGAAATGCCATTTTCATTGGAAAACACTTCGCATTATGATGAAGGATACATGACTGTAGAACAAGTGAATTTGCTTTTCAGAACAATGCCGTTGGATTTAACTTATGTGGACGAAAATGATAAAGTGATTTTTTATAATAGAGGCGAAGAACGTGTATTCCCAAGAAGTGCTGGAATCATTGGTCGAGAAGTAAAGTTTTGCCATCCTCCAAAAAGCGTAGGAACGGTTCTCAAAATTTTAGAAGAATTCAGAAAAGGAACTCAAAACGAATCGTCTTTTTGGATTAATTACAAAGAACGCCTGATCTATATTCGCTATTTTGCTGTACGAGATGCCAATAAAAACTACAAAGG
>JAGOFG010000009.1:1972-25728 GCA_017997335.1 Flavobacterium sp. | reverse complement strand
TTCTCAAAATTTTAGAAGAATTCAGAAAAGGAACTCAAAACGAATCGTCTTTTTGGATTAATTACAAAGAACGCCTGATCTATATTCGCTATTTTGCTGTACGAGATGCCAATAAAAACTACAAAGGCGTAATCGAAATGTCGCAGGATATTACCGATATCAAAAAAATCGAAGGAGAGAAAAGATTATTGGATTGGGAATAAACAGGAATCAAACACATTGAATGATTGAGTTTTAATTTAGAAGGCTATGTTTATTGAAACTTTAAGAGTAACTTATGGAAAGATTAAAAATAAATTATAAGAATATCTACTATCCTCCTGGCGGAATCCTAATGTGGATTATCATTTTCTTAGAACTCATCACTTTCGGAATGGCATTGGTTGCATTTGTCTATTATGGGAGCGAGAACTCGACCGTATTTCATCAATCTCGATTAGAATTAAATACCACTTTTGGTGCGGTGAATACTGTTTTCTTATTGACAAGTGGTTTTTTTATGGCTAATGCGGTGCATTTATTCAAAGAGAAAGAAGTTTTGAAATCATCGGTATATTTTAAGTTGGCTATTTTGGGTGGGTTTTTATTCTTGGCATTAAAAAGCGTAGAATATTATCATAAAATTGAAAACGGAATTACATTAGACACTAATATGTTTTACACTTTTTATTGGTTATTAACAGGTTTTCATGTTATTCATGTTATTATTGGAATGGTTATTTTGGCTTGGACCAATTACGGAATGATAAAAAAAAAATCGGATACTGCTATTGAAGATGTAGAAGGCTGTGCTGCTTTTTGGCATATGTGTGATTTGATATGGTTGCTTTTATTTCCAACCTTATATTTAATCTTTTAGTATATGAAAAAATCACTTCTCTCAGTTTATGTTATTTTGTTATTCCTAACCTTGGTTTCGGCAGTAATTTCAAGTGCTTCT
This sequence comes from Flavobacterium sp., assembly GCA_017997335.1. Lineage (GTDB taxonomy): Bacteria > Bacteroidota > Bacteroidia > Flavobacteriales > Flavobacteriaceae > Flavobacterium. The sequence continues at coordinate 24,788 of JAGOFG010000009.1, read as the reverse complement.
TTCCTTTCAAAAACTATTGTTTTGCTGCTAATGGGATTAGCGGCAGCAAAATTTATATTGGTTGCTTTTCATTTTATGGAATTAAAAAAGGCACATATCTTTTGGAAAACAACCCTTATAGTTACATTATTCTTGATTATGTCTATAATGATATTGCTGAAATAATTCATAACAAAACGTTAAAAACATGATAATTGTCATTTTTTAAATAAAATAGCTATTTTAAATTTACACTTACAATAAAGGATAAATTCATCCTTTATTATAACTCAAACCTTTACAACCCAAAAAATGAAAACAAATTTTAGTATTCGCAATCGTTATCGATTACTCCCATTGCTTTTTATGGCGTTATTTTTCTTTTTTTCTTGTTCTAAAAAAGAAAAGGAAGCTCAAGATTATCATGATATAAAAATTGAAGGACAAAAAGAAGCAGAACTAACTGCACCACCCTTTGTGCCAAAACCTGTAGGAGATCGCGCTGCCACAAAATTGGTAGTCAACATGGAAATTAAGGAAGAAGAAGGCGAAATGGTCGATGGTGTAAAATATACCTATTGGACTTTTGGTGGATCGGTTCCTGGAAGTTTTATCAGAACTAGAGTGGGAGACGAAGTAGAGTTTCACTTAAAAAACCATCCCGATAATAAAATGCCACACAATATTGACTTACATGCGGTAACAGGACCAGGTGGTGGTGCAACTTCATCACTGGTTGCTCCAGGTCATGAAAAAGTATTCAATTTTAAAACTATAAATCCTGGTTTATATGTGTACCATTGTGCTACAGCTCCCGTTGGAATGCACATCGCAAACGGAATGTATGGTTTGATTTTGGTGGAGCCAGAAGGAGGATTACCTCCTGTTGATAAAGAATACTACATCATGCAAGGTGATTTTTATACCAAAGGGGCCTATGGAGAACAAGGATCTCAACCCTTTGATATGAATAAAGCCATCAAAGAACAACCTGATTATGTGGTTTTCAACGGAAAAGTGGGTGCTGTTGCTGGTGACAAAGCCATTACTGCCAAAGTAGGTGAAACAGTACGTATCTATATGGGGAACGGTGGTCCAAACTTGGTTTCTTCTTTTCACGTAATTGGTGAGATTTTTGACAAAGTACATATAGAAGGAGGGGACATGATTAATGAGAATGTTCAAACAACCCTTATTCCAGCTGGTGGTTCTGCTATTGTTGAATTTAAAGTTGATGTTCCTGGGACACTTATTTTGGTTGACCACTCTATCTTTAGAGCTTTCAATAAAGGAGCTCTGGGAATGTTAAAAGTAGAAGGGGAAGAAAACAAAAAAATCTATTCAGGTACGACTCAAGAAGGAATCTATTTGCCTGAAGGCGGAACCATTCAAAACATGCCTAAAGAAAACGGAACTGCCAAAAAAGTAGCTGCAAAAACAGTTCCTGAACAAATTAAATCAGGTAAAGAATTGTATGGTAGAACGTGTTTTGCTTGCCACCAACCCGAAGGACAAGGAGTGCCAAATGCTTTTCCTCCATTGGCCAAATCTGATTTCTTGAATGCTAATCCTGATAGAGCAATTAGTGCTGTATTGCATGGATTAAGTGGTGAGGTAGTTGTAAACGGCAAGAAGTTTAACAATGTAATGACAAGTCAAAACTTAACCGACGACGAAGTTGCCGATGTATTAACGTATGTTTATAGTAGTTGGGGCAACAACAAAACGGTTGTGACTCCTGCCAAAGTTAAAGCAGTTAGGGCAAAACCAGCTCCAAAGCAAACGGCAGCTCACTAATTTGTAATCTTATAATCTAAATATTAATTCAATGAAAAAGTATGTTTTAAGTGCAGCTATGCTAGTGGTAAGTTGCTATGGTTTTGCTCAAAATGCAGCCAAGGGAAAAGGAGTTTATGACAAAGTTTGTGTGGCTTGCCACCAGCCAACAGGTCAGGGAATTCCTGGTGCTTTTCCTCCGTTGGCCAAATCAGATTATTTGAACAAAGATGTTAATCGCGCCATAAAAGGAGTAGTAAAAGGACTATCAGGACCTATTACAGTAAACGGAAAAAAATTCAGTGGAGCGATGCCTGCACAAGCTTTAAGTGACCAACAAATTGCTGATGTATTGACTTATGTGTATGCAAGTTGGGGTAATAATAAAACAGTGGTTACACCAGCTATGGTAAAAGCCCAAAGAAAATAATACAGATCCAGCAAAAAAGTTTTTCAATGATATCCTTTAAAAAAATATTTATCTTCATTTTATTCTTCATTGATTATACTTTTTATGCTCAAAATGTAAAAATGGCTACCATAAATAGGGGGGCTTTTGTCCCCCTCTATGGTACAACTTCAAAAAAACCAGTACAAGTAGCTTCTTTTAGTATCGATATATATCCAGTTACCAATGCGCAATATCTTGCATTTGTAAAAAAAAATCCAGCCTATAGTCGTTCTCAAATGAAAGCCCTTTTTGCCGACAAAAGTTATCTCTATCAATGGCAAGGTGATTATAATTATGGTAAAAATAACTTGGAAAACGCTCCTGTGACTAATGTTTCTTGGTTTGCTGCCAAAAAATATTGCGAGTGTCAAGGGAAACGATTGCCTACTATGGACGAATGGGAATATGTTGCTATGGCTGATGAAAAACGTATCGATGCCCGTGCCAAAGAGGAGTTTAATAAATACATTATGTCTTGGTACGAAAAACCCAAAACCTATTTAAATCCGATTGGGAAAACCTATAAAAATTATTGGGGAGTGTATGATATGCATGGTTTGGTTTGGGAATGGACAGCCGACTTCAACAGTATTTTTCTTTCTGGTGAGTCTCGAAAAGATAAAGCTACCGATAAAAATCTCTTTTGCGGAAGCGGTTCGGTAAATGCTACCGATTTGATGAATTATGCCGCTTTTATGCGTTACGCTTTTAGGGGGAGCCTCAAGGCAAATTATACAACTAAGAATTTAGGTTTTAGATGTGCTAAAGATAAGTAGTATCCAAATCTATAAAAACGTTTCAAAATGAAATTATTGTTATTCAATCACAAAAAAACGAGGGTGTTATTGAACCGATCCTCTATTTTAGCATTACCTCTTCTATTGTTTTTTCTTTCTTTGCAAAGTTGTCAAAAAAAGGAGTCTGTTGTCAAAGAAAAACCAATTTCAGATTTGTCTATCTATAATTTGCCTTCACAATGGACCTCACAAGAGGGTCAAAATATGGAGATGAAAGATTTAAAAGGCAAAGTTTTGGTTATGGTCATGATTTACACCTCCTGTAAAGCAGCTTGCCCTAGACTCGTTGCCGATATGAGAAACATAGAAAGTCGCTTACCAAACAAAATTAAAGACAAGGTGCAACTCATTTTGGTGAGTATTGATCCAAAAGTGGATACTCCAAAACGATTAAAGGCTTTTGCAATAGAAAATAAAATGGATGCCAAACCATGGCTTTTTCTTAGGTCTTCTGAAGAGAATACCCGTGAGTTTGCCGCAGTATTAGCCGTTAATTACAAAAAAGTTTCTCCTATAGATTTCTCTCATTCTAATATTATTAGTGTGTTTAATACTCAAGGTGAACTTGTTTTTCAGCAAGAAGGGTTAGGGGTGAATTCCGACGCCACGGTTAATAAAATTATTGAGGAGGCTGAACATTAAGATGAATTTGTAAAATAAACTACAGCAATAAGAGGTACATAATTTAAAATTTTTGCCGTAAGATTTATGTAATATGTTTTTGGTACTACAAAGAATTGAGTGGGTTTTGAAATAATTTTTTTAAAAAAAGTTAGCCACGACTCAAGCATAAGCAAACAGGTGAAACAATTGCACTAATTTACACGAAGGATAGCGTGTTTTAAATTTACAAATCTTGATGAAACCTTAAAATTAGTGTTATTCAAATTTTTGGATGATTGAATTTGTGATAATTCGTATAATTCGTAGTGAAATATTTTACCCACACACTTCTTAGTAAAACCTCTGTTTATGGTTTTCTGTACTATCCTATTTAGGCTTAATTATTTAATTTGTTAAAAACTAGAAATTGCATTTAAACTAGATGCAGATTCTAGTTTTTCTTTTTTAGTATAGTCTTAAAAGTCTTAAAAAAAACTTAATATTTTTTTTGAGTATGATATTTATCATAAAAAGACTGGCTTGTCCTTTTTATTTTTGTTGTAGAAAATTCTCAAGTATATATAAAGTAAATAAGTGAATTATGAAAGCAAGATGGATTAGAAGAATGTATCCACCACCAGAATGGCGCCCCGCGGTATTTTTGCTAATAGGGATTATTCTTGGTTTAGGATTGTACATGCTAAAAATTGGTAACGTGGCCTCTTACGCCTCTGATGATCCAAAGGCTTGTATTAATTGTCACGTAATGAATGGTGAGTATGCCACTTGGTTGGTGTCTTCGCATGCTAAAAAAGCAACCTGTAATGATTGTCACGTACCTCATGACAATGTTTTTAACAAATACTTTTTTAAAGCAAAAGATGGTTTATATCATGCTTTTGTGTTCACTACAAGAACAGAACCCGAAGCTATCATCATGCACGAACCTGGTCAGAAGGTAGTAAGGGAAAATTGCATTCGTTGTCATGATCGACAATTGAAAAACCCGAAACAATCGGGATTGATGGCAGATTATGATGTACATCGAACCGATAGAAAATGTTGGGATTGTCATAGAGAAATGCCTCACGGTAGAACCAAAAGTTTGTCTACTTCCTCTATGTTAGGAAAAAAAACAACCGAAGAGGATGATAAAATGCCAGAATGGTTGGCAAAACAATTAGAAGAGAAAAAAACAAAAAAAAAATAAATAAATAGAATTATCAAATGGATCCAATCAAAAAAAGAAACATAAGAAATTGGTCGTTTCTTATCGGTACCATCCTAATCGTATTTGTATTAGGAATCTTAGCCACTTCAATCATCGAGCGCAAATACGAATCTAGTTTTGCTGGTTTAGAAAAAAAAGATATTGACCAAAATGATCCTCGAAATGCCGTTTGGGGAGATCAATTTCCGCAGCAGTATGAGACCTATATGGCCACGCAAGACACCTCATTTAGAAGTATGTATAATGGTAGTGCCATGATTGATGAATTGGCCGAAAATCCAAAACTTGTAATTTTGTGGGCAGGCTACGCTTTTTCGAAAGATTACACTCAAGGTCGAGGTCATGCTTATGCAATCAAAGATTTACGCAATACACTTCGTACGGGTAATTTGTATCCAAACGATACAACCAAAGGAATGCCAGGAACATGTTGGACATGTAAAAGCCCAGATGTACCAAGATATATGGCCGAAAAAGGTGTGGCCAATTTTTATAAAACATCTTTTGAAAAATTGGGTCCAGAAATTGTAAACCCTATTGGTTGTGCCGATTGTCATGATTCTAAAACTATGAATTTGACCATTACACGCCCTGCTTTGATTGAAGCGTATGCCAAACAAGGAAAAGATATCAAAAAAGCAACACATAACGAGATGCGATCTTTAGTATGTGCCCAATGTCACGTGGAATATTATTTTGACAAAAAAACGGTTGAAAACCCAAAAGTTCCTTATTTGACTTTCCCATGGAAAAAAGGAATGACGGCTGAAAGCATCGAAAAATATTATGACGAAAAAGGCTTTGAAGATTGGGTACACCCGATAAGTAAAGCGAAAATGATTAAAGCGCAGCATCCTGATTACGAAACATTTACTACGGGAATTCATGCCAAAAAAGGCGTTTCTTGTGCCGATTGTCACATGCCTTATAAAACAGAAGGCGGAACGAAATTTACCGATCACCATTTACAATCTCCTTTGAATAATGTTCAAAATTCTTGTAATGTTTGTCATAGAGATGATGCCAATTCGTTAATTGACGATGTGTATACCCGTCAAAAAAGTATCAAGGAAAACGTAACTTCTTTAGAAGAAAACTTGGTTAAAGCGCATATCGAGGCAGGTCAAGCTTGGAAATTAGGAGCTAAAGAGGCTCAAATGAAAGATATCTTGATGGATATTCGTCACGCACAATGGCGTTGGGATTATGCCACTGCAGGTCATGGCGCTTCTTTTCATGCTCCTGTTGAAATTGGAAGAACGGTTTCTTCTGGTTTGGCAATTGCTATTGAGGCTCGTGTAAAATTAGCAAGAGTTTTAGCTGCTTTAGGTCAAAAAACGCCTGTTTCCATGCCTGATATTTCTACTAAAGCTAAAGCGCAAGAATACGTAGGTTTGAATATGAAAAAATTGCATGCCGACAAAGAAAAATGGAAAAAAGAGGTGTTGCCAACTTGGGATGCTAAGGCAAAGGAAAGAGAAAGTAAATATGGAAAATAAAACAAAGAACGAAGGTTCATGGGGGTATAGAGAATCGATAATTGTTGGGATTACGTTACTCTTGTTGGGAATTGTTTTGCAAATTCTATTGGGTAAGTCTGTAGAGTTAAGCCTGCAATGGCCCTTTAACCTGATCACTTTTGTTGTACATATTGTTATTTGTGTAATGGGTTTTGTGCTTTTTAAAAGTACGAAACCCATTCGTTGGATTACGCGTATCCCAGCCTCTATGGTATCCATCGTGATGGTGCTTTTTTTGACCATGCTTATTGGGACGATTCCTCAAGTTCCCGAACAAGAGGAAACCTTTATTACGCTGTTGGGTTTGAATAAAGTAACCCAAACCTGGTATTTTTTACTGCTAGTTTTCTTTTTCTCTACCGCTTTATTAATGGTAAGTATCAAGAGAATTAGTTTAGGGTTTCGTTCTAATTTAGGGTTTTTGGCCAATCATTTGGGGTTATATATCGCTCTAAATGCCGGAATTTTTGGATCAAGTGATTTGATTCGGTATACCATGGAACTCAAAGAAGGGAAAATATCATGGGTAGCCAATGACGAGAATAATAAAGCTATTGTCATGCCTATAGCTTTGGTTTTGGAGGATTTTGTTATGGAAGAATTTGCGCCAAAATTAGCGTTGATCAACCAAAAAGGAGAATTGATTAAAGAAAAAGGGAAAAACTTATTTTTAGTCAAAAAAGGTCTGAAGGTAGTGTTAGAAAACAACTATGCCGTTGAAGTCATAGATTATATTCCTGACGCCGTAAAGTTTGATGCTACCTATAGAGCCGTTAACCAAGAAGGTGCAACGCCTGCAGTGTATGTAAAAGTTACCAATGCCACTACCGGTTTTAATAAAAAAGGTTGGTTAGCATCAGGAACATTTTTGTACGATCAACAGTCTTTAGCTTTAGATCATCATCAGTTTTTGGTTTTGACTAAACCAGAACCTAAAAAGTTTAGCTCCAAAATTAAAGTCTTTACCGTAGACAAAGAAGAGTATGCTGCGGTTTTGGAAGTGAATAAACCCTTCGAAGTCATGGGTTGGAAAATGTATCAATTGAGTTATGATGACCGATTTGGAAAATTTTCGACCACGTCTACTATCGAATTGGTAAAAGATCCTTGGTTACCCGTAGTATATTTGGGTGTATTTATGATGATTGCTGGGGCAATCTATCTCTTTTTTATTGGCAATGTAAAATCTAAAAAAAATGATTGATTATAACTCCTTTTATTATATCAGTAGTGTTTTGTGGTTTTTTGCCATTATATTCCTGCTACTATCCTTTAAAAAATCAAATAAATTTTTATCCTTAGGTTTGGTTTTTAATGTCTTAGCAATACTTGTTATTTCAGGTTTTATTGTTTATTTATGGCAAGAATTGGATCGTCCTCCTATGCGAACTTTGGGTGAAACACGATTGTGGTATGCTTTGTTTTTACCCATTATCGGAACCGTTTTTTATATAAGATGGAAATATGTTTGGATCTTGTTTTACACCATTCTTATGGCGTTTCTTTTCTTAACACTTAATTATTTTAATCCTGACATGTACTCACAAACGCTGATGCCTGCTTTGCAAAGTCCTTGGTTTGTACCACATGTTATTGTGTATTTGTTTTCATATGCTGCGCTCGGAGTTTCTTGTATTGTAGCGATTAAAGAATTGATTCAACCATCAGAGAGAAGTCTTCAAATGGCTGATAATTTGGTTTACATTGGTACTGCCTTCTTGACCTTAGGATTGTTATTTGGGGCTTTGTGGGCCAAAGAAGCTTGGGGGCATTATTGGACTTGGGATCCCAAAGAAACTTGGGCTTTTCTTACGTGGATTGGGTATATCCTTTACATTCATTATCGTTTTTACCATCCTAGAGAAGATAAAAAGGCGATGTACTTGTTAGCATCTGCTTTTGTAATATTATTAATATGTTGGTTTGGAGTAAACTATCTTCCCACGGCTCAAAACAGTGTGCATACTTACACTAGTTAATTTAGAGTTGGTTTTTAATGCAAAAAGATACTAATTTGTAATTTTTTTAATAAATTTAACATAAAATGATTTTTATCATAATAAAGGATAAAAACATCTTCTACATTTGAATCGTAATAAAAAAAAATATGTGTATGACTACTTTGAAAAAAATATTACTGACTGTTTTTATAGTTGTAAATGCCAATGCAATTGCACAAGAATTTGATATAAATCTTCAATTACGCCCTCGTTTTGAATTCAGAAATGGTTTTAAAAGTCCTCTTTTAGATACAGAGGAAGCCACCTCGTTTATTTCACAACGTTCTCGATTGAATCTTGCTTTTCACCAAGAAAGATTGACCGCCAAATTAAGTGTTCAAGACATTCGGACTTGGGGCGATGCAGCTACGACGGCCACAGCAGGTAAAAATGGTTTAGCTGTTTTTGAAGCTTGGGCCAAATACCATTTTAATGAAAATTGGAGCACAACATTAGGCAGACAGGTACTTTCTTATGATAACGAGAGGATTATGGGAGGAATTGATTGGTTGCAACAAGGTCAAAGTCACGATGCAGCATTAATCAGCTACAAAAAAGAGAATAGCCTTTTGGATTTAGGTTTTGCATTAAATGCTAATGCTGAGAATTTGGTAGCACCCACAACACCCTATACTACTAATTACAAAGCAATGCAATATGCTTGGTTGCACCACAATTGGACAAAGGTTGGTCTGAGTTTGTTATTTTTAAACACAGGTTATGAATTTCAGAAAAGTCCAAACGATTTAGAAGTAGATTACAAACAAACTTTTGGAACGTACATAACGTTCAAAGACAAAAAATGGGATGCTAATTTTGGATTCTACGGACAAACAGGGCAAAGCGAAGGTAAGCAACTTGGTGCGTGGTATGCTTCAGGTTATGTAAATTATGCTATTGTCGATAGTTTTTCTGCAGGATTAGGCTATGAATTTCTTTCGGGTAAAGACCAAAACGATACCGATACGAAGCTAAAATCCTTTACTCCATTGTTCGGAACACACCATGCTTTCAACGGATTGATGGACTATTTTTATGTTGGAAATCATCAAAATAATGTGGGTTTACAGGATGCTTATTTGAAATTAAATTACAAAAATAAGCAATGGCAATTTGCTTTAGTTCCTCATATTTTCAATGCTCCTAATAAAGTATTGGATGCGCAAGGCAAACAAATGGATAGCTATTTAGGAACTGAAATTGATTTGACCGCGTCTTATGTAGTGCAAAAAGATATTGTGATTTCGGGTGGTTTCTCTCAAATATTTACGTCTACTACTTTAGAGCGAGTAAAGAATGTTACCAATGCTGCTGATGCCAATAACTGGGCTTGGCTAATGGTCTCTTTTAGTCCAAGATTATTTAGTACCAACAAGAATTAAATCAAAAGAATTGATTTTCGGATTTTTTGATTAAATTAGATGCTTGTAAAGTTCTTTTATCTGATTTTGAAGTTTTACCATAAATTTTATACGGCACTCTCTATGAATAATTTATCGCAATCTCATAAAATCCTTTTTCTAAATACTCTGGCTTTTACCATTTGTTTTGCCTGTTGGACACTTAATGGTGTATTAGTTACTTTTTTGGTTGATTCAGGTATATTCAACTGGAGTGTGGTAGAAGTAGGATGGCTTCTCGGAATTCCAATTCTTTCAGGGTCAATATTTAGATTGCCTATCGGAATTTTAACCGATAAGTTTGGTGGAAAAATAGTTTTTTCTATTCTATTATTACTCTGTGCGATTCCGTTGTTTTTACTGCCTTTTGCTACTAGTTTTTGGAGTTTTGCTATTTTGAGTTTTCTTTTTGGGATGGTGGGTACCAGTTTTGCAGTAGGCATTGGGTTTACTTCGGTTTGGTATCCGCAGCATTGGCAGGGTAGAGCCTTAGGGATTTTTGGAATGGGAAATGCCGGTGCCGCTATCACAACTTTTGTAGCTCCCACTTTGCTTACAAATTTTTCTCAAGATAATCCTGCAGAGGGTTGGAAAATGTTGCCCGTCACTTATGGTGTGGTCTTAGTCGTGATGGGGTTGCTTTTCATCTTTTTGGCTAAAAATAAAAAACCAGCTGTTGAAGCTAAAGAGCTTAAAAATCTTCTAAAACCTTTACAATCGATGCGTGTTTGGCGTTTTGGAGCGTATTACTTTTTGGTTTTTGGATGTTTTGTAGCGTATTCCCAATGGTTACTACCCAATTTTATGAACGTTTACCAAACTTCATTGGTAATGGGCGGTATGTTTGCCACCTTATTTAGTTTGCCTTCGGGTGTAATCAGAGCTTTTGGTGGGTATTTATCGGATAAGTTTGGGGCACGAAAAGTAATGTATTGGGTATTGGGTTCTTCTATTGTAATCAGCTTTTTATTGATGTTTCCAAAAATGGAAATATTTACCGCAGGTCCAGGTGTTTTGGCTACCGAAAGTGGGGTAGTAACCCAAGTGAGTTCTAATGTCATACAAATTGACGATAAAGTACATACTGTAATTCCTCGGAAAACTGTTGAACATGAAAAAACAGCCATTTTACCTGAAAAAGCATCTTGGCAAGAAATTGTGGTGAAGCAGAATCAATCCGTTAAAAAGAAAGAACTAATCGCTAAAGGAATCACACAAATTAAGTTTGAAGCGAACATGTGGGTATACTTAGTTTTAGTGATTTTAATCGGAACCTCTTGGGGAATTGGTAAAGCAGCAGTTTACAAACATATTCCAGAGTATTTTCCAAATGAAGTGGGTGTAGTTGGAGGAATGGTTGGATTAATAGGTGGTTTGGGTGGTTTTTTTGGGCCTATTATTTTTGGGTATTTGCTCAGTACCACAGGTTTGTGGACGAGTTCGTGGATTTTCATTTTTGCCATTTCAACGATTTGTTTGATTTGGATGCACAAAACCATTATCAAAGCCATTCGCGTTCAAATTCCTCAATTTTCAAATCATATCGAGCATAAATAAAGCCTTTGCATAACAAGCTTAGGCTATTCAGATTAATAATTTTCAAATAGTACTAACAGTAAATAAACATCATATGAAAACATGGCTAGACAAGTGGGAACCAGAGGACAATGAATTTTGGCAAAACACCGGTAGTGCAATCGCTTGGAAAACACTCACCATTACTACACTTTCATTAATCTTATCCTTTGCTTCATGGTTCATGATGAGTGTCATTGCTGTAAAATTACCTGGACTTGGATTTGCATTTTCAAAAGATGAATTGTTTTGGTTGGTGGCTATTCCTGGTTTAGCTGCTGGTTTTCTTAGAATCATTCACACCTTTATTTTGCCAATTTTCGGTACACGACACGTAGTAGCATGGGCAACTTTAATCAAATTGATTCCTGTAGTAGGTATTGGATTTGCGGTTATGGATACCAACACTCCTTTTTGGGTATTTGCTATTTTAGCTTTTACCTGTGGTTTTGGTGGTGGAGATTTCTCATCTTACATGCCCAGTACTAGTTTGTTTTTTCCTAAACGATTAAAAGGAACCGCATTGGGTATTCAAGCGGGTATTGGTAATTTTGGGGTGTCTTTGGCTCAATTTGTTACCCCGCTTATTTTGGGTGTTAGTCTTTATGGAGCTAGTGCAGTTTTTACCAGTATTGATGCTAAAGAGGCGCTGTCCGTTTTTCAAACTGTCGAGTCAACCAAACAAAAAGATGTATTTAGTGCATTAGAGCCACAAGTACAAACCGCATTATTGTCATCTGTAAAACCTGCTGTTTTAGATTCAGTAAAAGCTACTATTGGTACTACTGATAATGCGACTCTATTTGTTGCATTACCCGCCAAAGCAAAAGCCAAAGTTATGGCAAATGCTAATCCAAAATTAGCTGAAAAAATAATGAATCAGTTGAGCCCTGATACTAAAGCTGTCGTAAATAAACCCATTTATATTCAATCGGCAGCCTTTTGGTATGTTCCATTTCTTATTATTTTATCGATTATCAGCTGGTTTTATCTCAGAAGTATTCCGATGCATTCTTCTATAAAAGAACAAATGGATATTTTTGGTAACAAACATACTTGGTATTGTACCATAACTTATGTCATGACTTTTGGAACTTTTGCTGGACTATCAGCAGCATTTCCCTTAATGATTAAGTTTTTATATGGTGATTTTCCTAATGCTCCTGATCCTTTAGTGTATGCTTTTTATGGACCATTAATTGGTTCCGCGAGCCGTGTTGCCTTTGGTTTTGTAGCTGATAAAGTGGGGGGGGCTATATTGACAACGCTGACAGGAGTAGGGATTATTGGAGGGGCTATTGTTTTAATTACCCAAGGTTTGGTAGCGCCAACTAGTTTAGACCAATTCCCAATGTTTGTAGGGGTTATATTTTTAATGTTCTTTTTTACTGGTGTGGGTAATGCTGGAACTTTTAGACAATACCCTATCATATTTGCAGATAACCAACGTCAGGCTGCAGGTGTTATTGGTTGGACGGCTGCGATTGCTGCTTTTGGACCATTCATTTTTTCTAAACTTATTGGGGGTAATTTAACGTTTAATGGTACTGTTAATCAATTTTTTATAGGTCTCATTCTTTTTTGTATCTTAGCTACTATCATCAATTGGTGGTTTTACAATAGAAAAGGCTGTGAGAAACCAAGTTAGAAGTGAAATCTAAAAGTATTAATTTGTTATGCTATACAATGAAAAATAAAAATCTTAATACTAAAGCATTATTAATAGCAACAGCACTTTCCATTGTGATGATTGCCTTGGTGTTTTTTGGTTCTAGAAAATTGCAAAATTTCGATGCGGCTTTAATTACGTATTTGTTTGGAACTGTTTTCGCTTTTTTCGGAATTGTCTATCGCTATTCGGTGTGGTTACAACGACCGCCCACTTGGATTTATTTCAAAAGAGGCATTACCTATTTGGTTACCGGAAAGGTGTTTTCTCATTTTTGGTTTGCTACCAAAGAGTCAATTGAAAATATTGCTTTTCAAAAGTTTATTTATCCTAGAGGAAAATACCGTTGGGTGGCGCATTTTATGATAGCCGTGGGCTGTACCTCAGCTTTTTTGATTACCATTCCACTCACCTTCGGTTGGATTCACTTTGCTATGGCACCCAATACGATTGCTACCTATGAAGCCTATTTCTTTGGATTTAAAGTAATGGATTTTGAACTCGATTCCATTATGGCGTTTCTAACTTTTCATGCCTTGAATTGGTCTTCTTATTTAGTAATTTTTGGGTCTTTATATTATTTAAGAAGACGTTTGATCAATCCCGGTTTGATTGCTACTCAAACTTTTGAAGGGGATTTATTGCCGCTGATTTTGTTGATAGCTATTTCAGTGACAGGTTTAGGATTGACCTATTCGTATCAATTCATGAAAGGTTTCGCTTTTGATTTCTTGGCGGTTTTACATGCCGTTACCGTGATTTTGTTTTTGATTTGGATTCCCTTTGGAAAGTTTTTTCACATCATTCAAAGACCCGCCCAAATTGGCGCACATATCTATAAAAAACAAGGAATGAAAATGGGTATGGCCGTATGTCCTCATACTGGAGAAGAATTTGCTACCAAATTGCACATCCAAGACTTGAAAACGGTTACAGAAGAATTAGGATTCGATTTTTCGCATGAAGATGGTACTTCTCATTTGGATTTGAGTCCAGAGGGCAAAAGATCGCGATTGGCACAAGCCCATTTGAAGGCAAGACAAGCGGGAGGCAACTTGTTTGGATAGTTTTGGAAGTTAGCCCTTTGACTCCGCTCAGGATGATAAGGTAAAGGATAGAAGTTAGATTTTAGAAATAAGGAACGGAATACTGACAATTGTAAAAAATATAAAATGGCAAAATTACCAGTCGCAGAAGAAAATATTATTGCCAAGTTTGGTCCACATTTGAATTATGCTCCCAAAGATGGCTATGAAGGTAGAGATGAACCCGATAAAAATGTAAAAACCCATTGTTGTTTTTGCGGTTTGCAATGCGGTATCGAATTGTTGGTCAAAGACAACAAAGTAGTTGGTTTTGAGCCTTGGAGGGAATTTCCATTTAATGAAGGGAGATTGTGTCCCAAAGGCGTACAACGCTATTTGCAAAATAACCACCCCGACCGATTACTCTCACCTTTAAAGAGGGTAGAAGGACAGGGATTTATGCCTACTAGTTGGGATGACGCCATGGAAAAAACGGTTTCAGAGATTCAACGTATTCAAGAAAAATATGGGAAAGATGCTTTTTCGATGCTCTCAGGTGTTTCCTTGACCAATGAAAAAAGTTATTTGGTTGGTAAATTTGCTAGAGTCGCTTTGAAAACCAAAAACTTAGACTACAACGGTCGTTTGTGTATGGTGAGTGCAGGAGCGGGTAATAAAAAAGCTTTTGGTTTGGACAGAGCCTCTAATAATTATTCCGATTTAGAGTATGCTGAAGTAATTATTGTGGCGGGTGCCAATATTAGTGAAACGTTTCCAACCCTAACTCATTGGATTTGGAAAGCCCGTGATCGTGGTGCTAAGATTATTGTGGTAGATCCGCGCATGATTCCTCTCGCTAGAACTGCCGATATTCATTTGGATGTTCGGCCAGGAACGGATTCAGCCTTGTATGGAGCCATGTTGAACTATTTAGTAGCGCATGATCTTTTGGATCACGATTTTATTGATAATTACACTTCTGGATTTCAAGAAACCATTGATGCAGTAAAAGACTATACGTTAGAATGGGCTGAGGAAGTAACTGGAATCGATAAGAATAAAATAAAAGCTGCGGCCGAATTATGGGGCAAAGCCAAAACCAGTTTTTTATTGCATGCTCGAGGAATAGAACACCATTCCAAAGGAGTAGACAATGTTGTAGGATGTATTAATCTCGTATTGGCTACAGGTAGAATCGGGAAACCTTATTGTGGTTATGGAACGATAACTGGGCAAGGAAATGGTCAAGGTGGTAGAGAACACGGGCATAAATGCGACCAATTGCCTGGAAATCGAGATATCGAAAATCCAGAACACCGTAAATATATTTCGGAAGTTTGGGGTATCAATGAAAAGGATTTACCCGGAAAAGGATTGTCTGCTTATGAAATTATAGAAGCCATTCATCGTGGTGAAATAAAAGGATTGCTTTCGATTTGTTTCAACCCTCTGGTGTCTTTGCCTAATAGCAATTACGTTCGCGAAGCCTTAGAAAAATTAGAATATTATGTTTGTATTGACTTTTTCTTGAATGAAACAGCCCGTCATGCCGATATGATTTTGGCGGGTTCTTTACAAGAAGAGGAGGAAGGTACCACCACTTCGGCAGAAGGGCGCGTCATTCGTATTCGTCAAGCGGTAACCCCTCCTGGAGATGCAAGAACAGATACTTCCATTTTGTTAGAGTTGGCAGATCGTTTGGGGGTAAAAGATAAATTTACCTACGACAATAGTGAAGCTATTTTTAATGAATTGCGAGTAGCCTCCAAAGGAGGAACAGCCGATTATAACGGAATCACTTATAAAAGAATAGAGGATAATATGGGCATTTTTTGGCCTTGCCCTACCGAAGATCACCCCGGAACACCCCGACTTTGGGAAGATAAAAAATTTAAAACCCCCGATGGAAAAGCCCATTTTAATCCAGCACCTTATAAATTGCCAGGAGAAGTAGTCGATGCAGCATATCCCGTGGTTTTGACAACAGGTCGAGTGGTTTCGCAGTATTTGAGTGGTACGCAAACCCGAAGAATAGGGAAATTAGTAGACCAATTTCCAGAACCGCTGCTAGAAATTCATCCCAAATTAGCCCAGCAATATGGTATCCAACAAAGAGAATTGGTAAAAGTGTCCACTCGAAGGGGAGAAGGAATTTTTCCTGCGAATATCGTTGAAACCATTAGAGAGGATACGGTTTTTATCCCGTACCATTGGTCCGGAAAAAAATCGGCCAATCAGTTAACACCAGCAACTTTAGATCCGGTTTCTAAAATACCCGAATATAAAGTGAGTGCTTGCCATTTGGAACCTCTCAGGAAAATAGCGGGGCCATCTACAGAATCAACAGCTTATGCTAGTGTTTAATCTATAAAAAAGAAATATGAACTACACCAGTTTCAATACAAACGAGGAATTTTTTGTAGATATGCAACGTTGCATAGGCTGCAAAGCTTGTGAGATGGCTTGTGCCGAATGCGAAACCAATGGGCAAGATTCTATGATTCATGTCAATTATGTAGATAGAGCGTCGACCATTCAAACTACGGTGCAGGTTTGTATGCATTGCGATGATCCAGTGTGTGCTAATGTGTGCCCAGCCGATGCTATCTCAAAAGACGAGTTCGGTATCGTGCATACCGCAAATACTGAGCGTTGTATAGGTTGTTCCAATTGTGTGATGGCTTGTCCGTTTGGCGTGCCTAAAAAGGAAGAATCCTACGATTTGATGATGAAGTGTACTATGTGTTATGACCGAACCAGCATTGGCAAAAAACCGATGTGCGCTACCGTTTGTCCTAGTGGGGCTTTGTTTTATGGTACCAGAGCTGAAATCGAAGAAATGCGACCTAATAGTACACCCATTAATACGTTTGTATTTGGAAAAGAAGTGGTCAATACCAAAGTTAATATAATGATGCCTAAAGGAAGTACGGAATTAATCATTTATTAGAAATTCCCAACTCCAAAGGTAATTTCACAGCAAATTGAACACCCATAACTGACAACCCATAACCGATAACTGATAACCGATAACCGATAACTGATAACCGATAACTGATAACTGTCCTATGTCAAAAGAAGATAACCTAAATAAAAATTGGAAGAAAGATTTTCCAATTCTCAAGCAACAAGCGAGTAATGTGAGTCGCCGTGATTTTGCCAAATTCCTTACGCTGGTTTCTGGTGGATTGATGGTGGGAAGCGGACTAGTTGCGGCTAAAGCCTATATACTCCCAAAAGAAGAAGTAGAAGGTGAACATTTCGTGTGTAAAAAAGACGAAATTCCCGTAGGAGGAACTCGTGCTTTTGTGATTGAAGGCAGCACCATTCCTTATATTTTAATTCATTTAGAATCGGGGGAATTCAAAGCCTATGAACAAAAGTGTACTCATTTGTCTTGCTCTGTTTTTTATAAGCCCGGTACGGATATTATTTATTGTCCTTGCCATAATGGTTCTTTTGATGCCAAAACAGGAGAAGTATTAGCCGGTCCTCCACCAAGAGCATTGCCAAATCTAGAAGTATTTTTAAAAGGGAATGACATTTTTGTAAAAGCTTCCAGCAGTGAAGCACAGTCGGTTTAAACTGATAAATAAGTATCAGTAATACAAATAGAGCATAAACAATAAACTTAAAACAAACGGATGAATGAGCACTTTTAGAACCCGTCAAAATCAAGCGAATCCCAACAAACTGAATAATATTCTCTCTACCTTGATATTTATATTGATATTGAATGTTACGATACAAATTTGGTTGTTGTACGCTTCTTTGAACAATGCTTTAGAAAATAATCGGGAGATTTTGATTCCGGCATTTATTGCCTCACTGATTCTCTTTTTAATTGGTTTTGGATGGTTGTATTATTTGCCTTCAGGGAATAAACAACAACAATAAATGCAATTTATGTTACATTCTGACACCGTAAAATCAATTCGGAATTGTACTTTTGAATGCATCAAAAACTAATTTTATGATTACCGTTTCAGAAGCGTTTTCAATTTTACAAAATAATCTACCTACTCTTAAAGAAGAAAATTGCTCTTTGCTTGAAGCTAGAAAAAAGACACTTTCACAGTCCATCCATTCTCCAATCTACATGCCACCTTTTCGACAATCGGCTATGGATGGTTATGCGGTTGGTATACACGATAAGCTGACCTATCAAATTATTGGTGAAATCAAAGCGGGTGATGCCGAATCTTTTGTTTTGCAACCCGGTCAAGCTGTTAAGATTTTCACAGGGGCTCCTGTCCCAGATACAGCGCAAGCTATGATTCCGATTGAGAAAGTTACTGTAACACAATCGGTTTTGACAGTACAAAGTGTGCCAAAACTAGAGGATAACATTCGGCCTATAGGAGAACAAATCAAAAAAGGGGAGCTAGCCCTAGAAAAAGGCACTGAGTTGGATGCCGCCGCCATAGGTTTTTTGGCTGCTTTAGGAATAACTATTGTTCCAGTATTTAAAAAACCTAGTGTTGGGATAGTAGTAACGGGCAACGAATTGCTCACTCCAGGTACACCTTTAACGTATGGGAAAGTGTATGAAAGCAATGGTGTAATGCTTGAAGCTGCTTTAATGGATGTTTTTTTTCATGATGTTGCGCGTTACGCTGTAAAAGATGATTTTGAAAGTACCAAAAACACCCTTCAAACCGCCATAGAAAAGCACGATGTGATTTTGGTTTCTGGCGGAATATCAGTAGGGGATTATGATTTTGTTGCTCAAGCCCTTCAAGAATTACAAGTAAATACGTTGTTTCATAAAGTCAATCAAAAGCCTGGGAAGCCTCTTTTTGCTGGAAAAGTAAATGAAAAGATGATTTTTGCATTGCCTGGAAACCCAGCCGCTTGTTTGACCTGTTTTTATGTGTATGTGTTACCTACCTTAAAAAGAATTTCTGGACAGATTACGCAATATGAAGCAAGGAATAGTTTGCCATTAGAACATCATCTTTCTGTAAACAACAGCCGAGCTCAATTTTTGAAAGCAAAAATCACGAATGGTAAAGTGGCGATTCTATCGCATCAGGCTTCTTCTATGCTAAATACTTTTTCAACAGCAAATGCTTTAGTATATGTAGTTGATGGGAATTATGAATTGAAAGAAAATGAATTAGTTACGGTATATGGGCTAAAGAATTAGTATTTTATTTGCAAAAAGATAATACTATTTTTATACTTTTATGTAAAATATAATACAACTATTGATTAGTTAGTTTAATAATAACCGAAAAAATAGCCGATATGATTTTAGAATACCAAGGTACGCACAAGGGTGTTCCAACAAAATTTACGATACGAATTGTTGGAAACAATTTATCAAAAAGTAGCTCCAATTATCAATTGGACTTGTATGTAGGGGATAAACAATTGCCAATGTTTACAACCTTTATCCATCAAAGTTTGTCCAATTGTTTAAAGGAGATTTATTTATTTAGAAAGCACAATCAAATGACTTTTGATAGCAATTCTGAAAAGATTCTTTCACTATATGTGCCTTACGATAAGGTCTTGTACAATTATCATAAGGGAATGATATTTAGCGCTTAGTATATAGTTTTAAATGAAAAGCTGTCCAAAAGGGCAGTTTTTTTTATGCGGATAATGGAGAAAAAATTTCAGTTGCACTAATTAGATATGTAACAGATTCAATGCGATAATCGCTTTTTTATAAAATAAAATTCGTTATATTTGTGAAAGTATAACGAATAGTTTTAAATCTAAAGTAAGTACAGATAAATAGTAACCGTTATCAAAAATAAATTTTACCGAATGAAAATTAAAAGTAAAATTTGGATTGAATCCGAAGAAGGAGTTTTGATTAGCGAAGGCCGAGTGCAATTGCTTAAGCTAATCGATGAAACGGGTTCGCTAAACAAAGCGGCAAAAGAGATGAATTTGTCTTATCAAAAAGCGTGGAAGTTAGTCGATGAATCCAACAAGGCTGCATCAAGCCCTTTGATTACTACTCAAATTGGCGGAAGCAAAGGCGGAGGGACTGTGTTGACGCCTTACGGGAAATCGTTAATCGCTTCTTTTGAAACGATCAATCGCTCTTGCTGGGAGTATTTAGACGAACAATTAAAAAAACAAAATCTATGACGGTTGCCACACTTTTTGACACGCCTCTTTTGTTGCTTTTATTGCCTATTGTTGCTTTTTTGTATGCAAGTGTGGGACACGGAGGCGCCAGTGGTTATTTAGCCTTGATGAGTCTTTTTTCATTTCCAATGACTTTTATGAAACCTACGGCTTTGGTACTGAATATTTTGGTTTCGGCAGTTTCGTTTTATTTTTATTATAAAGAAAGGAAAATGAATTGGTCGTTGTTTTATCCCTTTGCTCTTACTTCGATTCCGTTTTCTTTTTTAGGTGGCTTTTTGACCATCGACGCTTTTTATTACAAAATAATTTTGGCCACTGTTTTGGTTTTTGCAGTACTTCGATTGCTTGGGGTTTTTGGTAAAGAAAATACAGAGTTAAGACCTTTATCCATTCCGTTGGCGTTGACCATTGGCGCAATCATTGGCTTTTTGTCGGGCTTGTTGGGAATAGGAGGAGGAATAATCTTAAGCCCTGTTTTGTTATTGCTACGATGGGCTACCATCAAACAAACCGCAGCGGTTTCGGCCTTGTTTATTTTGGTAAATTCTATTTCAGGTTTAATAGGGTTTGCTACGAAAGGCGGTACGTTGCCAGAAGCTTCCTTACTTTTAATTGCGATTGTCTTTGTAGGAGGAGTAATGGGTGCTTTTTTTGGAAGTAAAAAAATGAACACCAGTCAATTGAGATATGTGTTGGCTTTGGTTTTGGGAATTGCTATTTTTAAATTATACACGACCGCTTAATTAGAAAATGAATATGGAAAATGCCATTACAGCCTATATTTTAGCAGGAGGAAAAAGCCAACGAATGGGCACGGACAAAGGGTTTTTGGAGTGGAAAGGGCAGTCTTTTTTGGCGAATATTATCGCTGCTTTAACTCCCGTAGTGGGGAATAATATCGTACTAATTTCTTCCGATGAACGATACGATGCTTTTGGGGTAACCCGAATTTCGGATATCGTGACGAACAAAGGCCCTCTTGGCGGAATTTACACGGCATTGAAACATACCACAACCAAACGCAATCTGATTTTGAGTGTGGATGTTCCAATGATTTCTTCCGAATTGTTACAGTGGTTGGTCAATGCACATTCGGATGCCTATCAAATGACGCAAGTACAAGTTAATGATAAACCAAGTCCGTTGGTCGCGGTGTATGATCGTTCCGTTCGCATTTTGTTGCCTGAATTTTTAGCAGGAAACCAACTGAAAGTAAGAAAATTTGTGGACGAACTCACACACCAAACAATCAATGTCCCTGAACAATGGAGTGCGCAATTGCAAAACATCAACACACCAGAAGAATATAAAAATTTAAAAGGATGAGAGTTACCCTAAAATATTTTGGCTTACTGGCAGAAATTACCCATTGCAACGAAGAACAAATGGAGTTGACTGCGGATGTCAATACGCTTTTGGGATTGAAAAGTGCGGTAGAACATCGTTTCCCTGCTTTTCAAAAAACAGCTTATAGCATTGCTTTGAATCAAGCGCTTTGTAATGATGACCTTGCTTTGAAAGATGATGATGAGATTGCTTTTTTGCCTCCTTTTGCTGGTGGATGATTTTTTTAGTGAAAAGTGAGCCCTTCGACTGCGCTCAGGGTGACGGTGAGAAGTGAGAAGTGAAAAGTGAAAAATAAAAAATGAAAAAAAATAACCGATATTCCCGACAAATCATTCTTCCAGAAGTGGGAGCGCTCGGTCAGCAAAAATTACTTGACGCTCGTGTTTTGGTGATTGGTGCTGGAGGATTGGGTTGTCCGGTTTTGCAGAACTTAGTAATGGCTGGTGTCGGGCATATCGGAATTGTAGATGGTGATGTGGTGGACGAATCCAATTTGCATCGTCAGTCCTTGTATACTCATTCGGATGTGGGACAACAAAAAGTTGTGGTGGCCAAACAAGCGCTACAGGCACTCAATCCTGAAGTTGACCTAGTCGTTTTTACTGAATATTTCGATTCGAATACTGCGACTATGGTCGAGAAGTACCAAATCATAGTCGATTGTACCGATGCCATTGGTGTTCGGTATTTGATAAACGATGTGGCAGTGGCCAGAAGAATTCCAGTGGTCTACGCTTCTATTCATAAATTTCAAGGGCAGGTTTCGGTATTTAATTATCAAAACGGACCTTCTTATCGTTGTTTGTTTCCTGAAAAAGAAGAAGGAATCGCCATTCCGAGTTGCGAAATGTCGGGAGTGCTGGGAGTAGTTCCTCAGGTGCTGGGGAGCTTTCAAGCCACCGAAGTACTGAAAATTATTTTAGGAGTTGGGGAGGTCTTATCGGGTAAACTGTTACTATATGATGCTCTTCGTGTTCAAACCCAAATGATGACTTTCGCCAAAAATCAAAAAGCGATAGAGAAGGGTGTCATCAACGGAAATAAGATATTGAATAGTAAGAAAAAGCACAATGGTCTAAATGCAAAAGCTTTTTTAGAGAAATGCAATTCATCTGAAATAGTAGTTATTGATGTTCGGGAAGTGGAGGAACTTCCGGAGTATAAAGGAACGAATGTCATTCAGGTTCCTTTGGGTCAACTAGCAGCGTACAGTAAGAATTTGAATAAAAATCAGGAAATACTACTCTTTTGCCAAAGCGGACAGCGTAGTCTTGTAGCGATGCAGTATCTTGAAAAATCAGAATTTACTAGTGTTTTCCATTTGGAAAAAGG
>JAGOFG010000009.1:0-1872 GCA_017997335.1 Flavobacterium sp. | reverse complement strand
AATTCCTAAATCATAATTCCTAAATCATAATTCCTAAATCCAATGGTAGACATCACCCATAAAATAATCACCCAACGTACGGCAACCGCTCAGGCTATTGTTAAAGTAGGGACACCCGAGACTATGCAAGCGATTGTAAACAAAACGGTGCCCAAAGGCGACGTTTTGGAAGTGGCCCGAACTGCTGGTTTGTTCGCGGTAAAAAATACATCGAATGCCATTCCGGATTGTCATCCTATACCGATTGAATACACCGGAATTGAATACGAATTATTAGAGGATTCTATACTAATTAGAGTAACCGTAAAAGCCATTTACCGAACAGGTGTTGAGGTTGAAGCCATGCACGGTGCCTCAATTGTAGCGTTGACCATGTATGACATGCTCAAACCTATCGACAAACAAGTCGAAATTTCAACTATCAAACTCTTGCACAAAAAAGGTGGCAAATCCGATTTTGGTGCAAAAAAAAGATTGGATTTGTCCGTAGCAGTTATCGTTTGTTCGGATAGTGTTTCGGCTGGTAAAAAAGAAGATCGTGCTGGTAAAGTCATCACAGACAAAATAACGAATTTAGGTTTAAAAGTGTCTCATTACGCCATCATTCCAGACGAAATCAAAGACATTCAAACCACTATCAACCAACTCTGTGAAGACCAAAAGGAGTTAATTATTCTAAGCGGTGGCACAGGTTTGTCCAATCGAGACGTTACACCAGAGGCGATTATTCCATTATTAGATCGCCGAATTCCTGGTATCGAAGAAGCGATTCGTTCGTACGGACAACAGCGCACGCCTTATGCTATGTTATCTAGAAGTGTGGTGGGTTTCAAAGGCAATACGTTAATTATGGCTTTGCCAGGATCTACGGCAGGAGCTAGCGAATCTATCGATGCTGTTTTTCCATCGGTCTTACATTTGTTCCAACTTCTAAATGGCTTTAATCATGGTCAATAATTCCCCTTTGTTGCAGGATACGCACCAGCGTAATCATTCTTATTTGCGCATTTCGATTACCGAAAAATGCAATTTGAGATGTACCTATTGCATGCCTGCCGAAGGAATTGCGTTAACGCCAAGACCTCACTTAATGACCGAAGACGAAATTGTTGCCATAGCGCAAACCTTTGTAGATTTGGGCGTGACCAAAATTCGACTAACGGGCGGTGAACCTTTAGTGCGTAAGGAAGCTCACGGTATTATCGAGCGATTGGGACAATTGGGGGTGCAGCTTACTCTGACGACCAACGGATTGTTGGTTCACGATTTTATTTCCACGTTTAAGAAAGCAGGAATAAAAGCCTTGAATGTAAGCATTGATAGCTTGCAAAAAGAAAAATACAAAGCCATAACGCGTAGGGATTCTTTTAATCAGTTATGGAACAACATTGAATTGTTGCAGCAAAATGATTTCCAAGTCAAATTGAATGTGGTGCTAATTAAGGGTTTTAATGACAATGAAATTTTAGATTTTATTGCATTGACCAAAGCACAAAAGCTTCAAATCCGTTTTATTGAGTTCATGCCTTTCGATGGCAATCAATGGAATAAAGAAAAACTCGTTTCTTATGCGGAAATCATAGAACAAGTCCATTCGGTCTATTCAGAAACCCAATTGCTCCGAATACAAGACCAGCCCAACGATACCGCTAAAAATTATAAAATCGAAGGGTTTAAAGGTAGTTTTTCAATCATCAGTTCGGTTACCAATCCGTTTTGTAGTACCTGCAACCGAATTCGCTTAACTGCCGACGGGAAACTAAAAAATTGCTTATTTTCCAATTCAGAAACTGCCTTGTTACCCACCTTGAGAGCGGGAAACCCCATCGAACCGCTTATTTATGAAAACATCCAATCCAAACACGCGATGCG
>JAGOFG010000212.1 GCA_017997335.1 Flavobacterium sp. | reverse complement strand
ATTCATTTTGGCTAAACCAGCAGGGATTGAAATTAATTGTCGAATGCCAGGAACCAAACGACCGATAAAAGTGGATACTTTTCCATGGTCGTTAAAATAATCTTCTGCTTTTTTAATTTTTTCGCTACTTAAAAGACATAAATGTCCAAGTTTGCTATCTGCAAATTTGTAAATAATAGGTCGACCAAGCCATAAAGCCAAGTAATAATTAATGAGTGCCCCAATAATAGCCCCTAATGTACCAAACAGCACCACTAAAAAGATATTTAAATCACTTTCGGGTTTGCTGGCAACATAAGCTGCTGGTGGAATTACTATTTCTGATGGAAATGGAATAAATGAACTTTCGATGGTCATCAAAATGGTAATATTGGTATAATTCATATTGGCATCATACCATTGTTCTACCTCCTGAATGATAGATAATGAATCTTTAGGAGCTGCTTCTTGAGCGAATAAAGAGACTGGTAACATTAATAAAATGGTCAATAATAGTTTTTTCATAGAAATTATTTAATTAGTAATGATTTGGCTTCGGGAAATACGGACAAAAATATTTCGAGCGCATTGCTGTAAGTTTGTTCGGCTAAGCTAAAGAATTCCAACATTTTATCGTATTCTTTTATGCCATAATAGGCCATTGACATAAGGAGCGTGAGTTTGTCGAGTGTGGAGTCTAATTCAAATGCTTTTTCGTAACAAGGAACTGCTTGATCAAATTCACCAGATTGCATGTACAAATCGCCTAATTCTTTCCAAGTCTCAGGTTGTTTTTGGTCTAATTCTAACGAGTGAAGATACGCTATTTTTGATTCTTCAATTAAATTGTTTTTGTCCAAAATTTCCCCTAAAACAGCGTAACTTTCGGCAGAATCTGGATTAGCGTCAATGGCTTTTTTAATGTAGTCAAAGCCTTTCAGGTAGTCTTCTGTTTCCACCATACAAATGGCTGCACCAAGCCAAGCATCCGCATTGTCAGGGTTTAGTTTGGCAGCTTGCAAAAAACAGGTTAACGCTAAATCGAACACTTCACAGTTTTCGTAACATTCACCTAGAAATGCTGTAACAACACTGTCTTCAGGATAGTCGGCTAAATATTTTTTGTAAGCTTTGATAGAGGGCACATAATCTTCTAAATTAAAGTGACAATGACCCTTTTGTAACCAAGCAATTGTGTCGTTTGGGTTGATGGCAATATTGAAATCGAAAGCGTCCAACGCTTCGCGATAATGTTCTAAGTTAAAGTGGAGTAGTCCTAAACAAAACCAAGCGGATGCTTTATAAGGATCAATATCGAGAATACGATTATATATTTCAATTGCTTTTTCTGAT
The DNA here is from genome assembly GCA_017997335.1 of Flavobacterium sp. Taxonomy (GTDB): domain Bacteria; phylum Bacteroidota; class Bacteroidia; order Flavobacteriales; family Flavobacteriaceae; genus Flavobacterium. The sequence continues at coordinate 2,623 of JAGOFG010000212.1, read as the reverse complement.
TCGCTTAATTGTTCCAAATCCACTGCGTATTCTACTAAAAGGTCTAAATTGGAAGGATCTTTTTTCAACCCTTTTTGTATAAAATAAGCGCTGTTGTGGTAGTCTTGAAACACATGCAACATCATCACAATATCCAAACATACTTCTGCTAAATCCTCTTCTGTATAATGGTCTATCAACTCTCTAAAAAGGGTTATGGCTTCTCCTTTATGGTCTGTTTTAAGCAAAATTTCTGCTTTCGTAAAGATATGCGCTGGGTTACCCGTTTCTTGATATTTGTCAATGAGTGCGAGTGCTTCGTCAAAACGACCTAAATTAGTGTAAATGCGCGCTTTTTTGCATTGTAGATAAGAACTATCAGGGTGTAATTTGAGGGCAAACTGAAGCGCATTTTGGGCGCTTTCCACGTCGCCTAAATGTAAATAATGTTCAATAATAAACTCCAAATCTTCTACATCAAAATATTCCGATTGCCCTTTCTGGTGAGCTTCTTCATAGTTTTTGATGATAGCTAATTCTTCGTTTGTTAAATCAAAGTCGTTACTACGCATAAATCAAAAATTGAGTTACAAAAGTAGCTCAATTTGTGCAGTTTATAAAAGGTTTCCGTAAAAAGTTATTAACACGAACAGGCATTGGAAGTCTTATTGTAAGCGCGTTTAGCAGTTGTCGCAAAAAAAGCTGCATATGATTTATATACAGCTTTTTATAGTTAAGATTGCGACTATTTTTTACTCGGGAATTTCTTTTGTTTCAAAAGCAGAAATTTGACGATTGAAAATTTCGTCGAGCGAAACTAAGAAGGTTTCGGTATTGCCAATGCCTGTAATAGGGGTGATTTTTTCGATGATAATATTCATTAAATGACGATTATCTTTGGCATAAATTTTTACAAACATTGTGTAACGACCAGTAGTAGAATGGCATTCTACCACTTCAGGAATGTTTTTAAGTGATTCGATGACACTTTTAAAATACGACATGTCCTTAATGGTAATACCTACATACGCACAAGTTTGGTAACCAATTTTGTAGGTGTCAATAATAAACTCAGAACCTTTTATAACGCCAATATTTATAAGCTTTTGTACACGTTGGTGAATAGCAGCTCCCGATACATTACATTCGCGTGCCACTTCCAAAAAAGGAATACGTGCATTTTGCGAAATCATTTGGAGGATTTTTTTGTCCAATCTATCAATTTGATGTCCCATAAATTAAGAGGTGTGTTTAAGTGGTTAAAAAAAGTGCTCAAAGGTAATGATTTTTTTTATATTTGGCAAAATAAATAACAAATAAATAGTAAAATGCTTATTTTTGTGGTTTTAAATAGAAAGTAACGGTAAAAATGATTTAGTGTGTTGATAACTTTTATCTGTTTGTAAGCGAATTAAATAGGCACTTTTTACTCCTTGTTCATTTCTCAAATGGGATTGAAGGTTTTTTCAATCAATTTTTTTGTGTAATTTTGCACGAATTTTCACACAATACATCAGTATGAAACCAACATTGTTAGTTTTAGCGGCAGGAATGGGTAGTCGCTACGGGAGTCTCAAACAGTTAGATGGCGTTGGTCCTAATGGTGAAACCATTATGGATTATTCTGTTTACGATGCTGTTAGAGCAGGATTTGGCAAGGTAGTTTTTGTTATTCGCCACAGCTTTGAAGCTGAATTTCGCAAACAAATTGTAAGTAAATACGAAAATCACGTTCCTGTTGAAGTGGTTTTTCAAGAAATAGACAGCGTACCACAGGGTATCGCTTACGATAAAGAACGTGTTAAACCTTGGGGAACCAATCACGCCGTATTGATGGCAAAAGATGTGATTGATACACCTTTTGCGGTCATCAATTCTGATGATTTTTATGGACGCGAATCGTATCAACTATTAGCTGATTTTTTGACCAATGTAACAGGTCAAGTTGGCCGTTATTGCATGATAGGTTACCATATTAGTAATACGTTGTCGGAAAGTGGTGCTGTAAACCGTGGGATTTGTAGCGTAAATGAACAAAAACTTTTGACTTCGGTGGTAGAGCGTACTAAAATAGAGTGTGAAAGTGGGGTTATTCAATATCCATTGGAACATGGTGGTTATGAGACTATTCCTAATGCTTCGTTAGTTTCTATGAATATGTGGGGCTTTACACCTGATTATTTCGCTTTTTCTGAAAAATCATTTGCAAAATTTTTGACAGAGCGCGGCATGGAGCCTAAATCAGAATATTACATTCCAACAGTGGTTGATGAGTTGATTAGCAATAATCAAGCTACCTGTGAGGTAATTGATACGCCAGCTAAATGGTTTGGTGTAACTTATGCCGAAGATCGTCCGCAAGTCGTATTGCAAATTAGTAAATTAATTCGTGAAGGAGTTTATCCACAACAATTATGGAAGTAACAAAAAAACTAAAGCAAATGATGAGCATGTTTACATCATCACCAAAAGTGTTGGTTACAGGTGGTACGGGCTATATTGGCTCACATACTGTAGTGGCGCTACTTGAAGCTGGTTATGACGTGTATGTGGTAGATAACTTATCAAATTCAAACATTGAAGTACTTAATGGTATTGAGCAAATAACGGGCAAACGTCCGATATTTGAAAATATCGACTGTAC
>JAGOFG010000211.1 GCA_017997335.1 Flavobacterium sp. | reverse complement strand
ATTGGAAGAAATGCTTCAAAAAACAATAATACAGGAGAAAACAATGTAAGTTTAGGCTACAATGCTTTGATGAATAATACTTCTGGAAACCATAATATTTCTTTGGGAAACAACTCTTTATCAAACAACAACAATGGTTCTTTTAACACAAGCATTGGAAATAACGGACTAATTTCAAATAATTCTGGGAATTACAACACCGCTATTGGTTACAATGCCTATAATTCAGGAGATTACAACAATTCAACCGCAATAGGATTTAATGCATATATATCAGGAGACAATCAAATTAGACTTGGTAATTTTGACATTACAAGTATTGGCGGGGCTGTTGGATGGTCTAATTTATCTGATGGACGCTTAAAAGAAAACATACTAAATAATGTTGTTGGATTGGATTTTATTTTAAACCTTAAGCCTGTCACTTATAATTATAATTTCAAAGCTATTGATCCAAAAAGTCAAAACAACAACATTAGATATTCTGGATTTATAGCTCAAGAAGTGGAACAAACGGCCAAGAAAGTCAACTATGATTTTAGTGGCGTAGATATCCCAAAAAACGAAAATGATTTTTACAGTTTACGATATGCCGAATTTGTTGTTCCAATTGTAAAATCAATACAAGAACAGCAAAAAACAATTGAAGCACTAAAACTAGAATTAGAACTTCAAAAACAAAAAAACGAAGCTTTAGAAAAGAGATTAAAAGCAATTGAAGAAAAACTTAAATAAAAAAAGACCTGAAATTTCAGGTCTTTTTGTTTTTTATAAAGTATACTTCAAACTCAAAATAACAAATCTCGGCTGTACTCTATAACTTGAAAAAGTACTAGTTCCTCCTAATTGACTAAAACTGTTAGTATCTAAAGATTTAGTATCTAACAAATTGGTTCCTGAAAGTTTCCATTCCCACTTACTATCTTTCTTTTGATACATTAAACTTGCTGTTAAGAAATCATATTCGCTATCAATTGTTTTGGCTTTATTTCTATTATGAAAATAAGAATACTCCGAAACAAATGAAAACGCATCTAAGAAGAAATATTCCAAAGTAACCGTTGGACTATCAACATAAATTATATCCGAAAAGTTGTCATTAATTGAATAATTGTAACCCAAAGTTAAATTTGGCAATGTTTTATAATTCGTTGAAAAGCTCAAACCATAACTTTGAGAATATGATTCGATGGTTTGCACTTCAGATGGATTGTTATTTGGATCCGTGTCAGCGTCAGGATAAACACGAATATTATTCGATTTAGACCAGTTTACTCCAACTCTTAAATTTGCTTTGTAATATTTTGCAAACGAACGACCATAATTTCCACTTGCAGACAAACTTTCATCTGGAAAATTAGAATTCATATTTTCTGATGATGAAATTTGATTTACACCTAATAATAATGCTCTATTTTTAATAGCTTCCAGCTGTTTTGTATACGAAATATTAGCAAAAATATTCTCAAAATTAAACATGTTGTATTTAAAATAACGCAACGAATGCACTTGAGAAGTTGAATTTTCTAAAAATCTATTTCCACTAAACAAACTATTGTAGCTTGAAAACACATAACCTTGAGCTAACCTATTAATATCGGTAAAATTATTAGAAAGCGAATAATTATAAGTTAACGTTTCCGATTTTTTAATTTGCCACAGTGCGTAAACATCAGGTAAAAATCTATTAAAAGATTGCTTGTTTGACGCGCCTAATTGTTCATCGTTCATATTGTATTGATGCACACTAAATCCAGGATTAAAAGTGAATTTACCTAACATAAATTTATAGTGCACACCTAAAAACACATCATTAAATGCATAATTTACATCATTTACTGAAGTTGCATCCGTTAGATTATTCTGTGTCCCGTTGTTCAATATCTGGAAAATTGAAGAATCAAAATTTTGATATGAATAAGTGTTTCCTAAAGTCAAATTGATATTGCTTTTTGGAGTTAACATATAATAATAATCAAATTTTGAATCAACTTTATTGGTTTGCACAAAACGATTTTGAGTTATATCGTCTCGTACTCCAGCACCTTCATTAACATATCCTATTAACAAAGGAGCAAATGGCAACGTTTCTAAATTAGCATTATAAAACGGATCTTCTTTTTGATACAAGTGTTGCATTTCAAAAGCAAAAACATGCTTTTCACTTAACGTGTAATAATAATTTAAGTTTTGATTAATAGAAAATGGATTTTGTTCTTTTCCTGTATAAATATCAGACAACAAACTTGAAAATACACTTGTATTTTCTTTTTGATCAGAAAACTTAACTAACGCATCATAATCGAAATGTACTTTTTCTGAAGGCACATAACTTGAACTTAATTTAAACAACACTTGTTTACTATCTTGTCTCGTAAAATCTTCGCGATTTTCTATTGTAGTTTCGGTTGATCCGTCAGGTAAATTATCTGTACGATTTGAAATCGTTGTAGTTTCAATTTCGGTTTTATTTCCTAACAAAATTCCAAAACCACTTAAAGTCCAAGCTTTCGAGGGATTAAAACTAAAGTTAGCTGCTCCAAAAGTAGACTCAATATTAGCTGCTTGATTATTTCGAAGTCCCATAATTCCTAAGTCATTAGAAGCTACATTAAAAGACGAACCACCTTTACGCATCATATTTTTAAAACCACCTGTAAACTTGAAATAATCTTGAGCTGTTAATGGTAATTCTCCAATATTATTCACATTAGCAATTACATTTAAACTGTATTTCGGACTATAAAAAAACAACTTCGGATTGACTATGAATCGGGTGTCTTCCATTCCAACACCAATTCCAGCCATCATATCTCCAAACCAGAAATTCTTTTTCCCTTCTTTAAGTTTGATGTTTATGGCGATACTTTCTTCGTTATTTTCTAATCCTTTTAAATTAGAAACCTCGTTATAATTACGTAAAACTTGAATTTTATCTAAAGCGTCTGCAGGAATATTTTTGGTAGCTAACTTTGTATCACCGTCAAAGAAATCTTTTCCTTCTACCATTACTTTTTGAACTTTCTTACCTTCTACTTCAATTTCCCCATCTTTATTTACTTCAACACCTGGAAGCTTTTTCAAGACATCTTCTAACTTTCGTTCTGTACCATTGGTAAACGAATCCGAATTATAAATAATGGTATCTCCCGAAACACTCACTGGCATTTCGTGTACGATTTCTACTTCGTTTAGTTGAGTTCCTTCTTTTAAAACCACTGGATAATTCATCGTAGTTGTTCCAGTTGTAACCGTTTTTTCAAAGGTTTGAAAACCAATATAGCTTACTTTTAGTGTATAAGCTGTGCTCGCTTTTAAATTTAGAATAAATTTTCCCGCTTCGTTTGTAATAGCATAAGCATCCATGGCTTTTGTTTGTTGGTTAATCGCCATAATATTAGCCATTTCCAAACCTACTCCTGTAGTATCTTTAACAGTTCCTTCGAAACGTATATTTTGAGAAAAGGCACTTGTAGTAAGTGCCATTATAAGGATAAAAAATATTTTTTTCATGTGATTTTTTTGAAAATTAACGTCCGCCTCCCATTCTAAATCCACCACGTTGACCGCCTGGACCTGAGTTCATTTCTCGCATTTCTTCCATTTTCTTTTTCACGGTTTCGTCATATTCTTTTTGAGTTACCACTTTTCCTTTAGAAGCTGGTTTTATTTCAACTTTTTCTTTAGAATTTAGAACTAATTTAGAACACAATATCACTGTTTTCCCATCGTTAACTTCTAGGATTAAACCTGGCAATCCCCAATAATTTTCTGGACCTTGATTCACAGGAATTTCAGGACAATACCAAGCTGTAATCGTATTTTCCTTTGGCATTTCCCAATCGTCTGTAAAATTGGTCTTTTTAGCTTTTGCAGTATCTTTTACTGTTTCTGCTTTTTTGTCGCCTTCTTTAGCATTGTTGTTATTTCTAAATCTGAAATTTCTAAAATCAGACTCACTAACTTTCAC
>JAGOFG010000070.1 GCA_017997335.1 Flavobacterium sp. | reverse complement strand
AAGCTTTGCAAGATTCATCATTTGGCAATTCTTTTATAAAGTTTAGTATGCTTTGGCCTTCAAACACTTCCATATCCTTGATTTTAAAGGTATAAATATACAGAAATTAAGTGACTAACTCAATAAAATAAAATGAAAACAAAAAATTTACTTTTAACCTTTGCAATACTATTTATTGCATTAATTTCAGGCTGTGCGAAAGACGATTTCGAAGAAATAAACGGGGTTTGTCCTATTGTGATTAATACAATTCCAGAACCTGGAGCTACTAACGTTCCTCTTGACCAAATTATCACTGCTACGTTTAATGAAGAGATGAATCCTGAAACAATAAATCAGTCTTCGTTTATTTTAAATAACGGTGCTGCACTAATACCAGGTGTAATCACTTACGCTGGTACTACAGCAACCTTTACCCCATCAGCTTTACTTGTTTCTAACACAACTTATAGTGCAAGAATAACGAGAACAGTAAAAGACCTTAGGGGTAACGCATTACAAACGGACCATGTATGGACATTTAGTACTGGTGCAACCATTAGACCAATGGTTACCTTTACTGATCCAGAAAACAACACTAATAATGTTGTTTTAAACAAATTAGTTAGTGTTAACTTCAATATGCCAATGAAGGCTTCAACTATTACTACAACTACTTATACTTTAAAACAAGGAACTACAGCTGTTTCTGGAACTGTAACATATAGTGGTTCAACAGCTACCTTCATTCCAGCATCGCCTTTAGTAGCTAATACTGTTTATACTGCTACTGTTTCTAAAACGGTAACAAACTTAGACAACACAGCTATAATAGCTGATTATGTATGGAAATTTACAACAGGTGCTTTAGTTGCTCCTATTGTAACATCTACAGATCCAATCGATAAAACAACAGGAATTAGTCTTAATAAAACCATCACTGCAAACTTTAGTATGACAATGGATCCGTCAACAATTAATGCAACAAATTTTACCTTAAAACAAGGTACAACGACTATTGCTGGAGCCGTAACTTATTCTGGAACAACAGCCACTTTTATTCCAACAATTGATCTATTGGAAGGAAAAGTTTATACAGCTACAATTACAATTGCTGCAAAAAATACTGCAGGTGTTGCTTTGGCAAATGACTATGTGTGGAGCTTTACAACATTGGTTGTTAATGCCCCTGCTCCAACTGCAGGTTTATTCTTCGGAGTATTTGGTGGAAACGCTGGAATCACGAATCAGGGGCTGAATTCTAGAATTAATAACGGAGGTATCGGAACAACAGCTGCTTCTACATTAGTAACTGGATTCACTGATATTTTAGCTTCACCTTTTGAAGTATATACAGTTACCCCTCTTAATAACGGATTAGTAGCTGGCGGAATCTTTACTGCTGCACCAGTACCAGGAAATGCTACAAAAGCACAAAAAGCATTAGACGGATTGAATGAAGCAAGAGCACTTTATAATAGTATTTCCCCAGCTTCAAAACCAGGAGGAAGTGATCAAGGATCTGGTGAGTTAGGAGCCTTAACATTGGCGCCAGGCACTTACAAATCAGCAAGTGGCACCTATAAAATTACAAATGGTGATCTTACATTAGATGCTCAAGGAAATCCAAATGCAGTTTGGTATTTCCAAGCAGAGTCTTCATTAACAGTTGGTTCTCCAGCAGCTTCAAGAAGTGTTAAGTTGATAGGTGGAGCTTTGGCTAAAAATGTTTATTGGTATGTAGGTAGTACAGCAGTAATTAACTACGGTGGTGGTGGTGTAATGGTAGGAACCATTATCGCAAATAGTGGTGTAACACTATCATCTCCAGGGAATAGTACAACTCCAGTTGGTCAAGAAACGGTATTGAACGGAAGAGCCATTTCATTAGTTGCCTCAGTAACTATGGTAAATACGATTATTAATATCCCTGCGAACTAAGTAACTAATATAATACTTAAATCTCCCGTCTTCGGGCGGGATTTATTTAAATAAAACCTAATAATATAATACATAAAAAATGAAATCAAAAACTAAATACACTGAGAAACCATGTGTTTCATGGTCTCCAAATCACCTTAACATCAAAAGCGTTGCAATAATTGCTTTATCATTGTTAAGTTTTCAAACTCCAGTTCAAGCACAAGCAGTTAAATACGCTAAACCTTCATGGTACTTTGGTGTTGCTGGTGGAGCCAATTCTAATTTTTACCGTGGATCTACAAATAAGCTGAATGCTGCTTTTACACCTCCTGCTACTTTTCATGATGGAGATGGTGTTGGTCTTTTTATTGCGCCACTTTTAGAATATCGTCCTGCTACTTCCAGATGGGGAGTTATGTTACAATCAGGTTTTGACAACCGTAAAGGTTCTTTTAATCAGGTACTAACTGATTGTGACTGTCCAGCAGATTTATCTACTGATCTTAGTTACATAACGGTAGAACCGAGTGTGCGTTTCGCTCCTTTTAAATCTAATTTTTACCTTTATGGAGGTCCACGTTTGGCTTTCAACATGGATAAATCATTTACATACCAATTAGGTGTTAACCAAGCTTTCCCTGACCAAGCATTAAGCCCAGCAGTAAAAGGTGATCTTGACAATATCGAAAAAACAATTATTTCAATGCAAATTGGAGCAGGATATGATATTCCACTTTCGTCAGATAGTAACAAAACACAATTTGTATTGTCTCCTTTTGTTTCTTTCCAACCCTATTTTGGTCAAAATCCACGCTCAACAGAAACTTGGAATAACACGACCGTAAGAGCTGGTGTCGCACTTAAATTTGGACAAGGAAAAAACATTCAAGAAGCAACGGATATGGCTAAAGACCGTGAAGTGCAATTCTCCGTAAATTCTCCTAGCAATGTTCCCGGAGAAAGAAGAATGACTGAAATTTTCCCGCTTAGAAACTATGTTTTCTTTAATGAAGGATCAACAGAGATTCCAAATCGTTATGTTTTATTAACGAAAAATCAAGTAAAAGACTTCAAAGAAGATCAATTGGAAACATTTGCTCCAAAAAATTTATCAGATCGTTCTAAACGTCAAATGACTGTTTATTATAATGTGCTAAACATCCTTGGAGATCGCATGCAAAAAAATCCTTCAGCGACAATTACTTTGGTGGGTTCCTCTAATAATGGCAATACAGATGGTCTTGCTATGGCAGAATCTGTTAAAACCTATTTGGTAAATGTATTTGCAATAAATCCAACTAGAATTACCACTAAAGGTCAAAGTAAACCAAATATCCCATCAGAACAACCAGGTGGAACATTAGAATTAGTTTTACTACGTGAAGGAGATCGTAGAGTTTCTATCGAAAGTAACTCTCCTGATTTATTGATGGAATTTCAAAGTGGTCCTGATGCACCATTAAAACCAGTACAGATTGTTGCCTCACAAGAAGCACCAGTTGAAAGTTATGTTACTTTCAATAATAAAGGAGCTGGTGAAGCATTATCATCTTGGTCATTACAAATAGCAGACGAAAAAGGTAAAGTACAATCTTTTGGACCTTACACTCAAGAAGAAGTTAAAATTCCTGGAAAATCAATTTTAGGTAATCGTCCAGAAGGTGATTACAAAGTAAAAATGATTGGTCAAACTAAAAGCGGCAAAATTGTAGAGAAAGAAACTCCGGTTCACATGGTGCTTTGGAGTCCTGCAAAAACAGAAGAAGGTTTGAGATATAGCATTATCTATGAATTTAATAATGCTAAAGCAATTACGATGTATCAAAAATACCTTACCGAAATAGTAATGCCTAAAATTCCTGTTGGAGCAACGGTTCTTATCAAAGGTCATACTGATATTATTGGTGACGAAGTTTATAACCAAGGATTGTCTCTTGCTCGTGCAAACGATGTGAAAAACATAATCCAAAACAGTTTAACTAAAGCCGGTAGAAACGATGTTAAATTTGACGTTTCAGGTTATGGTGAAAATGAAAACAAATCTCCTTTTGAGAATAAAACTCCTGAAGAGCGTTTTTATAATCGTACGGTAATAATTGATATTATTCCTGCCGCTAAATAAATAGGAACAACACTCAATACCGTTTTAATACATTATTAAAGAGGATAGAAACTTATCTATCCTCTTTTTTTGTGTTTAAAATTCAGGATTAAATGGCGCTACTCTACTGAAAATCACACAACAATTTTCTTTTGTCTTTCGAAATTAAGAGCCTGAAAATATTTTTTTTTACTAGATTCCATTTTAAAACCTAAATTTTAACGTAAAAAATCATTATTTTTACTAGACACTTTATGTAATTATGACTGCAAACGAAAAAACCATTATTAAGTTCTATACTGCTTTTTCCAATGCCGATGCTTCAGCAATGTGTGAATGCTATCATTCTAAAATTGAGTTTCGTGATCCTGCTTTTGGCTTATTAAAAGAAAATGATGTGTCCCAAATGTGGAAAATGTTGCTAGAAAAAAGTAAAGGGAATATTAAAATTGAATTCTCGGAAGTAAAAGCTGATGAATACGTTGGTTCTGCAAAATGGAAAGCGACCTACAACTTTAGTAAAACCAATAGAAAAGTAGTAAATGTAATTCAAGCGCAATTTCAGTTTAAAGACGGTTTGATTATCAGACATACTGATTATTTCGACATCTGGAAATGGTCTAAACAAGCTTTTGGAATGGCTGGTTATCTATTTGGCTGGACTGGTTTTTTTCAAAAAAAAATAGAACAAAAAGCATTAGCATCGTTAAGAAGGTATAAATAATCTAATTAAATCAGACAAACCTTTTTTCAATCGTCATTGAAATTGCTATAAATTAAGGAGTTGAACAATGCAAAAAATAAAAGTAATAAACGGCTATAACAGACTATTGGTATGAAGCAATCTTCAAAAATTCCCGATCTATTTCAAACCAGCAGGCGGTTTTCAGTTTTAGAAATACTTCAATTTATAGTATTGTTGTCTTTGATTCTTTACTTTGGCAAAACACTATTTATTCCGCTAAGTTTTTCATTGCTAGTTGGTTTTATTTTGTATCCTATCTGTAAATGGATGGAAACAAAAGGGATTAATAAAGGAATTGCAATTGTTATTTCTATTTTAGGAGTAACACTTTTGGCAGGTGCTATCATTTATCTATTATTCGTGCAGTTTTCAGAGTTTCTTGAGGAATGGCAATCATTAAGAATCAAACTAAGTGAAACAATTAATCAATTGAGTGTTTTTATTTCGGAACGATTTGACATTAGTTTAAAAAAACAAACGGAATTCATCAATAATACACTCAACAATTCCGGTTCACAAGCTTTTTCAATAGTTCGAAATACCGCCTATTCCTTGTCGGAATCTGTCTTTTTTCTGTTAATGATTCCTGTTTTCTCAACATTGATACTTTTCCATCGCCAGATGTTATCGAACGCTTTGTATGAGCTTTTTCCCAAAGAGAAAAAAAATACCATTCACGAAATTCTTGTTGAAACCATCAATGCCTATTACAATTTTATAAAAGGAATGTTAGTGGTGTATCTAATAGTTGGACTTTTAAACAGTATTGGATTGTTGCTTATTGGCGTGCCTCACCCCTTTCTTTTTGGTTTTATAGCCTCAATTTTAACCTTTATCCCTTATGTTGGAATAATGATATCGTCGCTATTACCTATCGCAATTTCTTGGATAACGTACAATTCAATTTGGTATCCGTTAGCTGTTATTGCCGTTTTTTCTATTGTTCAACTACTCGAAGCTTATCTAATATTTCCGTTTGCTGTGGGAAATCGTTTGAAAATAAACACGCTTGTCATCATTATAGCAATAATCGTAGGAGGTATTTTATGGGGTGCTGCAGGCATGATTCTTTTTATTCCGTTCGTCAGTGTCATGAAACTCATTGCAGATCGTACACCAAGCTTAAAAACCTTATCTGTTTTATTAGGAGATGGCGAACAAAAGAAAACGATCAAGTAATCTATTTGAAAAGATTAAAATCAAACGCCCAATCCAACTCTTTTTTATACCATAATTGGCCTTGTAAAACCTGCAGCGGACAGTCAAAGTTATTCGTAAAAAGAGCTCCAGTTCCTAATCCTTGTGGCATTAAGTTGTGTTGCAAAAAGGTCCATTGTGCAATAGCATTTAGTCCAATATTACTCTCTAGCGCTGAGGTAACCCACCATCCTATTTTATGCTTTTTAGCCAAAGAAATCCACTCTTGAGTCCCTCGAAAACCACCTATAAAACTAGGCTTCAAAATAATGTATTGCGGCTTTATTTTTAGTAATAATTGTTCTTTTTCCGCCAAAGAAAACACACCAATCAACTCTTCATCCAACGCAATAGGAAAAGGAGTGATTTTGCACAGTTCTGCCATACTGTCAGTGTTATTTTTTTGTATTGGCTGTTCTATACTATGTAGTTTAAATTCAGATAGTTGTGTTAATTTATCTAAAGCTGAAATTTCATTAAAAGCGCCATTCGCATCTACCCGTATTTCGACTTGTTCCGGAGTAAAATGTTCCCGAATAAACCGTAATAATTGCAGTTCTTTATCAAAATCTATCGCTCCAATTTTGAGTTTAATGCAAGTAAAACCTTGTGCTAATTTTTCCTCTATTTGTTGCTTCATAAAAGCCTCCTCGCCCATCCAAACTAAACCATTTATGAGTATCGATTTTGCACCATTTGTAAAGTCAGAAGGAAACAACAAAAAAGGGCTTTCACTCACTAAAGATTGGAACGCCATTTCCACTCCAAATTGTATCGAAGGAAATTCTAATAATGCTTCCCAAAGTTGGTCTTTTTCAAGCTGAATATTATCACAAGTCCACTGTAGCTTTTCTTCATAATCCGGCCGGTCATCAATACTCAATCCCCGAAGAATTCCGCATTCGCCAATTCCCTTTTTACCGTCTTGCTCCAAGACGATAAACCAAGTTTCTTTTTCAGTCATAACGCCACGGGAAGTTCCAGATGGGCGCTTGAAATTGAGAATGTATTTGTGGTAGGTTGCTTTCAAGAAAATTATGAATTATTTTAATCTAGTCAATTTGTATCTATTTCATTTTATCCAAACTTAAATGCCATTACATTACTTATTGGGTAAAACAAATTAATCGCTTCATTAAAACATATAAGGCCTATAAGTTTTAAAATTCAAAACTATTTATCCATCAATTTCAAAACTCTTTCAAAATCGTTGGAGGCTATTCCCTCCTTTTTAAAAGCAGCGAAATCTTGTTTTACTTTTTGTCTCCAGCTCAAGCTATCGGTTACATTTTGTGATTGGTATTTTTTGTAAATGGCTTTTGCCATAGCGTAATTGTCATTCAACAAATACGCATGCGCTAAATTCAGTTGTATCAATAACTCCACATGATCTAGTTTTTCGCCATCTTTCAGGAATTTAATCGCTTTACCGTATTGTTTGGTCAACAGGTAACTGTTTCCTATAGCACTATAATCTAAAGCGGTTGCCTTTCCATCATTAATTATTATGGTCAATTTACTGATAGCTTCGCCTTGTTTCCCTTGTTTTGCTAATACAGCAGCTTGCTTCCGCAAATCGTCATACACACTTTTCGAAAGGCTGCTTTCGCCAAAACAATTATCACCAAAATCCTTGAACGCTTTACCACGTTCTACAGCCAATAATTTTTGGAATTCCTTAAACTTGTACTTGGATTGTATTTTATCTAGAATACACACGCAAAAATCATCTGAATTGGACATTTTTTGTGCCAAATTAGAAGTTTTACATTGATCAATAATTGCTTTTCTGTTTTCAAGTGTCCAACCGCGACTGAGTTTGTTATCGACCCACGGCACCACTTCGAAAATAATTTTTTGGCTCATGATCCAGTTTTTACTTTCGAAACCAAACCATAAGTTCCCAGAACTAGCTTGCATACAAGCTGATTTATCTGTAGAAAGTAGTTTGGCATCCTTGCTAACCGGCGTGTCTTGCACCAAACACGCATTATCCGTTTTTCCGCTTTCTTTATATTTTTTGGCCAAATCAGCGCTAGAAAAAACGGCATACTTGCATTTGTCATCTCCAGAGATTTTAGACAAGATAAATACCGCTCCTGCTGAACCCTGACTGATTCCTGTAGGATCTGGAATGGCTTTTAAAACCGAAACCAAACTGCTCGCCATTTGCTGATTTTTATCCAAAAGTGTTATTCTATAAACCACTTCAGTGGTTCCTTCCGGGAAATCTTGGGTTTTTATAACGATTCTGTCTCTGGCTGAAACGGATATTTCTTCAGTTGTTGCACGGGTTTTATCCCAATAACCGTCTTTTTGAGCCAAAACGGTATTTGCAGTAAATAGAAACAGGAATATAACGATAAAATATTTATTTTGCATGATTGATTTAGAATTCTTTAAAATTTAAACACGAAATATATAATCCCAAAGCGTCAGGACTCGCAGATTACAAAAAAACAGCTTAATCAACGAGAATCCTAGCCCAGATAGCAGTGGAAATCCTTTTTTTAAGCTTCCAGCCTTCAAAAGGCTGGAAGCTTAAAAAAAGATTGCAACGAATAGCTGGAAAAAGCTCCTTATTAAACTTTGGCCCCGCTGACCTAAATTACAACTCAATAAATTCGCCGATTTCCAGCAACATCAGATCTTTTCCTTTATTGAAAAATTTACGGATAGATTCCTCATGGTCAATTTCAATATACCCAAAAGTATCGTAATGATAGCCCAGAATTTTGTCGCACGCCACAAAATCAGAAGCAATGATTGCATCTTCGACATCCATGGTAAAATTATCTCCTATTGGTAAAATCGCCAAGTCAAGTTTGGTGCGCATCGGAATCAGTTTCATATCCATCGTGAGTGCCGTATCTCCAGCAATATATATGTTTTTATGTTCGCCTTCGATCACAAAATCACCTGGATTCCCTCCGTAGCTTCCGTCAGGAAACGAACTAGAATGAATCGCCGTTACATATTTTACTTTTCCAAAGTCAAAATTCCAGCTTCCGCCGTGATTCATGGGATGGGATTGAAACCCTTTTTGGGAATAATAACCCGCAATTTCAGCATTGGAAACAATTATAGCATTGGTTCTTTTTGCAATTGCCTCCACATCTAGAATGTGATCTCCGTGTGCATGCGTTACTAAAATATAATCAGCTTTCAAAGTCTCAATATCAATATGCGCTGCACTTGGATTTGCCGAAATATAAGGATCAACTAAGATATATTTTCCACCAACTTGGATACCCAAAGAGGCGTGGCCGTAAAATGTTATTTTCATTTTTATTGTTTTAAGTTAAAGAAAAATGGTTTTTCGTAAAAGACTATTTTCAATTCTTACTAATTATCTTTTTCTAAATTTTATCTACCTCCTAAAAAGAGATTCACAATTATATCTTGAATTAAGGAAACCATACACAAAGCCAATAAAACGGAAAGTGCAAATGTACTCAAGGCTAATTTTTTTAATTCAGGATCTAATGCATTAGGATCTTTGTTTTTATTGACAGTAATTAAATGTTTTACTAAAGGAACATACGCTATTAAAAACAAATATTGATCGAAATGAAAATCCTCCAGAATTGCAAAAAACAACACTGCTATCATAGCTGTAACAATCAAAAAATAATGGTATTTTTTGGCTTTTAACCCTCCCATTTTAACTACAATTGTGTTTTTATTTGATTTTCTATCAGAAGCTTCGTCACGCATATTATTCAAATTCAAAACACCCACACTCAATAATCCGATAGCAACAGCCGGCAAAATCAACACAGGATCTAATTGTTTGGAATATAAAAAATTGACCCCCAAAGTACTTACCAAGCCAAAAAATACAAAGACAAATAAATCTCCATACCCACGATATCCGTATGCCTTATTCCCAATCGTATAGCGAATTGCTGAAATAATCGACAAAATTCCTAACACTAAATAAAACAAAGAGTACCATAAATTAGTATCCGCAAAGGCATAATAAATTAATAACATCGCCGAAACCAACGTAAGAACTGAAGTAATAACAATAGCGCGCTTCATGGCTTGAGGTGAAATTACTCCGCTTTGAATTGCCCGTTTTGGTCCCACTCTATCCTCATTGTCAGTTCCCTTCATCCCATCGCCATAATCATTGGCAAAATTGGATAATACTTGCAATCCTAGCGTCGTTAAAATCGAAAAACCAAATATCTTCCAATTAAAAACGTCTGAAGGCGTAAGCTCGCTTTCTGTAGCGTGTCCTAAAGCATACATACTCCCCACAATGATACCAGAAACGGATAATGGTAATGTTCTCAATCGTGCAGCTTCAATCCAATGTCTCATATTTTTTTTATTTAAAAAGTTTAACTGTTTAATCGGTTAATTGTTTATTATTTATTTGGTTGCCCAATTAAATAAATACTGAAATAAATTCATTAAACTACATCCAATTACTATCAGAAGTTTCTATTTTGTGCAACCACAGATTGACATAGTGTTTTATTTTGGTAAAATTACCCAATTGAAAAGTAATATTCCCTCCTGCTGTATGCAAAGTTACCGAACCTATGTCTAATTTTTCATGCCAAAAAAGCTGCGAGGTTGTAATTGCTTGTATTTTACTAGGCTCAATAATATCATTACTCACATCCCAAGCGCCACTTTGTTTTATTATAAAATTTTCGTTGATGAATAATCGGCTATTTTTAAATTTAAAAAACTGAACTAATCCAACAAAAACAATATAAAACGGCAAAATGTAACTGTATTCAAAAAATACAGGCTCAAGCCAATACCCAACTGCGATAAATCCTAACAAAGGTAGTCCAATCGTTAGAAAAACAGCAAAAACAAGTTTGCGGACATTAGGCTGAAGTAATAATCCTTTTTCGGGAATTGTATGAAACAATAATTTCAATATCGAATCTCTCTCGGTCTCACTGCATCCTGGAATCTCTATTGCCGACTTGCGTTCTTCTCGTTCTCCGCTTGTTGCTTGTTTTATTTTTAGCTCTAAGATCCCCATTTTCTTTTGGAAATAATTCCTTCTTATCGTTGTAATCTGAACCTTTTCAGGTTTGATGATGGTGCTTTTTGTATTCAACAAGCCAAAAGACAATAGCAAAGACCCTTTTTGTCGGGTTATTTTATAGTCATAATATTTAAAAATGATACGAATTATATTGATAACCAAAACGATACCAAACAATAATACTATTGATAGTAAAATGGTTTGAAAAATGAAGTTTTGGTCAATATAAGTCCCTACTTTTTCTTCATAAATAGCATTTTCTTCTCCAAAATTTTGCAAATTCTCGTAAATCGTACTAAAGAAAACCAGCAGTAAGGCAATACTCCTTCCATAATTTGAAGTAATCCCAACTTTTAACAAACTCAAAAAACTTATTTTTATAAAGGGATGGACTGCTTCAAATAGTTTTTGTTCGGTTTCCTCTAAGGTAGTTTCTGCAGTTCCAATTACAGTATTTTTTTCTTCATTTTCTAATAAACGGGATTTCAATTCCAAAGCCAATTCATGTGAAATTGCTTTTATAGCGCCTTCTTTTTTATTGCTTCCGGCCGTGTCTACATTTAATTCATAAACACCAATTAACTTTTGAACAAAAGACTGATTGATATTCACCTGTTGAATCTTACAGAGTTGAATAGCGGTTTTAGTTTTATTAAAAACACCTTCCGTAATGATAAATTCCTGGTTTTCTGAATCTAACAAAAAAGTAAAATTCAGATATTTCAAATACGAAATAACTCCAATACTTACAAAAACAGCTAACATCCCAAGCAAAAAATAGGCTTTATTGACTTCATCAAACTTAAAAACCCAAATCACAATCATAGGCCACAACGCTCTGGCGTATTGCTGTAGCGTGTAAAAAAACATGACCAAAATCCCTATTACAGATTGCCTTTGTGGCTGACTAAAATCGGCTCCCATTACAATTGTTTTTGTATTTTACCCATCAGCAATTGTTTGATATTTTCGGCTTGTTCTTTTTCGATTCCCGGAATTTCAATATCACTAGAACTTCCACCAGCGGTAAAAATTTCTATTTTGGCCAGACCAAAATAACGCGAAACTAATCCTTCATGTAAAGCTACGTGTTGTACTCTATTGTAAGGAATTACAATTGTATTTGTAGCAATAATTCCGTATCTATAAAGCACGTCGTGTTCTCTAAATGCAAATCCTTTTTTCTTGAATCCAATACTAGAAAAAACGACCAACAAAATGGAAAAAATAGGAATTATAATTCCCAAAATCAACCAAATTCTTCCTGAAAAAAACTCAGGTTTAAACATCGAAACGACAGTTGGAATCAGAACAAGTATTGCAATGGTTCTCAACAAACCAATCAAAACCACTAACAAGTATTTAGGATGCAAAGCCGTAAAAGCGACTTCCTCAAATTTAGGAAGCTGACTGGTGTCAAGCGTTTCGTTTGTAAAATTTTCCATTTTTAAAATTTAGTTTAAGGTATAAGGTTTAAAAGTTTAAAGAACCTATTCAAAGAACTTTAAACATTAAACGCGATTAAGGCAACCATTTTTTCTCAAAATTTGGCTTTCTTTTCTCCAAGAATGCATTTCTGCCCTCTTTAGCTTCTTCGGTCATATACGCAAGTCTTGTGGCTTCACCGGCAAAAACCTGTTGTCCCACCATTCCGTCATCCGTTAGATTCATCGCAAATTTCAACATTTTGATAGCCATTGGCGATTTTCCTAAAATCTCCTGTGCCCATTCGTAAGCCGCATCTTCTAATTCAGCATGTGGAATCACAGCGTTTACCATTCCCATATCCATCGCGTCTTGAGCCGAATAATTGCGTCCCAAGAAGAAAATTTCACGTGCCTTTTTCTGTCCCACCATTTTAGCCAAATA
>JAGOFG010000210.1 GCA_017997335.1 Flavobacterium sp. | reverse complement strand
CACGATAGAGCTTTTGTAGATACTATTACAAACCGTACCATCGAAGTAACTATGGGTCGTATTTATGATTATAAAGCCAAATATTCTCACTATTTAGAACTTAGAAAAGACAGACGGGTGCATCAACAAAAAGCGTATGATGAGCAACAACGTATGATTGCTGATAACAGAACTTTTATCGATCGTTTTAAAGGAACGTTTTCTAAAACGGATGCCGTTCAGTCCCGTGTTAAAATGTTAGAGAAACTAGTTATTGTTCAGGTTGATGAGGTGGATACTTCGGCCTTGAAACTAAAATTCCCGCCTGCTGCCCGTTCCGGACAATATCCTGTGATTGTAAAAGATTTGTCTAAATCGTATGGTAATCATGTGGTTTTTAAGGATGCTAATATTGTTATTGAAAGAGGACAAAAAGTAGCTTTCGTTGGGAAAAACGGCGAAGGAAAATCGACAATGATTAAAGCCATTATGAAACAAATTGAAATAGATGGCGGAAGTTTAGAAATAGGTCATAACGCACAAATTGGTTATTTTGCACAAAACCAAGCCTCTTTGTTAAATGAAAATGCCACTATTTTTGAAACTATTGATGATATTGCTGTAGGTGATGTTCGAACTAAAATTAAAGATATTCTTGGAGCCTTCATGTTTCAGGGTGATGATGTAACCAAAAAAGTAAAAGTCCTTTCAGGAGGGGAAAAAACCCGTTTGGCAATGATTAAATTATTGCTTGAGCCCGTAAATTTATTGATTCTCGATGAACCTTCGAATCACTTGGATATGAAAACCAAAGATATTATCAAAGATGCTTTACGCGACTTTGACGGAACTTTAATATTGGTTTCACACGATAGGGATTTCTTAGACGGTTTAGCAACTAAGGTTTTTGAATTTGGAAACAAAAGGGTAGTGGAACATTTTGAAGATATTGCCGGTTTCTTAGCACATAAGAAAATGGATAGCATGAAAGAAATAGAGAAATAATCCCCTTTCAAAGTGGAATAAAAAAGCAAAAGGCATAAGTTGAATTCTTATGCCTTTTGCTTTTTTATATAACAGGATATTAAATTTCTTTTAAAACACTTTTTCTTTTGAAATACAAAGCAATGTAGGATAAAACACCGCAAATTGTCCCAATAATAACCATATTCCAAATGGAACCAGTAGTTTGGGGTAGCGTTCCGTCTTCAATAATCAAAACTCGAAAAGCTTTTAGAAAATGAGTTAAGGGGATGCAATTAGCAATGCCTTGAACCCATACTGGCATTTGACTTAAAGGCCAAGTAAATCCACTCAAAATAAAGCTTGGCGTAGCAATTACCATTAAAATCTCGGTTGCTTTTAACTGGTTCGGAATCATAATGCTAACTAAAATTCCGATGAAGCACACAGAAAGCACAAATATTCCTGCCACAAACGTTAATGGAAGCAGGTTGTCATAAAAGGGAATCCTGAACCAAAAGGTAAATAACCAAAACAATAGCCACAGTCCGAAACTCATCACCAAATAGGGAATGATTTTAACACTCATCAATTTTAGCAAAGAAGGGCTTTTTTTTACTAATTTTTTGAAGGTGTCGTTCTCATATTCTGACGCAAAAGACAAGGCTAAACCAAGTAATAAAACTTGTTGTAAAACGGCTGCTAATACTCCTGGCCAAAGGAAATACATATAGTTTGTGCTGCGGTTGTTCTTTTTTATAAAGGTTGTTTTGAAAGGTTCATATTGTGTTGCTAGCAATTTTTCAGGTATTCCTTGTTTGCGTAATGTTTCTATTTGAACCCCTGTTTTTAATGTTCCAAGACAAAGTTGCAAAGCACCAGAAGCATAATTAGCCGTCAAAACATTTGAGGTGTTTACTATAGTTACAATTTCAGGATATTTTTTGGTTAACACCATTTTTTCAAAGCCTTTTGGGATAATTACGACGCATGCTGCTTCTTTTTCTATGGCAATTTGGGAAAGATTATTTTGGTCGTATAATAATGAGGTGATATTAAGGACTTCATTATCATCAAACATCTGTAATACCTTTGCACTCATTTCACTGCGATCTTCATCGACCACAACGATCGGTAAGTCGGTAACTTTTCCTTTGCCATAAACATAACCTAACAAAATACCATAAAGCAACGGCGCTCCAATAAAAAGCAATCGGAGTACTTTATTTTGCCAAAAGAGTTTGAATTCTCTTTTAAGAAGTGTCCAGAAATTTTGCATGATTTATAGGGATATAGTTACGGTGGTTTTTGTAATCAGGTCTTTTGCTTCCTTGCTATTTAAAGGGGTTATTTTTATTTCAAACAAGCTTTCCTGCATTTCATAATCGGGATAGGCAGTTGCAATGTTTCCATAGGCACCCAATTGTTTTACGGTAGTAACAATTCCTTTTATGTCTTTTTTTGTATAGGGGATGTGAGTCAGTATTTTCTGCCCTTTTTTTATTTTGTCCAATTGGTTTTCTGCAACCGTAAAACGAAAATAAACACTATCGGCGATATAGCCATTAAACAAGGTATATCCAGGCATTGCAAGTTCGCCCAAGCTTAGGGTGATGGTTTCGATGCTCATGTCTTGAGGGGCAATGATATAACGCTCTTTGTCTGCAGTTTCTACTTCTTGCAATGCGCCAACAGCTCTGTCTTGTTGACCAAGAGCCATCGTTTGTTGCTCGATTCGGCCACCTTTCTTTGCTTCGCTCAATTCTGCCTGAACAGCAGTGTATTGTGCTTGTGCTCCTTGATATTTAGCAAATGTTTCATCATAGGTTTGCTGAGAAACCAAGGAATCTTTGAGCATATTACTCAATCGTTTGATGGATTTTTGAGCAAATTCATACTGTTCTTTCAGGCCTTGTTTTTTTGCTTCAAGTTGTTTAATTTGATTTTCAGTAGCCCCTTTTACAGCCATATTGTACTGTGCTTTTGCAGAGGTTACCGCGCCTTCTGCCTGGTATTTTTTAGCATCAACTTCCGGAAGATCTAGGATAGCAAGTGTATCTCCTTTTTTTACCAAGTCGCCTTCTTTTACTAATAGTTGAACTATTTTTCCAGGAATTTTACTGACTATGGAAATTTGTTCTTTTTCTACTTTTCCTTGAATTTGAGCTTCTTTTTTTGATTTTCCACAACCAATAAGCAAAGCTGCGATTGCCACTAAAGTGATTATTTTTTTCATACGTAGTTAATATTTGTTTTTTAAAGGAATATGGTATCGCCATTCTTCATTTGTATTTTTGTTTTTGAATCTTGGCGATTTCATAGATTCTGCCTTTTAATTTGTTATATGTTTTGTTAGTTCGCCCGTGGATATAATGGTTTCAATAGCTGACAAACGCTGTTCTATTAGGATGTTTATTTTATTTAAAGATGCTTTATAAGAGTCGTTTTCAGCTTCTAAACGTTCAGAGATGTTTATCAAACCTTCTTTATATTGTTTTATGGCTAAGTTCAAATTGTTATGAGCCACTTTCTCTTGTTGTGATGCAATTTCTATTTTTTGGTTCAAAACCGAATAGTTTACATAATTGTTTTCCAACAGCAATTGTAATTTTTCTTTGGTGTCATCAATTTGGTTTTGTACTTGTTCAATATTTATTTTGGCTTCATGAACTTTATGTTTTCTTTCAAAACCGGCAAAAACTTCCCATTTTATTCCTGCACCAATCATCCAATTTGGACTTATCGTCATCTCATTTAACTGTAAATGAATTGGCGTATTTATGCCTGGAATTAAAGGAGTTGTTGAGTTTGCATCAAATACACTGCTGTGGGTTAGGCCCCCAAAAGCGCCTAAAGTAGGCAGAAAAGTTCCTTTTTCTTTCTTTAGCAAATATTCATAGGCTACTTTAAATGATTCTAAGGCTTTGATTTCTTTTTTGTTTTCGGTGCTTAAATTCTCTTCCAAAATTAAATAAGGAACTAAATTGTATTGAACATTATTTATTTCTGAATCGGAATAGCCGGTTAAATAGCGTATTTTTCTATAGACTAATTTGAGTTTT
>JAGOFG010000209.1 GCA_017997335.1 Flavobacterium sp. | reverse complement strand
GGCGAAAATTGAGGCGCTGTATCGTACCCTAAATTGCCTTCAGTTCGGTTGATGGTTTTTCCGGATTCGAGTTGGTATTCATAAATATCTGTGTTTGTAGAAATGGCATATTGCGTACCTGCTTTTTTCTTGCATACGTACAAAATACTTTTGCTGTCTGGTGACCAAATATAATCTTCGTCTCCACCAAAAGGTTTTTGTGGGCTATCGAAATTTTCACCTTTTAGGATATCGATTCCTGTGGCACCTTCTTTGTTTTCTTTGTAAAACACATGGTTGAATTTGCCTTCATTCCAAGTGTCCCAGTGGCGGTAATCGAGGCCGTTGTAAATTTGTACATTTGATTTTTCTAGTTCGGGATAGAAATCTTTTCCGTGTACTTTGTCGATTTTTACTTCCTCGTGGTAGACAATATATTTGCCATCAGCCGAGGTGTTTTTGTCGGTTAGGAGACCTTTGGTGTCTTTAATTTCGGTGGCATTCCCGCCTTCGATGGGAAGTGAATACAACTTAGAGCTGGATTTGTTTTCAGCCACAGACGGTGTGCTAACTTTATAAATGACGTTTTTTCCGTCTTTTGAAATACCTAGTGGTGTTACGCGACCTAGTTTCCAGAGTAGCTCGGGGGTCAGTGTGTTTTGAGCCATTGTTGTCAAACTCATCAGGGATAGGGTTAATAAAAGAATCTTTTTCATTGTTTTCAATTTTAAAACGTAAAAATAATCATTTAAATCGACTTGTTTTGGATAGTAGTCTCATTGCTCGCTTTAAAAACAAAATAGCTTGTAAAATAAATTAATTTACCACGGATGCTACTGATGAAGCAGATTAGAACGGATTCTAAATTAGTTTCTATTTATTGAGAACCGTGTAAAATCCGTTTTATCCGCGAAATCCGTGTTCCATTTTGAATTTTATTGGTGGGCCTGATTTTAATTCTGTAAATCAAATATCTTGTGGTGTACTTAGTTTTAGCCCAGATGGGAACGGCATCCTTTTCTATTTTTCTTTAAAATAGAAAAGATACAGTGGACAGCTGGAAATAGCTCCTAAAAAATAGTATTTTTATAAAAATTTTCGAAAGATGCATTTGAGTTATTGGGAAATAAAAAATTGGTTTACTGAGGTAGATTACACGATTGTGGGAAGTGGAATTGTTGGTTTGCACGCCGCATTGCGTTTGAGAGAACGATTCCCAGCGGCCAAAATATTGGTGCTTGAGAAAGGAATGTTGCCACAAGGGGCGAGTACCAAAAATGCTGGATTTGCCTGTTTTGGGAGTCTTTCGGAGATTGTAGAAGATTTAAAAAACCATACCGAAGAAGAAGTAATTGCGTTGGTACAAAAGCGCTGGTCGGGTTTGCAATTGTTGCGCAAGCGGATTCCTGATGCGGTTTTGGATTACAAACCTTTTGGTGGTTACGAATTGTTTTTGGAACACGAAGAAAGCTTGTACGCAGAGTGTGTCAATAAAATGGCGTTTGTCAATGAAATTCTGAATCCTATTTTTAGAGGTGGCGTTTTTACCAAGGAAGTGGACCGTTTTGGATTTAAAGGGACAAAAGAATACTTGATTTTTAATCCATTCGAAGGACAAATTGATACCGGAAATATGATGCAAGAATTGTTGCGTCAAGCCGTAGCGGCCAATATTTTGATTCTGAATCAGCAAACAGTTACGGGGTTTGAAGATAAGAGTTCAAGTGTTGAAGTAGCTTTGGGGGATTTTAGTTTTACGACTCAAAAGTTATTGTTTGCGACCAATGGTTTTGCCGCCGAACTCACACAAGGTCAAGTAAAGCCTGCACGGGCGCAGGTGCTGATTACAGAACCTATTCCTAATTTGGACATTAAAGGGACTTTTCATTTGGATCGCGGGTATTATTATTTTAGAAATATCGGTGACCGAATTTTGTTAGGCGGTGGACGAAACTTAGCTTTTGAAGAAGAAACCACCACCGAAATGGGGCAAACCGAAATTATTCAAAAAAGATTGGAACAATTATTAAAAGAAGTAATTTTGCCAAATCACGACATTGAAATTGCACACCGTTGGAGCGGTATTATGGGAGTAGGCGCAAGCAAGAATCCTATAGTAGCGAATTTGTCCCAGAATGTATATTGTGGGGTTCGTATGGGCGGAATGGGTGTGGCAATTGGCAGTTTAATAGGAACCGAATTAGCAGATTTAGTATAATGGCAACTAAGATTACCTCAAAAAAAGCAACTTCAAAAAAACCGGTTAGGAAACAAGAATCAAGTTTTGGAAGTAAAGTGAAACGCTTTCTTTTCAAGGCACTGCTATGGTTTTTTGGGCTTTCTATCTTTAGTGTGGTGGTGTTTAAATTTGTCCCCGTTCCATTCACGCCACTAATGGTGATTCGTTATTTTGAAAATGTAGCCGACGGAAAAGAGAATCATTTTAGTCACGATTGGGAACCCATCGAAAATATTTCAATGAATTTGCAAAAAGCCGTAATCGCCAGTGAAGACGGCACCTTTTTGACCCACAATGGATTTGATTTTCTGGCGATGCAAAAAGCCTACAAAAGCAACGAAAGAGGCCGAAGAATAAAAGGAGGAAGCACCATTTCGCAGCAAACCGCCAAAAATGTGTTTTTGTGGCAAGGTAGAAGTTACTTGCGCAAAGGATTAGAAGCTTATTTTACCGTGCTAATCGAAATGATTTGGGGCAAAAAACGCATTATGGAAGTCTATTTGAACAGCATCGAAATGGGAGATGGCGTGTATGGCGCCCATGCAGCTACCCAATATTGGTACCGAAAAGACGCCTCTAGTTTGACCAAAATGCAAGCTGCAGGAATTGCTGCTATTTTGCCCAACCCACGCAAATACAAAGCAACAAGTTCCTCTTCTTACATCAACAATCGAAAAGCCAAAATCGTACGTGTGATGAATCATGTTGGGACTATAAACTACAAATGAGAATAACGAAACTCTTGTTTTTGGTGCTGTTAGGGACTCATTTTTTGGGTTCAGCACAAACTTTCGATAGTAAGCAAGTGGGAGTAGAGTTAGACAATGATTTGTATACTTCTATAAAAAATGACCGTTATTACACCAACGGAATTACCCTGTTTTATGCGTATTTAAATCAAAAACAATCTCCAACTTTATTAAAAAAGACTACGGAATTCCGATTAGGGCAATACATCTACACTCCCAGAACCCGATTGGCCAACGCCATTAAAGACAACGATCGCCCTTTTGCAGGGTATTTGTTTGGCGAAGCCAATCAAACGTTTTTTATGGCCAACCATATCGTTTATCAAGGAGCGGTGCAAATAGGTTTTGTTGGCCCCAACTCCTATGCCGAAGAAATGCAAAACGGATTGCACGATGCCTTTTCTTTGCGCCATGTGGAAGGTTGGCAAAACCAAATTAGAAATACCTTTGCGTTGCAGACTCAATTTCGCTTTTCCCAAAAGCTTTTTCCAAACGTTACCATCCCTCATTTTGATGTCCATTTTCAAGGACAAGCAACTTTAGGAACCGTGCAAACGGCCCTTAATTCAGGTTTTTTTGCTAGAATAGGTTTGAAAAATTTGCAACCTATAGCCCATTCTAATTTTTATAGCGGCGGCGTTTTAGGCACTACCAAAACTGAGGAATTGTACTTTTTTATCCACCCCAGTTTGCAGTACCAAGCTTATGATGCAACGGTTCAAGGCAGCCTTTTTGGAACGCAAAGCCCCGTAGAATTAGACCTGATTCGTTGGCGTTGGCACACAGCCGTGGGCATCAAGTACCGCTACAACCATTTCAATTGTCATTATACTTTTTATTACCGCTCCAAAGAGGTCAATCATCCTGTCAATACTGGCTATTATTATGGCTCGATTGGGCTAACTTACAGCTTTAGGTAATTGATGAGGAGCACCACGTTTCCTTTTCATAACCAAGCCTCGTCCTGCTCTACGCTATATCTTTGCTTTTTTAAAGGAAAAAAGCAAAGGATGCCGCTGCGATCAGGGCTAGAAGAGGACTTTTTGTTTTTC
>JAGOFG010000069.1 GCA_017997335.1 Flavobacterium sp. | reverse complement strand
GCTAATTTTCCTTGTACCGATTTCAAAAAGCCTTTAGTGTAGTTCAATTCTTCTGTCAATTTAGCAATTTCAGCTGCTACATCAATGTTTCCTGTGATTGGAATAAAGTATTCGTTTGATTTTACACGGAAAGACAAAGCGCCATCCACTTTTTCTGAAACGTATGCTAATGAAGTTATATTCCCCAATTTAGTTACTATTGCATCGAAATACGTAGAAGCTTTATCATTGTTCACCACTTTCAATTCAATAGTATCTTTAAACGGAATATTCTTGTCTTTACGGATGGTTCTAATTCCAGAAATTACTTCGATTGTATTTTCAAAATCAGCTATTAATTGAGCGTTGAATGGCTTAATCTCTGGCCAAGTCGAAACAATTAAAGCCTCTTCTTTGGTTCTATCCGCGATTAAATGCCAAATTTCCTCTGTCAAGAAAGGCATAAACGGATGCAATAATTTCATATTGTTTTCCAACATTTCGATGGCTTTATCAAACGTAGCTTTATCAATTGGTTGTTGGTAAGCAGGTTTGATCATTTCTAAGAACCAAGAACAGAAATCATCCCAAACCAATTTGTAAATTCCCATCAAAGCATCTGAAATTCTATATTTTTCAAAATTGTCTTCAATCTCAGCCAAGGCTTGTTGCAACTTCGCTTCGTACCATTCAATGGCAACTTTTGAAGATTCGGGTTGTGGAATCGTTTCAGAAACTTCCCAACCTTTGATCAATTTGAAAGCGTTCCAAATTTTGTTAGAAAAACCTTTTCCTTGATTGCATAATTCTTCGTCGAACATAATGTCGTTTCCTGCAGAAGCACTCAAAAGCAATCCTACACGAACACCATCAGCACCAAACTTTTCAATTAATTCCAAAGGCTCAGGAGAATTCCCCAAAGACTTCGACATTTTGCGACGTTGTTTATCACGAACCAATCCCGTTAAATACACATTCGTAAATGGTTTTTCACCAGCATATTCATATCCTGCAATAATCATTCTAGCTACCCAAAAGAATAAAATATCTGGTCCTGTAACCAAATCATTCGTTGGATAATAGTATTTAAAATCTTCATTTTCAGGATCCATTATGCCACCAAAAACAGACATTGGCCATAACCAAGAAGAAAACCAAGTATCAAGAGCATCTGGATCCTGACGAAGGTCAGAGGTTAGAAGTGAGGAGTTAGAAGTTTTTTCTTTGGCTAAGGCTAAAGCCTCTTCAATATTTTCAGCTACTACAAAATCTTCTTTACCGTCACCATAGAAATAGGCAGGAATTTGTTGTCCCCACCACAATTGACGGGAAATATTCCAATCGCGAATGTTGTTCAACCAATGCGCATAGGTATTGTTAAAACGAGAAGGATGTAATTTAATATCACCATCTTCTAAAACCGATTTAATCGCTGGTTTTACTAAATCATCCATTTTTAAGAACCATTGGTCAGACAATCTTGGTTCGATTACCGCCTTAGTTCTTTCAGAGGTTCCTACTTTATTTAAATGAATTTCTGTTTTAGCCAAAGCACCTATTGACTCTAGTTCCTGAGCAATTTCGGCACGAACTACAAAACGATCTTTTCCTTGGTAGTGCAAACCAAAACTATTTAAAGTAGCATCTTCATTGAAAATATCAACAATCTCTAAATTATGTTTCTCTCCTAGCGTCTTATCATTCATATCGTGTGCTGGAGTCACTTTCAAACAACCCGTACCAAACTCCACATCTACATACTCATCTTCGATAATTGGAATTACACGACCACAAATAGGTACAATCGCTTTCTTTCCTTTTAAATGGGCAAAACGTTCATCATTTGGATTGATACAAATTGCAGTATCTCCAAAAATCGTTTCAGGACGCGTAGTCGCTACCGTCAAGAAATCTTCCGACCCTTCAATTTTGTATTTTAGAAAAAACAACTTTCCTTGTTGTTCTTCATAAATTACCTCTTCATCAGACAAAGTAGTTTTCGCTTCAGGATCCCAATTTACCATTCGGTAGCCGCGGTAAATCATTCCTTTGTTATACAAATCCACAAAAGATTTGATAACAGAAGCCGACATATCTGCATCCATTGTAAATTTGGTTCTATCCCAATCACAAGAGCAACCTAATTGTTTCAATTGTTCTAAAATGGTTCCACCATATTTATCTGTCCAATCGTAGGCGTGCTTCAAAAATTCTTCACGAGTCAAATCGGCTTTATTGATGCCTTCTGATTTTAACTTAGCCACTACTTTTGCTTCTGTAGCAATCGATGCGTGGTCCGTTCCTGGCACCCAACAAGCATTAAAACCTTTCAAACGAGCTCTTCGGATTAAAACATCTTGAATCGTATTATTCAACATATGTCCCATATGTAAAACTCCTGTAACATTTGGAGGTGGAATTACAATGGTGTAAGGAGTTCTATGGTCTGGTTCCGAATGAAAATAATTGTTTTTCATCCAGTAAGCATACCATTTATTCTCAATGGTTTTAGCGTCAAATTGTGCAGGAATACTCATTTTATAATAGATACGTTTTATTAGTAATTGTATGTTTTTAGGTCCTTGAATATCAAACTAAAAGAAAGTAAACAATACCACATTTAGTTTTTGGTTCGATATTTGTATGTGTACCGTTGGCAAAAGTAATTAATAAAGTAGAGTATAAAAAGCGAATTAATAATTTGTACTCTAATTAAAACAAACTATATTTACTCAACCCAAAAAAATCTACTTATATGAAAAATCTTATCATTGCAATAACCGCTGTACTCTTTTCTGTATCGATTTACAGCCAGAATGGACCAAAAATTGAATTTTCGGCACCAGACAATACAATTGATTTCGGTAAAATCAATAAAAATTCTGACAACGGGATTCGAACCTTTGAATTTAAAAATACTGGGGATGCTCCTCTACAAATCATCAATATCCTATCTACCAAAGAATGCAGCATTTTGAGCAAGCCCACTTCGGCCATTCTGCCTGGGCAAAATGGCAAAATAGAAGTAAAATACAATATGACTCCTGGACCAATCCGAAAAACCATCACTGTTGAAACTAATGCCGTAAATCAAGAAAATGGTAGAGTTGCTTTAAAAATCAAAGGAGAAGTTATATAAAACTATTTTAAAGTTCACTTTCTAACCTGAAAGTGAACTTTAATTTGTTATTATCTCTTAAAACCACTATGGTGATATTTTTATCTTCTTCCACCATAAAAAGATTGTTTATTTTTTGAAGCGAATACTTAAAGACTGGCACGCCACTAACAGAAACAAGCTCATCTCCTACTCGCAAACCACATCTTTCGGCAGCTGATTTTTTGCGAATGTTAGCAATAACATAATTCGGTTTTAACTCGAATTTATATTTATAATTATTAATAATTACTCTCCCAAATTCTTCATTACTTGAGCCGTCCGATTTCAAAAGATTATTTTCAAGTTTCACATAATCTTCAACCCATTTCAAACCATTTTGCTCAATCTCAATACCGCTTTTATTATACTTAAAATGAGATTTGAAATTCGCATTTTTCTTAAGATATATCGTCCCTCTTTCATAATCAAAAACAACTTTAAATCTCCTAAAGATTTCAGCACCAATAGAACCTACTCTATTATCGACCATTTTAACATGCTTCAACGAACTCGAGTCAGGAAATGCAACAATTGGAGTAGTAAACTTAAAATCAGCCATTTTTAATTCACTTATTTTTGCTCTTTTCCCCTCGATATCTCCACTAAATCCTTTTCCTAAAAAATCGTCAAAATTCTTTTTAGGTACATTAATCCCTTCAGTATAATTTTGAAAAACCCAAATTGCATCGCTATTCCCGATATCTATCAACATCTTTGATTGAATATAAGTATCCTGCATTTTCAACTGAACATTGAAGTAAGGTTTCGCTTTTTCGATTGAAATAGGAATCTTGACAAATTTCTTGTCTAATTTTTTCTGGTATTTGGCATTTGGTTTTGAAACCTTTACTTTTTTTCGGATATAATCAATCTCAACCAAATTATTTTTAAAAAATTGTGTTCCTATAATTCCATTTACAGGAATCCCAATATGTGAAGAGAGATTGAAATTTTGGTCTAAAATGATATAAAAACTTTGCTTTGAAGAAACCAAACCTCTTACAAACATATAGTTGTTAGAAGACTTCAATCCTTCAATTGACTCATTACTGCCCAAACCTCGTAGTTGAATTTTATCAACATTATACAAATTCAATTCCTTCTTATCATCCAAACTAAACAATAAAGTCTCCTCTACTCCTGTATCCAATAAAAAGTTAAGCTCAATACC
The DNA here is from genome assembly GCA_017997335.1 of Flavobacterium sp. Taxonomy (GTDB): domain Bacteria; phylum Bacteroidota; class Bacteroidia; order Flavobacteriales; family Flavobacteriaceae; genus Flavobacterium. The sequence continues at coordinate 8,635 of JAGOFG010000069.1, read as the reverse complement.
ATTCACGGTAATGGGCACAAAAATGAGATTATTGATTAATTGAAATGGTATCTCAACTTGAGTTTGATTGGCTAAAAATTGAAACCCTTCTTGCGCACGATTAGTATACTGTCCTAGAAAAAATAATAGAAAAAAAAGAGCTATTCTCATTAAAAAAGGGTTTCGGTAATATTACAAAAAATCCAACATATTTGTTAGAATTTGACAATAAATAGGACTTAAATTTACATTTAATTTGGAAAAAAAAATGCAATTTTGCACCAAATTATTAAAAACATGCCTAGTATTTCAATCAGAGGTAAAAAAATGCCTGAATCGCCAATTAGAAAATTAGCCCCTTTTGCAGATTTGGCCAAATCAAAAGGACGTAAAGTCTATCATTTAAACATTGGTCAACCCGATATTAAAAGCCCCGAACTCGCTATTGAAGCTATCAAAAATATACAACTAGATATTATTGAATATGGACCATCTGCTGGTTATGAAAGCTATAGAAAAAAATTAGCCAAATTTTATCAAAATCATAATGTTTCAGTAGCCACTGAGGATATTATGATAACAACAGGAGGTTCTGAAGCTTTACTTTTTGCCTTAGGAAGCATTATGGACCCCGAAGACGAAGTAATTATCCCTGAACCTTTTTATGCCAATTACAGTGCTTTTTCAGCTGAGTCAAGCGCACGAGTTGTTCCTGTAATTTCTAACATTGAAAGTGGTTTTACCCTTCCAACGATTGAAGAATTTGAAAAAGCTATTACCAGTAAAACGAAGGCAATATTAATATGCAACCCGAATAATCCAACCGGTTATCTCTACTCCGAATCTGAAATCAATCAGCTTGGTGCATTGGTTAAAAAATATGACCTCTTCCTTATTGCTGATGAAGTATATCGCGAGTTTATTTACGACGAAAGAGACCAACATTTCTCTGTAATGAACCTAAAAGGAATTGAACAAAATGTCATTATGATTGATTCAGTTTCCAAAAGATATAGTATGTGCGGCGCTAGAATAGGCTGCTTAGTAACCAAAAACAAAGAAGTTATTGCCGCTTCAATGAAATTTGCACAAGCTCGTTTGTGTCCTCCGACTATTGAACAAATTGCCTGTGAAGCAGCTATAGACACTCCAAAAAGTTATTTTGACGAAGTAATTGCCGAATACAAAGAGAGAAGAGACATTTTAATCAACGAACTTAACAAAATTGATGGAGTACTAGTAAAAAGTCCAAAAGCAGCTTTTTATTGTATCGCCCAACTCCCTATAGACAATGCCGACGATTTTGCACAATGGCTTTTAGAAACCTATGAATTTAATGGAGAAACGGTTATGGTAGCTCCCGCGGCTGGTTTTTATTCCACTCCTGGCGTAGGCTTAAATCAAGTTCGTATTGCCTATGTTCTAAGTAAAGAAGAACTTATTAAAGCGGTTCACATTCTAAAAGAAGCTATAAAAGAATACAATCAACGTTCTTAGAAACAAAAAATAGCTACTAAAAAGACAATAATTCAGAGGAGTTATTGTCTTTTTTTGTTAAAATTAATCCCGAAATATTAAGAAAAACAAGGCAATTAATTCCCTCAAGCGATTGAATTTGTTACTATTTATTATTTATCTTTACCCCTTGAAAAATACACACCCAACAAATAGTAATTTTTAATGACAAATAACGAAGAATTCCACGACGAAATAGGAAATAATCATATTAGTACCAACGCTAATAATCCGATAAGAGAAGATGCTTTTGCTATTTCGGATGAAGAAAAAATTGAACGCATCAAGAAAGATGTAGAAAATATGTTGCTTACTTTGGGTATGGATTTAACGGATGATAGCCTAAAAGGCACTCCAAATCGTGTAGCAAAAATGTTCGTAAAAGAAATTTTTGGCGGTTTAAATCCGGACAAAAAACCAAAAGCTTCAACTTTTGACAACAACTACAAATATGGCGAGATGTTGGTTGAAAAAAACATCACCTTGTATTCTACCTGTGAACATCATTTGTTACCCATTATAGGAAGAGCACACGTGGCTTATATTTCTAAAGGGACAGTAATTGGCTTGTCTAAAATGAATAGAATTGTTGAATATTATGCCAAAAGACCTCAAGTACAAGAGCGTTTGACAATGCAAATTGTTCAAGAACTTCAAAAAGCATTAGGAACAGAAGATGTAGCTTGTGTAATAGATGCCAAACATCTTTGCGTGAATTCTAGAGGAATAAAGGATATCGAAAGTAGTACGGTAACCTCTGAATTTGGCGGAAAATTCAAAGAAGCTCAAACCAGAAGAGAATTCTTGGATTACATTAAACTAGAAACAAAATTCTAAACGTTTATGTTCTGTTGTTCATAGTTTATAGTTTATAGTTCTGATGGGGAAAATTCAAAAATTTGAAGATTTAGAAATTTGGAGTTTGGCACGAGAAATATGTCAGCTTGTTGAATTTCTTATTCAAAACACTAACTTAAAAACTAATTATTCACTGAGAGACCAAATCGATAGAAGTTCAGGGTCAATAATGGACAATATTGCCGAAGGTTTTGAGCGAAATGGCAATCGAGAGTTTATTCAATTTTTAAGTATTGCAAAAGGTTCTGCTGGGGAAGTAAAATCACAATCCTACAGAGCTTTTGACAAAAATCTAATTACAAAAGAACAACATTTCAAATTGAATGAAATAGTTGAATTAGAAAAAAACAAAATCGGCGCAATGATGAATTATTTAAATAATTGTGAGATGAAAGGTCTCAAATTCAAATGATTTAATCTACACAAATCAACAAACGATAAACTAAGAACAATAAACAACAAACCATTAATAAATATGCCTTTATACAACCATCAACCCCTCAAAATATACAATTCTCTATCTGGAGAAAAAGAATCATTTGTACCCGTTCACGAAGGAAATGTAGGAATGTATGTTTGTGGTCCAACAGTGTATAGCAATGTGCATTTAGGAAACGTGAGAACTTTTATGTCATTTGATGTAATATTCAGGTATTTATTGCATTTGGAATACAAAGTTCGCTATGTGCGTAACATTACCGATGTAGGTCATATCGTGGATGACGTAGATGAAGGAGAAGATAAAATTGCTAAAAAAGCGAGATTAGAACAATTGGAACCGATGGAAGTAGTACAGCGTTATACTGTTGATTTTCATCGTATTTTGAGTGCTTTTAATTTTTTACCTCCAAGTATTGAACCTACAGCTACTGGACATATCATTGAGCAAATTGAAATTATCAAGAAAATAATAGACAATGGTTTTGCTTATGAAGCCAATGGTTCTATTTATTTTGATGTGGTAAAATTTAATGAAGACCATCATTACGGAATTTTGAGTGGCAGAAACATCGAAGATATGTTGGCCAATACTCGAGATTTAGACGGTCAATCCGACAAACGAAATCCTCAAGATTTTGCTTTATGGAAAAAAGCAGAGCCGCAACATATTATGCGTTGGCCTTCGCCGTGGAGTGATGGATTCCCGGGTTGGCACTTAGAATGTACCGCTATGAGTACTAAATACTTGGGCAATCATTTTGATATTCACGGTGGTGGAATGGATTTGAAATTCCCACATCACGAATGTGAAATTGCTCAAAATGAAGCTTGTACAGGACACACACCTGTGAATTATTGGATGCACGCTAATATGCTTACTTTGAATGGTAAGAAAATGGCAAAATCGACTGGAAATAATATTTTACCAGGAGAGATTTTGACTGGAGAGAACACCATTTTGAGTAAACCTTTCTCTGCTTCAGTTACCCGTTTCTTTATGCTACAGGCACATTACAGAAGTATTCTTGATTTTTCGGATGATGCTATTGTGGCGGCCGAAAAAGGATACAAACGATTAATGGAAGCCCTTTCGTTATTGAAAGACTTACCTACAAGTACCCAATCGTCTGTTTCTATTGAAGATTGGAAACAATTGTGTTATGATGCGATGAATGATGATTTTAACACACCAATTTTGATTGCGCATTTGTTTGAGGGCGTTCGTTATATTAATGTCATCAAAGATGGTAAAGAAACTATAACAGCAGAAGATTTGGCAACATTTACGACTGCTATAGAAGCATTTGTTTATGAGGTTTTGGGGCTTGAGAATGAAAAAATCACCGATAGCAGCAACGATAAACTAGAAGGTACCATTCAGTTATTGATTGAAATGAGAAAGCAAGCCAGAGAAAACAAAAACTTTGCGCTTTCTGACCAAATTAGAGACCAATTATTGGCGCTAGGCATTCAGTTGAAGGACGGAAAAGAAGGAACTACCTTTAGTTTATAAAACAGAAATTAGAGGTTAGAAATTAGAAGTTTAAAGTTTCCAAAAAAACAATTTCTATCCTTTTAGCCCCGATGGGAGTGGCATCCTTTGCCTTTTTCCTTTAAAAAGGCAAAGATATAACGGACAGCGGGAACTATGATTACTGAAAAAACACCTTTGTTCACTGCTCCTAATGATTAGTTGACTAACAAAAGATGATGTTAAATAAAATTTTTACCTACCCATTAATTCTTTTGGTACGCTTTTATCAAGGAGCCATCTCCCCTTTTACGCCAGCCGCTTGTAGGTACGAGCCCACCTGCTCGAGCTATATGATTGAAGCATTGCAAAAACACGGCTTTTTGTTTGGCACTTATTTGGGTTTGAAACGTATTTTGAGTTGTCATCCTTGGGGAGGAAAAGGCTACGACCCTGTTCCTGAAAAAAAATGCACACACAAATAGTAATTAAACGTTTTCAATTTGATTACATTTAAAGTTTATATTTACAAAAAAATTACACATGACACACGCTTTAAACTTGGTTTGGAATCCATCTGAAGGATTAGATTTAGGCTTTTTTATGATTCGATATTACAGTCTAATGTTTGTAGTAGCTTTTGGATTGGGTTGGTACATCATGAAACATATTTTTGAACGCGAGGGAGAATCGATAGACAAATTGGATTCGCTTTTTATTTGGACCGTCTTAGCTACGTTGATTGGAGCGCGATTGGGTCATGTTTTCTTTTATGATTGGGAATATTACCGCAATCATCTAGTTGAAATTGCACTTCCGATTCGTGAAAATGCCAATGGAAACCTTTTGGGTTTCATCAATGGTTGGGAATTTACTGGTTTTACAGGTTTAGCGAGTCATGGTGCTGCTATTTCTATCGTAATTGCTATGTATTTCTACAGCAAAAACATTCTGAAACGTCCACAATTATGGATTTTAGACCGCGTAGTTATCCCGGTGGCTAGTGGCGCTATTTTTGTGCGTTTGGGTAATTTTTTTAATTCAGAAATTATTGGAAAAGAAACTACCTCTTCTTTTGGGATTCGCTTTTTGAGAGACCAATTTAGTCCAAGAGACGTTGTAAATGCTACAGGAATTAGTAATCCAAATGATGCCTATACAGCAATTGCAACAGACCCTAAATTTGCCAATTTATTAGCACAAGTTCCTGCAAAACACCCAACTCAGTTGTATGAGGCATTTTGTTATATCTTCGTTTTTGCCATTTTGTTTTTCTTGTATTGGAAAACAGAAGCGAGAAAGAAATCAGGCTTTTTGTTCGGATTGTTTCTAGTACTTTTATTTACAGTTCGAATCATTGTTGAGTCGGTAAAAGAAAGTCAAGGCGGTTTTGAAAGCGAATTGGGCAACATTCTTTCTACAGGACAATGGTTGAGTATTCCTTTTATCCTTATTGGTTTGTTTTTTGTTTTTAGAGCCAAAAAAGAAGCTTAAAACATTCTGGTTATATACTTATCAAGCGTTACTTTCTAGTAGCGCTTTTTTTATAGTGGAAAAATAATTCCTAGTTCTATATTTTTAGTATTAAAACCAGCGTTAGATGTATTCAAACCTGCATTGGAAGTGTGTCGAAAACTAGGTCGTACATCCAATGCAAAATACTTTAAATCTAAAGTATACCCAAGCGCTAGAATATCACAAAAAGCAAAACCTTTAGACAAGCGTTCGGTCTCGGTATCCGTAAGCATAGGACTTATGCTTCCTAAAACGTAAACAGCACTTCGTTTACTGATCTTTTTTTGAACCGTCATTCCAACATGTAAAACACCTTCGTTAATGGTTTTTAATTGCATAAAAGCGTCTCGTTTGGCTTCATAATTTGGCGTTTCAGGTTTTACAAAATAAAAATTCAGCAATTGATGAGAAGCGTGATTGTATTCTGGGCCAAAGAAAAAAGAAAAATCAATTTTCTTGTAAGTCCTCCATTTTTTATAAAACAACACTTTATAACTGGAATTGGTATACGTATAATCGGTGTTTTTAAAAGCATTTCCTGTTCCATAAGAAAAACCTACTTTCCAACTATCATTACTCGATTGACACCATATAAGATTACTACAAAGGAGAAATAAAAAAGAAATAAATAATCGCATGCACTTGATGGGTTTAAATAAAAAAGCATTCCTATGAATCTAGGAATGCTTTCAAAAGTAAACTAAAAATTTGTATTATTTAGGAATGGATTTAAATCCCATATTGAATAAAGTAAACGCCTGAATATCGGCAGCTTCTTCAATTGTCTTAGAAACTGGTTTCCCAGCACCATGACCGGCATTGGTCTCAATACGAATCAAAACGGGGTTACTGCCTGTTTGTTTTTCTTGTAATTCGGCTGCAAATTTAAAACTGTGCGCCGGAACTACACGATCATCATGATCTCCCGTTGTTACCAATGTAGCAGGATATTTTACTCCTGACTTAACATTATGTACTGGTGAATAACCTTTTAAATAATTAAACATTTCTTTGGAATCTTCAGCTGTGCCATAATCATACGCCCAACCTGCACCAGCAGTAAACGTATGATAACGCAACATGTCCAAAACACCAACCGCAGGAAGTGCTACCTTCATCAAGTCGGGTCTTTGTGTCATCACAGCGCCAACCAATAACCCACCGTTAGAACCACCGCGAATGGCTAAGAAATCAGAAGAAGTATATTTTTGAGCAATTAAATACTCACCCGCCGCAATGAAATCATCAAATACATTTTGTTTTTGCATTTTGGTTCCCGCGTCGTGCCATTTTTTACCGTATTCACCGCCTCCCCGCATATTGGCAACAGCATAAATTCCGCCCATTTCTAACCAAACCGCATTAGCAATGCTAAAACTTGGTGTTAAACTCACATTAAATCCACCATAACCATACAAAATAGTTGGATTCTTTCCGTTTAATTGCAATCCTTTCTTATGAGTAATAATCATCGGAACTTTGGTTCCGTCTTTTGAAGTAAAAAATACTTGTTTAGATTCATAATTTTCAGAAACAAAATCAACTTTAGGCTTAACATAAACAGACGACTTACCACTATCAGGGAAGAAGGTATAAGTGGTTCCTGGTGTAACGTAGTTGGTAAATGAAAAATACAACTCTTTATCTTTGGCTTTTCCTCCAAAACCTGAAGCTGTACCAACACCTGGCAAGGCAATAGTACGGATTAGTTTTCCTTTATAATCAAATTGTTTGACAACAGACACAGCGTCTTTCATATAATTAGCAAAAATATATCCAGCACCAGTCGATGGATTTAATACTTGCTCGGTTTCTGGAATCAAATCTTTCCAGTTTTCAACACCAGGGTTTGCTACATCAACAGTAACTATTCTTTTGTTAGGCGCTTTCAAATTTGTCACTATAAAAAGTGTAGTACCAATATTATCCAAAACGTCGACATCATACTCAAATCCTTTATGAATGGCCACAATAGGGCTATTTGGAACAGATAAATCTTTTAAGTACAATTCATTCCCTGAGGTAGAATTAGCTGCAGAAATAAACAAATAACGATTATCATCCGATACATAGCCACCAACATATCTGCGTTTTTCTTGATCACCAAATAGTATAGCATCCTCGGCTTGTTTGGTTCCAAGCTTGTGAAAGAATAAACGGTGTTGATCCGTTTTAGCCGAAAGTTCACTTCCTTTAGGTTTTTCATAACTAGAATAAAAAATCCCTTCATTCCCTTTCCAAGACAAACCACTAAACTTTACATCAACCAAAGGTTCACCGATACTCTGTTTCGTTTTAGCATCAATAAAAATTACTTTTCTCCAATCACTTCCCGCTTCAGATATCGAATAAGCTACCAAAGAACCATCTTTAGAAAAACTTACACCATCCAATGAAGTTGTAGCGTCTTTAGAAAAAGTATTCGGATCCAAAAACAACTCTTCAGTTCCTTTAGCGTCTTTTCTATACATAACCGATTGATTTTGCAATCCATTATTTTTATAATAGTATGTATAGTCTCCTTCTTTAAAAGGCGCTGAAACTTTTTCATAATTCCAAAGTTTTTCCATACGTGCTTTGATTGTATTTCGAAACGGAATCGCTGCTAAATAATCGAAGGTAACTTTGTTTTGCTCTTTTACCCATTCGGCAGTCTCGGCTGAACGGTCATCTTCCAACCATCTAAAAGGGTCTGGAATAGAATTACCAAAATACACATCTACTTTGTCAATCTTTTTAGTGGCAGGATACTTTATTGCGGATTGCCCAAACGAAAGCAAAGAAGAAGAAATAATCATAGTACTTAGAATTACTTTTTTCATATTTGTGAAATTAATTTAAAATGGAAGACAATTT
>JAGOFG010000208.1 GCA_017997335.1 Flavobacterium sp. | reverse complement strand
CAAGAGTTACGGGCAACTTATGGATTATAACAATGAATCAGAAGATTCAGTTCTAACGAAAAGAAAACTTGTTGTTGAAATCAACACCTTAAAAAAATCACTTTCTGACTTACAAATCGAGAAAGAGGATTTAAATATGCAATTACTCCAGCAATTCAAAGAATTAAAAAGAACTCAAAAAAACCTTAATAAAGACTTTCATAAAGGGTTAGAGGAAATGATGTTTATCCTTTCTCACAAAGTGAGACTACCATTAACCAACATTTTAGGTTTAGCTAACTTATTGACTAATGTTGATAATTCAAATGATGAAAATCTTGCATACATTGAATTACTCAAGGCATCAGCCAAAGATTTAGACAATATTACAAAAGAGCTTGGTTCATTCATTTATGAATTGAATCACAAAAAAGAAACCACTTCCAAATAAGGAATTCATATAACACACACTATGACTTAAAAAGAAAACAAAAAACCACCTAATCATGAAAACAATCATCCTAATTACTCGTAACTGCACTAACATTTGCACAAAATGATAAAGAAAACTACCTTTCATTTTCTGGCGCTTTAGATGCAAGAAATTTAATATCAGGAAGTAATCCAACTAATAACGAAAGTGCTTTGAACTATCTTTTACAATTTGCAATGGTTTCAAAGAATTTTGAAGTCAATGTAGGATATGAACGTTTTTCAATGATTCAATATAGCAAAAACACCATCGGATTTGGTTATCATATTCCTCTTCATACAAGAATTGGTAATCTTAACATAAAATCAACAATAATCCCATCTATCGAACCTACATTGATTAACAGATGGGGAAATTGGGGAGGTGGAATTTCTTACGAACAAAAAAGTTCTCACATATCTGCAGGAGCCAACCTAGCCTACAGAATACATTTATCAGATTCAATTGCAATAGAATATTTATTTAATGTCCTACCAAGAGTTGACCTTAGTGCTATGTATGGAAGCGCTAGCACAAAAGAGAAAAAAAGCGCCAATGGAATTCCAATAATTGGCAGTAACTATTTTAAACTTGTATATAAAATTGGAAGATAAGCCCTAAATAACAAAGAAGATGAATTTTAGCCTTTTTTGCCCAAAATAAAACCTCATTCAGAAAGTAGTTGAATGAGGTTTTATTTTTTCATTAGCTAGCTTGAAATAGAAAAAAATCATTTCCAGAAAGCCTTTCCTTCAACTAATCAATCAACCTTTAAAAGAATTTATTGAATAATAATCCTTTTTTCTAAAGTAAAAAAAACTATTTTTGGATGCATTATAAACGATTACATAATGACCAAAATTAAAGCAGCACTTCTCCTATTCATCTTATTCATAGCTATCATAACCGAAGCGAAAGCACAAAGAAAAGAACATTTTCCTAAAAATGAATTCAGAGGCGTATGGATTGCTACTGTCGTAAATATTGACTGGCCTAAAAAAAGCAATGACTCCGTTGCTAAACAAAAAGCAGATTATTTACAAATTCTTGATACCTATCAAAAACTCAACTATAATGCAGTTATCGTTCAAATTCGAAGCGTGGGAGATGCCTTCTATCCTTCAGAATTAGCTCCTTGGTCTCGCTTTTTGACTGGAAAAGAAGGAAAAGCACCTACCCCATATTACGATGCTTTGGAATGGATGATTGAAGAAGCCCACAAGAGGGGATTTGAATTTCACGCTTGGCTTAATCCCTATCGTGCCACTTTCGACTTGAATAAAGCGCAACTTAGCCCTAATCACGATATTTTCAAATATCCACAATGGATGATTACTTATGGTGGAAAAATGTATTATAACCCAGCATTACCAGAAGTTCAAAATCATTTAGTAAAAGTGGTAGAAGAAGTTGTAATGAAATACGATATCGATGCCATTCATTTTGATGATTACTTTTATCCTTATAAAATCAAAGGAGAAGAATTTAACGATGCTGATTCTTTCAAAAAATACGGAAATGGAATGAATCTCGAAGATTGGCGTAGAAACAATGTAACTACATTTGTAAAAAGCATTCACTCCGCTATTAAGAATCACAAACCTTGGGTGCAATTTGGCATTAGCCCTTTTGGTGTTTGGAGAAACAAATCGATGGACCCAAAAGGCTCTGACACACAATCTGGACAAACTAATTATGATGATTTGTATGCAGACCCTATTCTTTGGATGCAAAATAAATGGATAGATTATCTATTGCCTCAATTGTATTGGAGCATTGACCACAAAACGGCTTCTTATGCCAAACTACTAAAATGGTGGTCAGAAAACACAAATGGTGTTAATCTCTACATGGGAAACAGCACCTACAAAATCAAAGGTGATTCGGATAAAAAGTGGAACAACATTCACGAAATTCCTAACCAAATTGATTTGACCCGAAGCTATGCTAATGTGCAAGGAAATGCTTTTTATAGCGCTAAATGGTTTATCAATACTCATCAAGACGTTACACAATTGATTCAAAATCATCAGTATAAATATCCTGCTATTCCGTTGCCTGTTCCCAATTCAAAACACGTCGTAATAGATACGCCTGTAGTTAATAAAATTGAAATCGATTCGGTCAATTGCACTTTTACTTTACAAGTACCTTTGAATACAAAAATTCGTTATGTAGTGGTGTATGGTGCCAAACGAGACTCTAAAATCGACCTTCAAGAAGCCAGTCAAATTATGAAGAAATATTTTGTTGACCCAAAAGCAACGATAATCAATTTTAGTATTCCGCTAAGCGACATAGACAAAAACAAAGCTTTTGCCCTTACTTTTATTGACTTTTATGGCAATGAAAGCAAAGAAACCATCATTGATTCACCCAAAGAAGACTAACCCACCCTTTTCTACCATTCTATGAAATCAGAAAAAAATCCTTGGTATTGGATACCACTTTTGAATTTTGCATCAGGTTTTCCGTATGCCATAATCATCTCAGTATCTGTTTTGATGTACAAAAATTTAGGCATCAGTAATGAAGATATTGGAATGTATACTAGTTTACTTTACTTGCCTTGGGTAATTAAACCACTTTGGAGCCCTTTTATCGATTTACACGCGACCAAAAGAAAATGGTTTTTGTCGATGCAATTAGTCATTTCGATAGCTTTTTTAATCGTTGGATTAACCATTCCTATGCAACATTTTTTTGTATTGAGTTTGGCTTTATTTTGGGTGGGTGCTTTTGCATCTGCGTCTAATGACGTAGCGATTGATGGATTCTATTTATTGGCGTTAACCAAGGACAAACAATCTTTTTTCTTAGGCATTCGAAGTACTTTTTACCGATTATCAATGCTTACTGCCAATGGTGTAATTGTACTTTTGGCTGGATTTTTAGAAGAAAAATACGGAGACAAAAGCAAAGCTTGGTCATACACCATGCTTGTGGTAGCTTTGATTATGATTTTCATCACAGTTTATAACTTTTTTATGACACCAAACCCAGAAATTGAACAAGAATACATAAAAAGTAATGCCAATCATAAAGGAAGTTTTACCGAAGTATTCGCTACTTTTTTCCAAAAGAAACAAATAGGATTGATTCTGACATTTATATTAGTATATCGTCTTGGAGAATCTCAATTGATGAAGATGCTTTCTCCTTTTTTGGTTGATGATGTAGCCAAAGGCGGAATGGGGTTAAGTACCGAAGATGTTGGGATTATTTACGGAACCTTTGGGGTCGCCGCTCTAGTTATTGGTGGAATCATTGGTGGAATCGTAATCTCGAGAGATGGTCTAGGCAAATGGATGTTACCAATGATTTTAACGATGCATTTGCCAATTATTGGATTTGTTCTCCTATCTCATTTTCATCCAAGCTCTGTACTTTACATTTACATCACTGTAGTTTTGGAGCAGTTTGGTTATGGCTTTGGTTTTGCCGCTTTTATGATGTATTTAATTTATGTAGCCGAAGGAGAATCCAAAACCTCCCACTACTCTATTGCCACAGGGTTTATGGCCTTGGGAATGATGCTTCCCGGAATGGCAAGTGGTTATATTCAAGAATATTTAGGCTATGG
>JAGOFG010000068.1 GCA_017997335.1 Flavobacterium sp. | reverse complement strand
TTTTTTGCTGAGAAAAGAAAGTGATTGAACTCCTTAAAACCCTAGCCCAGATAGGAACGGCATCCTTTTACTGCCTTCTTTAGGCAGGAAAAGATATAGTGGATAGCTGGAAATAGCTCCTAATTATCCTTTTGAATTTTAAAAAAACATAACCTGAAAATTCACGATTAGATTCAATTGTAATTTGTGAATCTGTGGATAAAAAAAGACAAAAAAAACCGTCTCGTTAATGAAAACGAGACGGTTTTGTTTGTTTTAGTCTGTAATAACATTTCCTTTTTTGTCGTAGAAATGATATTCTAAATACGTGTAAGCGTCACGAGGTATAATTTTCACCCATTTTTTGTGTTCAAAAAACCATTTTGAACGCAATGATGGAAAACCTTTACTGAGGTATGCAGCCACAAAAGGATGTACATTGAGTACTACTTTTTTGTGGGTTTTTAGGAGTCTTTCTAGATCTGAAGTGATTTTGTCAATGATTAAGATTGGCGCTTCTATTTCGCCATGTTCATTGTTAGGATCTTCTTCTCTGGTCTTTATATTGACTTCTGGTCTTACTCTTTGTCTAGTAATTTGGACTAATCCAAATTTACTAGGAGGCAAGATCTTGTGTTTGGCTTTATCATCGCTCATCTCTTCTCTTAGGAAGTCGAATAAAACTTTGCGATTTTCGGGATTGGCCATATCGATAAAATCAACTACTATGATTCCGCCCATATCTCTCAAACGCAATTGTCTTGCGATTTCGGCAGCGGCTATCATATTTACTTCCATTGCGGTGTCTTCTTGATTGGTAGCTTTGTTCGAACGGTTACCGCTATTTACGTCTATAACGTGAAGGGCTTCAGTATGTTCGATGATTAAATAAGCTCCTTTACTCATGGAAACGGTTTTTCCGAAGGAAGTCTTGATTTGTCTCTCTATATTGTATTTCTCGAATATTGGAGTGTCTTTCGATTGATAAAACTTTACAATTGATTGTTTGGACGGTGCAATTTCTTGCAAGTAATCCTTTGTTTGTTGGTACAACTCTTCATCATCTATTTGAATACCACTAAAGGTATCATTAAACACGTCGCGAAGAATAGAGGAGGCTCTGTTGAGCTCGCCTAACACCTTTGACGGATGATGAGCAGTTGGTAATTTCTTACACATTGCAGTCCATCTGCTTAGCAGGTTCTGCAAATCTTTTTCTAATTCGGCTGTATTTTTGCCTTCGGCTACTGTGCGAACAATAACGCCAAAGCCTTTTGGTTTGATGGATTGTACAAGTTTTTTGAGTCGGTCTTTTTCTTTTTTGTCTTCTATTTTTTGAGAAATAGAAACGCGATCAGAAAAAGGAACAAGCACTATAAAACGTCCAGCCAAGGATAGTTCTGCACTAATTCTTGGTCCTTTGGTAGATATAGGCTCTTTTACCACTTGCACTAATACGGATTGATTGGCATTCAAAACATCTGTAATGGTGCCGTCTTTATCAATCTCTTTTTCAAACTGAAAGTTTTTTAGGGAGAAATCTTTTATTTTACCTGCGCTTACAAGTTTTATGAATTTCAGTTGAGAAGCAAGATTAGGACCTAAGTCATGATAATGTAAAAAGGCATCTTTTTCATAGCCTACATTTACAAAAGCAGCGTTTAAGCCTGCAACTGGTTTTCGTATTTTGGCAATAAAAATATCACCTACTTGAAAGTTGCTAGTTTCTTGTTCTTTGTGTAATTCAATTAGTTTTCCATCTTTTAATAAGGCAAAATCTACGGCTTCTGAACTAGAACGAATAATTAGTTCTTTATTCACGCTGTACATTTTTATCCATACGTTAAAGTTTTCAGTTTCGGCTTTCAGTTTTCAGTTTTACAACTCATAACTCATAACTTATAACTCATAACTGAATTGTAAGGATGGATTAAACAATATTTAACAGGTTTGACCCGGATGAAGTTTCAGTCGGCAGTTTTCAGAGGACAATATGCAGTTTAAGCTGCAATTTGAAGTCTGAAATCTAATGTCTGAAATTCAAATTTCAATGAACTTTTAAAAAGAAAAAAGTAGTTTAAAACTACTTTTTCTTTTTATGACGGTTAGCTCTCGCTCTTTTTTTACGTTTGTGCGTCGCTACCTTATGTCTCTTTCTTTTTTTACCACTTGGCATATCCTGAAGATTTTATGATTAATTAATAGATTATTTTGCTTCGTTATTTGTTTTCACACCTTCTACAAACACTTTAGCTGGTTTAAAAGCTGGAATGTTGTGAGCTGGGATTTTAATAGTGGTATTTTTAGAAATATTTCTTCCTGTTTTTTCAGCTCTAGTTTTAACGATAAAGCTTCCGAAACCTCTTAGATACACATTGTCTCCAGTTTCTAATGAAGTTTTAACTTCATTCATAAAAGTCTCAACTGTTGCTTGAACATCTCCTTTTTCAAGACCTAATTTTTCTGAAATCTTCGCTACGATATCTGCTTTCGTCATTTTCTTTCCTTTTTAATATGTTGTACTATTTTTTTTGAGGTTGCAAATATACGAATTTAAAAAACAATAAATCAACCTAATTCGTTAAAATTTAATTACATAAACTTTTACTTTTGCTTACATATATTTAATTAATGAATTTTACTAACTTACTTATTGAGTGGTATTTACAAAAAAAACGTGATTTACCATGGCGAAATACTACAAATCCTTACCCAATTTGGCTCTCAGAAATCATTCTTCAACAGACGCGTGTCGCTCAAGGAATGCCTTATTTTTATGCCTTTTTAGAATCTTTTCCTACAGTAAAAGAATTAGCAATAGCTGATGAACAACAAGTACTCAAACTTTGGCAAGGATTAGGGTACTATTCGCGTGCTCGTAACCTACATCAAACCGCACAATATATAGCAAATGAATTAGACGGCGTTTTTCCAAACTCATATGCTGGTCTTATACAATTAAAAGGTATTGGCGAATATACTGCAGCCGCCATTGCTTCATTTGCTTATAATGAACCCGTACCTGTAGTAGACGGAAATGTGTTTCGTGTAGTATCCCGTTACTTCGGAATCGAATCAGATATAAGCACAGGAAAAACCAAAAAAGAATTTACCGCTTTGGCTGCCGAATTATTGTCCAAAGAACAACCTGCACTTTTCAATCAAGCCATTATGGAATTTGGAGCAATGCATTGCACTCCTAAAAATCCAGATTGCGAAAATTGCATTTTCAATTCTAGTTGCGTTGCCTTGCAAAAAGGACTCGTTGGACAATTGCCATTCAAATCAAAAAAAATAAAAATCAGAAAACGATACTTTAATTATATAGTACTACAAGACAAAAAAGGCAATACCAAAATACAGCAAAGAACAGACAAAGGCATTTGGCACAATCTTTATGAATTTCCATTATTTGAAACCACACAAGAAGAGGGATTTGAAACCATAGCGCCATTAATTAAAAACGATACGGATTTTGGTGATTCAGTTGTAAGTATTCAAGAAGCGAATCCTATAAGTTTGATTCATAAATTATCGCATCAGCATTTGTATATCAAGTTTTGGAAAGTAACCGTAAACAACACCTTGACCGACGGAGTAAACCCCGAACAATTGAGAACCTTTCCTTTTCCAATAGTGATACATAATTTCATCGAAGAAGATGCTACAAAAAAGTTTTAAAAAAAATGTATCTTTGATTGAAATACCATTAAGCTATGAACGGAACATTAAATAAAGTGATGCTGATAGGACATCTTGGCGACGACATTAAGATGCATTATTTTGAAGGAGGCAACTGCATTGGCCGCTTTCAATTAGCAACCAATGAAGTATATATTAATAAATCGACCAATGAAAAAATCACTTCTACCGAATGGCATAATTTGGTAGTAAGAAACAAAGCCGCCGAAATATGCGAAAAATACCTCTCGAAAGGAGATAAAATATATGTAGAAGGACGCATTAAATCCAGACAATGGCAAGCCGAAGACGGTACCATGAAATCAACAACTGAAATTCAGGTAACCGAATTTACTTTTTTGACCACAAAAAAGGACCATGAGAACAAAAGCAATCCTACTCAAGAATCACCAAAAAATACTAACTTTGACGCCTCAAATGGCGGTTTGCCAATAAACGATTTGCCATTTTAAAGCAAATTGCAATCAAATACACAATGAAAAAAAAAGTTAGTTTATTCATAGTACTCACTATAGGTTTATTTTCTGCCGTAGGGTGCAAAGACGATGTTTTACCCAAACCTGCAGGCTACTTGCGATTGGATTACCCAGAAGCAAGATATGTTGATTACGGCAACCAATGCCCATTTACATTCGAAATAAATGACAAAGCAATTATAAAAGGGAAAAATGATTGTAGCTTAACCATTACCTACCCAAAAATGAAAGCAACAATTTATTTGACCTACAAGCCCGTAGCTAACAATATCAACCAATTGCTACGCGATGCCCAAAAACTAACCTTTGAGCACGTAATAAAAGCCGACGACATTATAGAACAACCCTATTTAAATCCTGAAAAAAAAGTTTACGGTATGTTTTATCAAGTAGATGGTAATGCGGCAACCAATTCGCAGTTTTACGCCACCGATAGCACTCGCCATTTTGTAACAGCTTCGGTATATTTCTACGCAAAACCCAATTTTGACTCTATTATGCCAGCGGCAAGCTACATCAAAAATGACATGCAGCACATCATAGAAACCTTAAAGTGGAAGTAATTTTTTAGGAGCACAACTATCAGGTTTTCCAATTACGAATCCTCCTGCTGTTCGTTATATCTTTCCTGCCGAACACCGGCAGCAAAGGATGCCACTACCATCAGGGCTAGCCAGAAATAGCTATTTTAATAATATCTAAAAACCTTTTTTAGACAAGACTTTTTTTACCATTTCATCTTGTTTTAAAACAATTTGATAAAAATAGTCTTCACCATATAACTGTCTAGCAAATTCGGCAATTATATACTGATTAATTGCTCCCCTACTCTTTTCTAATTGTAGTATCAAACCATTTTTATCGAGATACTTTTGAAACAAATCAAAATAGTTGTCAGAATTGTATTTTGACTGAAACTCCTGAAAACTTAACCCTTTGAATGCTTTTCGATTTCGGTCTAATTCTTCAAAAACAAAATGCCCCACCATACCCGATTGTTCTAATAAAGAAGCACTTTCCTCTCCTTTTTCGGTACTAATTGGCACAAAAACATCGGGAACAATTCCGCCGCCGCCATAGACTAATTTTCCTTTTTTAGTTTTGAACTTCAAAGTATCAGCTACCTTAATACTGTCTTTGTGGTACAATTCGCCATTCAAAAAACGATGTTCCGATTCTTTAAAATAATCGGCATTGCCTTTAGCATAAGGTTTTTGTATCGAACGTCCTGAAGGAGTGTAGTATCTAGCCACGGTCAAACGCACAGCAGAACCGTCTTTAAAATCCATTTCACGTTGTACTAATCCTTTACCAAAAGAACGACGTCCTACTATGGTTCCTCTATCGTTGTCTTGTATCGCTCCTGCTAGAATTTCACTTGCAGAAGCACTATTTTCGTTGATTAAAACGAATAATCTGCCCGATTCAAAATTCCCTTTTTTCGTAGCGAAGGTTTTTTCTATTGTTCCACTTTTACTTTTGGTAAAAACAATCAAGTCGTTATCTTTTAAAAAATGGTCGGCTATCGCAATGGCTTCTTCCATATAACCTCCACCATTGTCACGCAAATCCAAGACCAAGGTTTGCGCACCTTGCTTTTTCAACTGTGCCAATCCCGAATTAAATTCAGCAAAAGTAGTTTCAGAAAAACGGTTAATTTTGATATAACCCACCGTAGGATTCAACATCAAAGACACGTCAACACTTTTCAGTGGAATTACCGCTCTTTTTATTTTGAATTTTAGCTTCTGACGTGTAGTTTTTCGGTAAACCATCACTTCTATATCAGAACCAACGGCACCTTTTAGTTTTGCAAAAAGACTATCACTAGGCAAATGACGTCCGAATAATTTGGTTTTTCCTGCGTATAGTAATCGGTCACCCGCTTGTATTCCAGCTTTTGCCGAAGGCCCATTAACAATAGGCTTTATGACCGCAACAGTGTCTTTGTACATGTAAAAATTGATTCCAATACCTACAAAATCACCTTTCATACTCTCAGCAACCTGTGTTTGAACGCTTGGTGGAATATACACAGAATGAGGGTCTAACTTTGCCAAAATATTATCTACTGTTAAATTCACAATAGAATCCGTATTGACATCGTCTACATATTCGTTATTAATAAAATCAATCAAGGAATTTAACTTTGATTTGGAAGCATTAGAAGCCACCAAACCTGGGTCTCTCGAAACATTCAACCATCCGCCAATACCAACGCCAAGCGCTAAAGTAGCACTCAACAGTATGGGCAAATATTTGTTTTCGAATTTCATTTAGTCGTCTAAATTGGGAATGTGAATTACCTCAACGCCTGCTTTGATTAAAAATTGTATTCCAGAATCATCACGATATCCGTTTTGGTACACCACTCTCTTAATTCCGGATTGGTGAATTAACTTACTGCATTCTTTGCAGGGAGAAAGTGTGATGTACAAGGTGGCTCCTTCGCAAGATTGTGTCGACCGAGCTACTTTGAGAATGGCATTCGCCTCGGCATGTAATACATCCCAACGGGTTAATCCTTCGTCATCTTCGCAACAATTATCAAAACCTGAAGGTGTGCCGTTGTAACCATCCGAAATAATCATTCGGTCTTTTACAATGATGGCTCCTACTTGCTTGCGTTTGCAATACGACAACAAACTCCATTCTCTCGCAATTCGCAAGTAGGCTTTGTCGTATTTATTTAATTTTATTTCGTTCATTTTTATCTTAACCAAAATTCACTTTCAATAATCATTGGAAGCACTACACCGATTATAAAAGAAGACATGACCAAAGTCCAATCTCTTTTGGAGAATCTAAATACCGTTTGTACAATATAAGACAGTACCAAAACTACAAAAACTACCGCAATCTGCGCCGCTTCTATTCCTAAAGCGAACTCGCACAGCGGTAATAATTTTGAATTGGCTGTTCCGCCTAATATGGTTTTGAAATAGTTAGAAAATCCTAAACCGTGAATGATTCCAAAGAACAAAGTGATAAAAAACACCAGATTAATACTCTCTTTTTTGCTGGACTTCCCAGCGGTAAACAAATTAAACAAAGCGGTAATCAAAATCGTAATAGGAATCAACAACTCGACTACATTTACTTTAATAGCTACAATTCCGTACACCGACAAAAACAAGGCCATCGTATGACCAACTGTAAACAAAGTAACCAATAACAAGATGCGTTTCCAATCGTTAAACGAATAAGGAACTGCTAAAGCGATTAAAAATAAAACATGGTCATAAGCATGAATATCTAAAACGTGGCGTAAACCGATTTGAAAATAAATCCAAAATTCTGACATAGGTAATTATAAAAATTTGATTAAGGGTCTGTAAACTTACGACATTTTTTGAAAAGGAGTTACTTGAAAATTGGCCACGAATTCACTAATTCTTATTAAAAATAAGGATTGGATGGCACTAATTTTCATCTCTCTCGGGATTTAGGTTGAATAAAGCATTTGATACTGCTATTTTTAAAGTCCAATAGTGGATTATTTCAACCTGTCATTCCTACTTTTTTAAAAAAATTCGTATCTTTAATACAACCATAAAAACAACTATTATGTCAATTTCAGATTTATTTGATAACGAATTCAAAAGTCGCAACAAAGGTCATTTTTCTGCTATTGTTCGTGTAGCTTTAGCTGACGGAAATGCAACACCAGAAGAACAAGCTTTTTTGGACAAACTAGCTTCTCGCTTAGAAATTTCTGCCGAGGAATACCGAGAAATTTTAAAAAACCCATTAAACTATGACATTAATCCTCCTTATTTGTATGTGGAGCGTTTAGAAAGATTGTATGATTTGGGTCGTATGGTTCACGTAGACCATCAATTGGGTGATAAACAAGAACGACTATTGGTGCGTTTTGGTTTAGCCTTAGGCTTTACCCCAGGAAATGTGGGTTATATTGTCAACAAAGCGTTGGCTCTACTGGACAAAAAAGTAGACTTAGATACTTTTATCTTTGAAATGAAGAATATGAATAAGTAGCGATTAGTTCTTAGTAATTAGTGATTAGTAGCTAGTTCTTAGTCGTTAGTAAAAAATATTTTAAAATAGAAAACCGGTGGCTTTTTACAGCTACCGGTTTTTTTATGCTTACAAAGAAGCGCATTGCTGTTCCATTTAATAAGATACGAATTGTCGCAAATTTTTGTGTAATAGACTTAATTGCCTCCAACTTTAGTTGGAGGGATAAGATTTGCTAGATTTTATCGGCTTTAGCCAAAAATATTGAATTTGGGCTAAAGCCAATTTACATTTATTCCTTTATCTCCAGCTAAAGCTGGAGCCAATTCAAAAATTATTATAACATAAAACAAAATCTCCAGCTAAAGCTGGAGTCAATTCAAAATTTATCCTAATTGATAACCCTAGCTAAAGCGGGAGCCTATTTAAAAAAAGAACGCATTTTTTATGCTTACAAAGAAGCGCATTGCTGTTCTTTTAGCCCTGATCGCAGCGGCATCCTTTTGGGGCGGGGTTCGCCCCAAAAGATATAGCGGAGAGCAGGAACCCTTGTTTGCTGAAAATGCCTACTGTTTCGCTCCTACTTATTTTTTGCTTTTGCCATAAATTCTTCGGCTTTTTCGACCATATTGTAGCTGCCGCAAAAGAAGGGTACGCGTTGGTGCAACTCTGTAGGTTGAATTTCCATAATGCGACCAAAACCATCCGAGGCTTTGGCGCCAGCTTGCTCAGCGAGGAAAGCCATAGGATTACATTCGTAGAGCAATCGCAATTTTCCGCTGGGCGCTTTGGAACTTGTAGGGTACAAATAAATTCCGCCTTTGATCATATTACGGTGAAAATCGGATACCAAGCTTCCGATGTAGCGCGAAGTGTAGGGACGATCGCCTTCTTCGAGCTGACAATATTTGATATAATCTTTGACTCCTTGAGGGAAATGCACATAATTCCCTTCGTTGATAGAATAAATAGTTCCGTCTTTTGGATATTGCATATTGGGGTGCGACAGATAGAATGTACCGATAGCGGGGTTTAGCGTAAAGCCGTTTACACCGTGCCCAGTAGTATACACCAACATTGTTGATGTACCATAAATTACATAACCTGCCGCCACTTGGTTGATGCCTGGTTGCAAGAAATCCTCGATAGTTACTGGAGTTCCTATTGGCGTAACGCGACGATACACGGAAAAAATAGTCCCAACGGACACGTTTACATCAATATTAGAAGACCCATCAAGAGGATCCATCAATACGACATATTTGTTGTTGTGACTGCTGTCCGAACCTTCGACGGTGATGAAATCGTCGTTTTCTTCGGAGGCGATACCGCATACAATCTCGCGATTGATTAAGGTTTGAATAAATACTTCGTTGGCATAGACGTCTAATTTTTGTTGGTCTTCGCCTTGAATGTTTTGTTCTCCAGCAGCTCCAATAATATCGACTAGACCGGCTTTATTCACTTTGTAGTTTACAACTTTGGCCGCCAAGCGAATGGAGTTGATGATTCGGGATAACTCTCCAGAGGAGTACTGAAATTGGTTTTGTTTTTCGATGATAAATTCACCTAAGGTTTTGTTGCGTTCTTCCATTACGAAATCGTTGTAGTTAGTTTGAAGTCACAAATATCGTTTTTTTTGTGAAAATGAATTGATAATTATTTAGATAGTTTAGCACTATTGTATCTTTGCAATAAAAATGACAAAAAAAATGTATTTTTATCTGTTTTTTTAGTCAATTTAGAACCTAAATATCAAAAAAGATGATAATACGAAAAGGGACCGCTATGGATATGAAGGGTGTTTTGGCACTCATCAAAGAACTTGCTATCTTTGAAAAAGAACCTGAAGCTGTTGTAATTACCGAAGAAGATTTGATAAGAGACGGTTTTGGTGAAAATCCTTTGTTCTCTGTCTTTGTAGCAGAAAAAGAACAAGAGATTGTGGGGATTGCTTTGTATTATTATCGCTATTCTACTTGGAAAGGAAAAACCATACATTTAGAAGATTTGGTGGTCAAAGAAAGTATGCGTGGGACTGGTCTTGGTTCTGCCTTGTACTCCGCCATAATTAAACAAGGCAAAATTGATGGTGTGAGAAGAATTGAATGGAATGTATTGGATTGGAACACCCCTGCCATTACTTTCTATGAAAATTCAGGTGCCAAAGTTTTGGACGATTGGAGTGTGGTACAAATGGATCAGAACGGAATTAATGCATTTTTAGAAAAAAGTAAATAACATTAAAGCAAATCTTTTGGCTCAAATACACAAAAGCAAGAGATTGTTTTACAATTTAAGTTGATACAATGAGAGTATTTAAATTTGGAGGTGCATCTGTAAAAGATGCCGAAGGAATAAAAAATGTACACCACGTATTAAAAACCGTTGGGTATGAAGATGTATTATTAGTGGTTTCTGCAATGGGAAAAACCACCAATGCTTTAGAAGAAGTCATCAAGAATTATTTTGATAAATCGCCTGAATTGAATTCTTCGGTACAAGAAGTAAAAAAATACCATAACCAAATTGTTTTGGATTTGTTTGAAGATGAAAGTCATCCCGTTTTTGAAGCAGTAAATGCACAATTTTCAGACTTAGAATATTTCTTAGCACACAACAAATCGCCGAATTACAATTTTGTCTACGATCAAATCGTGAGTTTTGGAGAATTGATTTCGACTACTATTTTGAGTCATTTTATGAGCTTTATGGGGATTGAGACGCAATGGGTAGATGTACGCAATTTGGTAAAAACCAACTCCAACTATCGCGATGCCGAAGTAGATTGGGATCAAACTAAAAAGAACATCACCAAAACCATTAAATCAAAAAGCCTAAATATCACTCAGGGATTTTTGGGATCGGATGAAAATAACTTTACGACCACTTTAGGAAGAGAAGGATCGGATTATACTGCGGCTATTTTTGCCTATTGCTTGAATGCCGAAAGTGTAACGATTTGGAAAGATGTTCCTGGCGTAATGAATGCCGACCCAAGGTATTTTGAAAATGCAAGTTTGTTGAATCAGATTTCCTATCGTGAAGCGATTGAATTAGCTTTTTACGGCGCCACGGTAATTCACCCAAAAACCCTACAACCTTTACAAAAAAAGGAAATTCCTTTGTTCGTAAAATCATTTGTAAACCCATTATTAAAAGGAACCGCTGTGGCAAAAGGTCCCGACTTGGAGCCTAAAATGCCTTGTTTTATAGTAAAACGCAATCAGTTGATGATTTCGCTTTCGTCTATTGATTTTTCCTTCATTATGGAAGAAAACATTAGTGAAATCTTTGCTTTATTCCATAAGTACAAAATCAAAGTGAATTTGATTCAAAACTCAGCGATTAGTTTCTCGGTTTGCGTAGAAGATAAATTTGGCAATTTTGGGGAATTGAATGCTAAACTCTCTAAGAAATTCAAAGTAGATTTTAACGAAGATGTGACGTTGTACACTATTCGCCATTTTAACGACCAAGCCGCTAAACTGGTAGAAGAAAATAAGATTGTCTTGCTCAAACAAGTCAGTCGTGAAACGATGCAAATCATCACCAAAGAGACTTTATAAAAACAAAAAAGACCATTTTAAAGCAGTTTTAAAATGGTCTTTTTTTATTCAAATAAATTCTTGACTACTATTCTAACCCCTCAAAATCTTCTCCATAGCTTTTCCTTTGGCTAGTTCGTCGACCAATTTATCTAGATAGCGAATTTTCTGCATCAACGGATGTTCGATGTCTTCAACACGATAGCCACAAATCACTCCAGTAATTTGGCTAGCGTTGGGATGCAATTGAGGTGCTTGGGCAAAAAAAGTTTCAAAATCTACTTTCGCTTCCATTTGATGCTGCAAGGCTTGTGGCGTATACCCTGTTAGCCAACAAATAATGGTATCAAGTTCTTCTTGGGTGCGATTTTTTTTGAGGACTTTGGCTAAATAATGCGGATAAACACTCGCAAAAGTCATTGCAAAAACGCGATCATAATTTTTTGGATGTGCCATAGTATTATATTTTATGCAACAGAAAAAAAGTCAAATTAGTCATACAATGCAGCAGGATTCCCCATACAAAACCTTGTTTCAATCTCAAATTAGTAGCAAAATAACCAATCAACATTTGTGGAAGAACAAAGAATGGGTAAATCAATAGTAAAGAAAAATATAACTTTTCTAAATTACCAATATGCACTAACCCAAATGCTAGTATTGAAACTATTGTTATACTTCTTCGGATTCGAATTGAAAAAGTGATGCTGTCTATGACAAAAAAATACAGCACTACAACAACCGAAAGCGAAATTCCAACCTTTACCCAAGTAGAAAGCAAAAACAAGGCTTCACTAGTAAACCGAATTCCTAATGCCAACAGCAACATAAAAAATACACTCAGGCAAATTTCCTTTTTATTGAAATTCAAAAAAAGACGAAATGTAATTTCTTCTATAATTGGACCAATTACAACAACATACCAAAAAGAATAAGTAGCAATCCTGACTCCTGACTTTTGTACAGACTCTATTATGGACGGAAAACCCAAAATAGTTGTAACAAAATAGTCTAATGGTTGGAGCAACAATAAAACAATTAGTAGGATTGCTAAATACATATACCAATAAGACAACAAAAGGTTTTTGATTTTTGACTTCCAATCGTAAGGCTGGTGAATTTCTTGAGATGGGCTAAAAACAGTAAATAAATTGAAAAACATAAAATGGTTTTGAGTATAGAATTACATATTCATAAAATTGGATTACAACTTTCAATCCTTATCAAATATATTATTAATTCCTGCAAAACAAAAATCACTAATTACTAATTACTAACT
>JAGOFG010000067.1 GCA_017997335.1 Flavobacterium sp. | reverse complement strand
CGACAAATTTCAGTAAAAAGATAGTTGGTTAAACGATAATAAATTTTCCTTTTTCGGGGTCAAAAATAATATGTTCATCTTTGAATAGAGTAGAAAAACTTCCTTTTGAAATAAAATTACAAGGCTCGTCTTGAAGCACTGTTTCTGGAGTCATAATAATCATTTCGTCACTCAATTGTATCGCCATGTCAATATCATGGGTAGAAAATAAAATGCATTTTCCGGTTTCATGAGTAAGCTTTTTCAAAAGTTTGAATAAGGCTACTTTATGCAATAAATCCAAATGGGTCGTAGGTTCATCAAGAATTATTAACGGAGTATCCTGTGCCAAAGCTCGTGCAATTAATACTTTTTGTAATTGTCCGTCACTAATTTCATAGTGTTTTTTGGTGGCTAAATGACTGATTTGAGTCAGCACCATAGCTTCATTCACTTTAACAATATCAATGTCAGTTAAAGTTCCCATCCAGTTGGTATAAGGCTGTCTTCCTAAAGCAATAAGTTCAAAAACGGTTAAATTGCTTGGAGGTAATTTTTCGGTTAAAACGATACTTAGGTTTTGAGCTAAATCCAAAGGTTCGTAATCAGTGATTTTCTTTTCATTCAAGAAAACGGCACCTGAAAGTGGTTTCTGGATTCCTGTTATTGTTTTTAAAAGTGTTGATTTTCCAATGCCATTGGCACCAATTAAAGCAATCAGTTTTCCTTTTTTTAAGGAAATAGAAATATCCGAAGCCACTACGATTTTCTCTTTTTTATGGGAATAACCGATGCTGATTTGAGACGCTTGTAAGATAATTTTGTTTTCCATTAGGCAATCATTTTTCGTTTTCTAACCAATAACCAAATTACGACCGGAGCGCCAATTATCGAAGTCACAGCATTGATTGGCAAAGTAATTTCTAATCCTGGCAATTCTGAAAGTACATCACAAATAAGCATAATCGATGCGCCTAAAAGTAACGTACTCCAATACAAAACCGAATGATTACTGGTTTGAAATACTAATTTTGCAATATGAGGAACTGCCAGTCCTATAAAGGCAATTGGACCTGCATAAGCCGTAATACTTCCTGCTAAAATGCTTGTTGCAAAAATGATAATTAATCGTGTTTTCTTGAAATTCAAACCTAAACTGCGAGCGTAATTTTCACCCAACAGCAACGCATTAAGCGGCTTGATGCTAAAAAGACTTAATAACAAACCAATCCCCACACAAACGGTTAGAATTACTATAGAAGACCAAGACAAGTTGCCTAAATTTCCCATGGACCAAAAGGTGAATTTTTGTAATTGTTCAGCCGAACTAAAATAGGTAAGAACGCCTACTATGGCGCTAGTAAAACTTCCAAACATTAACCCAACAATTAGGATTGCCATGGTATCACGTAGCTTTTGAGAAACCATTAAAACGGCAAGTAATACAACAGAACTTCCTATAGTTGAGGCTAAGACCACTCCATAAGAAGATAATAAAAGTGTACTTAAAAATGGGGGAAGTAAGCTCGCTCCTAATAGTACAAAAGCGACACCTAAACTGGCACCGGAACTCAGCCCTAAAACATAAGGTCCTGCTAATGGATTTCTAAATAAAGTTTGCATCAATAGACCGCTTATGGACAGTCCCATTCCAACAAGAATTGCTGTAATAGCTTTGGGTAAACGGTAATTGATGATGATATATTCCCAAGTGGATTTACTCGCTTGACCACCAGTTAAACTTGTATAAATATCTTTAAAAGGAATCGTGATAGAACCAAAACTAATGTTTACAAAAAACAAAAGAACAAGCCCCAAAGTAAGCAAGAAAAATAGAATTGTATTTCGTTTTTGATTCGCCAATTTAGTTTAGTTTTTGTGCAAAAGTAAAAGTATAATTTGGAAGCAGTTCAGGATGGAAGATTTTAATGTAATCTTTCAATACTAAATCTGGACGGCTTGCTGCTAATTCATAATAAATAGTTCCTCCTGTAGCCCCTAATTTACTTTCAAAAGTATACACATTTTTAGATTTTGAAGCATCAAACTGACTGTAATGTGGATTACTGTTTTCGAATTCAGCACTGTTTTTGAATGAACCTGTTGCAATCCAATATTTTGCTGTTTTTGCTTTCTCTAATATTTTTTCAAAAGGCATGCTAAGACTTCCTGTTCCTGCTACATTTGACCACAAATAATTCGCTTTGGCATCTTTCATAAACTGCGCTACCCAGCTATTTCCTCTTGCTACATACCATTGGTCTTGATACATAGCTCCGTATAAAACGGTCGCTGTTGGTTTTTTGTTGGCAACTAATTCTATAGCGTCATTGTAATTTTTAACAATACCATCAAAAAGTGTTTTGGCCTCTTTTTCTTTTCCATATAAAGCGCCGTAAAGCTTAATCCATTCTGCTTTGCCAAGTGGAGTTTGTTCCATCCAATCCGCTTGTATGAGTACATTAAGACCGCTTTTTTGTAAATTATCAATCATCGGATTGTTGTTGTCAATGCCAAAGGTTACGATTAAGTTAGGCTCCAACTCAATGAGTTGCTCCATATTTAATTTTTCGTTTTGTCCTATGTTTTTAACAGTGCCGGCATCAATTAGTTTCCTGGTTTTTTCAGAAGAAATGTAATCGGTGTGAGGAAAACCAACCAATGATTTTTCAACTCCCAACATTTCTAAAAAAGGGATAATAGTTGTTGAGGTAACGACAATTGATTTTAAAGGAACGGAAATTATGGTGTATTTTTGTAGGCTATCTGGAATGCTGCCGTTTTTTTCTTTTAATATATATGTGAAGTTCTTATTGGCTTCAGGCCAAGGATTAGAAACCGACACTACTGAATATCCTTCGTACTTATTAATAGAAAGTCCCGAAGCATATTCGATTGCATTTTCAGTATTGGAGCTTTGTTTTACGTTAAGGTTTTCGCTTTTTTTGCATCCAACGAAAGTTGAAAAAGAGAAAACAAAAAGGATTAGTCTAAAGGTGAATTTCATGGTTTAATTTTTCGATAGCGACAAAGGTATACCAAATTTATAAAATTTCTTGTTTATTTTTAGTAGTAAAAAATTGAACAAATACTATCTTTACGAAATGAATAGCATTAAAGTCAAAAACTGTTCTACCTGCGGAACTCCTTTCCATTGTGGGGATACACAAGATGGAGGTAAATGCTGGTGCAACAATTTTCCGCCCATTTTTACTCCGTCAGAAATAGTGGATTGTCTCTGTTCCAGTTGCTTTACAACGGCATGCTCCACTAAAATTGACGAATATGTTGCAACACTGTCTCCTGAAACTGCAACAAATAATAAAGCTAAAGATTTACCTAAAACGACGAATCTCATAGAAGGAATAGACTATTATTTAGAAAACGGGAATTATGTTTTCAAGGCTTGGTTTCATCTAAAAAGAGGTAATTGTTGTGGCAATGGATGTCGACATTGTCCGTATGGATTTAAAAAAACATAAAAATGATATATTTAATAACTGGCGGTGAACGCTCCGGTAAAAGTAGTTATGCCGAAAATTTAGCAAAAGGATTGTCGGATAAACCAATGTATGTGGCTACAGCCCGAAAATGGGATGATGATTTCCAAAAGAGAATCGATCGCCATCAAAAAGATCGGGACGAACGATGGATTAATATCGAAAAAGAAAAGCACTTAGGCGAAATTGATTTTTCGGGAAAAGTAGCGATTGTCGATTGCGTTACGCTTTGGTTAACGAACTTTTTTGTGGATACTAAAAATGATGTTTCCTTGTGTTTAGAACAAGCTAAAGCTGAATTTGATGCTATTGCCAATCAAGAAAATACAACTATTATTATTGTAACCAATGAAATAGGAATGGGTGTTCATGCCGATACTCACATTGGTAGAAAATTTACCGAACTTCAAGGTTGGATGAATCAATATATTGCCAAAGAAGCCGATACTGTTGTGTTGATGGTTTCTGGAATTCCAGTAACGATAAAAGAAAAAAAATGAAATAGCTCTGATTTTACAATAGTGAATTCAAAGAAAATAGTGCCCCATAGCGTATTACATATTCAATTAAAAATCAATAAATAACTACATATGAATTTTGTAACTTCTTGGAGTGGCGGAAAAGACAGTTGTTATGCAATGATGCAAGCAACTCAGCAAGGACTTATTCCAAAAGTGTTACTCAATATGATGAATGAAAACGGCAAAGTGTCCCGTTCTCACGGATTGCCATTGTCTATATTGAATCAGCAAGCCCAAAAAATGGGATTGCCTCTGGAAGGAATTCCGGCAACTTGGGGTGATTATGAAGCCAAATTTATTGCCGTTTTGAAAATGCTAAAAGCCAAATATGATTTGGAAGCAGCCGTTTTTGGTGATATTGATTTGCAACCGCACAAAGATTGGGAAGATAAAGTATGTGCTGCCGCATCGCTAAAAGCAATTTTGCCTTTGTGGCAACAAGACCGAATTGTTTTGGTACACCAAATGCTTGAAAACGGCATTGTAACGATGATTGTTTCTTGCAATACAATAATGGGAGAACAGTATCTGGGGAAAATTTTGACCAAAGAATTAGCACAAGAATTACACGAAAAAGGAATAGATCCTTGTGGTGAAAATGGCGAATTTCATACTTTGGTAATTAATTGTCCGTTGTTTTCGGGAGCGATTGAACTACCTGAATTTACTAAAATTACCTATGAGAACTATTGTTTCATCGTTTGGGAAGAATAACTTTTCAATAATAAAAAAACAATGGCAATTGTCATTCAATTTGCCATTGAACTTTTAAATAAAAAAACATGACTTATTTAGATGAAATTTTAAAATCCCGCCGCGACACCCGTCATTTTACGGAGGATCAAGTGCCTGATGCTGTTATTGAAAAAGCACTGCAAGCGGGGCATTGGGCACCTTCTGTGGGTTTGACTGATGCTACAAAATACTATCTGATCAGGTCGGCTGAAATGAAGAAAGCCATTAAAGATTTATTTTTAGATTATGATGAAAAAGCAATTTCGCTAACGGATAACGAACAACAAAAACAAGACTACAAAGCTCTTAAGCTAGAAGCAATAGAAGAAGCGCCACTCGGATTAGTGATTTGTTATGATCGTTCGGTTTTAAATAATTTCACGATTGGAACTGTTGGGAGTAATGAAGCGGTAAAGTTTAGTTCTGTTTGCGCGGCGCAAAATATTTGGCTTTCCTTAACGGAGCAAGGTTATTCTATGGGATGGGTTTCCATATTGAATTATTATCAGTTCAAGCAATTATTGGGTTTACCTGAAAATATGGAGCCGTTGGGGTATTTTTGTGTGGGAAAACCAGCTACCAATTATGATAATCAACCCATGTTGCAACAACTGAAGTGGAAACAAAAACAAGAAATTCCATTAGTTGAGGAAATCACTGTTTTGAATGAAAGTAAGGTGGAGAAAGTGTTTTTTGATACTAAAAAGGAGATAAATTCTGCTGCTTTTGCAAATGCGTTACAACATAAAATCGACCAAAAAACCAAACCAACAGGTTCATTAGGGATTTTAGAAGTGCTCGCCAAACAAATTGGGATGGTGTTTCAAACTTTAGAACCTAAAATTATAAAACCCAATCTGGTTGTTTTTGCAGCTGATCACGGAATTGCAAATCATGGAGTAAGTGCCTATCCACAAGATGTAACCAGACAAATGGTAAATAATTTTTTGACAGGTGGAGCAGCAATCAATGTGTTTTGTAAACAAAATAAGATTCAATTGGCGATAGTGGATGCTGGAGTGAATTATGATTTTCCTATGAATACTGATATGATTTCGGCTAAAATAGGGAAGGGAACACACTCTTTTTTGCATGGAGCCGCAATGAGTAAAACAGAAGTTGAATTGTGTTTTATAAAAGGAAGTGAAATTGTTGCCACTATTGCTAATACGGGGAGTAATTGCATTGGTTTTGGCGAAATGGGTATTGGTAATACTGCTACAGCTTCGGTTTTGATGAGCATTATTTTAGAATTACCAATTCAGGATTGCGTAGGGAAAGGTACTGGTGTAAATGATGAACAGTTGATTAAAAAAATTAGTATTCTTAAAAAATGTATTGCTAATTACGATGGTTCAGATGATTTAGACAGCAAGTTAGCTTATTTTGGAGGTTTTGAAATCATGCAAATGGTAGGAGGGATGCTTCAGGCAAAACAAGACAATATGTTGATTCTTGTTGACGGCTTTATCTGTAGTGTTGCTTTTTTAATTGCCTTTAAAAAGAATCCATCCATTATTAAAAATGCTATTTTTTGCCATTCATCTGCGGAGCAAGGGCACCAAAAAATATTAGATTATCTAGGAGTTCGTTCCCTATTGCAACTAGATTTAAGGTTGGGTGAAGGCACGGGTTGTGCGATTGCTTTTCCTATAATTGAGTCGGCTATATCATTCTTGAATGACATGGCTAGTTTTGAATCTGCTGGTGTGAGTAGCCGGGAACTTTAAATTTAATTTATTAGTAAATAGATAAATTGGCTTTAGCCAAAATAAAAAAAATGAAAAAAGAACTACATATATTTTTTACAGCATTAATGTTTTATACAAGGATTCCATGTCCTGCAACCATCGATCACAATCCGGATTATTTAAATAAAGCGTCCCGTTATTTTCCATTAATTGGTTGGATTGTAGGTATTGTGGCTTTTGGTGTATACTCTGTTTTTAATTTTTTAGTTTCACCTGAAATTGCGGTAATGTTCTCTATGATTGCTTCCGTTTTAGTTACCGGAGCTTTTCATGAAGATGGTTTTGCTGATGTTTGCGATGGTTTTGGAGGCGGTTGGACCAAAGAAAAAATACTGATAATTATGAAAGACAGTGCTATTGGTGCGTATGGAGCAATAGGTGTGATGCTGTTGTTATTCCTTAAATTTCAAGGATTGACTCAATTGATTGACATCTCAGACAATCCTAAATCTATAATTAATAATCCACAATTTTTAATTCTATTGCTTTTTGTTTCCGCGCATTCTATCAGTCGATTAGCAGCTATTTCAATTGTTTTTACCCATGAATATTCTCGTGAAGATGCTTCCAGCAAAAGCAAACCTATCGCACAAAGTTATTCTTGGAGAGAAGTAGTGGGAGCTTTCTTTTTTGGATTACTTCCATTAGTTATTTTGTCCTATTTTCAGTGGCAAATACTGTTGGTTTTAATCCCTGTTTTTCTGACTCGATTTTTTTTAGCGCGTTATTTTCAGAAATGGATTAACGGGTATACTGGAGATTGTTTGGGAGCGACCCAACAGGTTTGTGAAGTGGTTTTTTATATATCAGTTATTGCATTATGGAAGTTTATTTAGTACGTCACACAGAAACGGTTTGCGAAAAAGGAATTTGTTATGGACAATCCGATGTGGAAATAATGGCGCCTTATGATGCTGTTTTTCAGTCTGTTTTGAGTCAATTGCCTCAAGATGCAAATCTGTATTCCAGTCCTTTACTTCGCTGTGTTCTTTTGGCAAATTACATCAAAGACAATTCAGAAATTAATGCTGTAAATGAAGATTCTCGTTTGATGGAAATGAATTTTGGCGATTGGGAAATGAAAAATTGGGATGTAATTCCACCGGATGACTTTACGCCTTGGATGACTGATTTTGTAAATGTTCGCGTGCCGAATGGAGAATCATTTACGGATTTGAATGATCGAGTAATTGATTTTATGCATAATGAACTTCAGCAAACCAATTCAAAACCAGTTATTATTGTGGCACATGCAGGAGTGATACGTAGTTTTTTATGTAAAATTTCGGATTTGCCACTAAAAGACGCTTTTCAGAATAAAGTAGATTTTGGAGCTGTAATTAAAATTGAATTATAAAATCCGCAATTATTTAGGTTATTAACTTAATATAATTTATCTTTGCCGCCGTATTGAGGTTGAGGTTTGTTTATTTTCAAACCCCATTAAAAGGGAATCAGGTGAAAGATTTCAAGTTTTAGATTTCAGATTTCAGGGTTTAAATCCTAAATCAAGAATTCTAAATCAAGAATCCTAAATCCTGAGCTGTACCCGCAACTGTAAGCTATCAAGCTTGTTGTTATCTACAAAACCACTGTCTCGTCATTAAAGACGAGATGGGAAGGTAAACAACAAGACGCAAGCCAGGAGACCTGCCTATTACATCGAGTATCAAACTTTCGGGAAAAAAGGTTTGGGTATGGGTCATTCTATGCTTTTCTCCCCAATTTATTAAATTTTACATTTTAAAAATGAACAAAAAATTCATTCGCTTTAGTGCGATTGCATTGTTATTTGCAATGAACACGTATGCACAAGATCAAGAGCCAAAACAACTTGATGAGGTTGTTGTTTCCGATTCAAAATTTGCTTTGCCAAAAGAAAAATCAGGAAAAGTTATCGTCAAAATTACTGCTGAGGATTTGAAGAAAAAATCAGGGCAATCAGTAGCTTCTATTTTAAGTGCGGTAGCAGGTGTTGAAATTAATGGAAATCAGAGCCGTAATGGAAAAGATTTGGGACTTTACATTCGCGGAGGAAGAAATCATCAGGTTTTAATTTTGATTGATGGTATTCCTGTAACAGATGCTTCCGGGATTAGCTTATCGTATGATTTGAGATTGCTTCCAGTGGAGCAAATTGAAAGTATTGAGATTATGAAAGGCGCTTCAAGTACTTTATACGGTTCTGGAGCAGCAACTGGTGTGATAAATATTACACTAAAAAAAGCAGGTAAAAAAGCGATTGCAGGAAATGCATACGTAAATATTGGTACTCAAACAGCTGCTAAAAAAGCAAATTATAGTGTGCAAGATTACAATCAGGGTTTTGCTGTAAATGGTGGTTTTGAAAAAGTAAATTATTTTGCTTCTTTAAATAGTACTGAAACTACAGGAATTTCTGAAGCAAAACCATTAAATTCAAATACTAAATTTGAAAATGATGCTTTTTCAAGATTAAATTCTATAGTTAAAATTGGTTTTACGCCAACTAAAAAATTATCCTTGGATTTCTTTGCAAATTATGACCGAATGAAAAGCGGTTTTGATGCAGGTTCATTTTCGGATGACATTACTAATTTCAGTCTTTCAGAGCAATTTAGAGTTGGTTTTTCTCCAAAATATAAATACAACAAAGGAGAATTTGTAATTAACTCTGGTGCCAATGTAATTAATCGCGATATTTTTAGCTACGGATCTTTATTCCAGGCAAAGTCAAGAAGTGTCAATGTTGATGCCTTTAATAAATACGAAATTTCATCTCAATTATTTATAGTAACAGGAGCACAATTTCAGTTTCATGAAATGTCAAACGTGAGCCAGTATGATGCGATTACAACTGAGATGGCTAAATTCAATATGATTGATCCTTATGTAACGGCAGTTTATAATTCTGGTTTTGGATTAAACTTAAATGCAGGAGCACGTTATAACATTCATAGCAAATACGGAAATAATTTAGTGTACAACGTAAATCCATCGTTTAGCTTTTCAGAATCATTAAAAGTATTGGCTTCTTACAGTACTGCATTTGTTACGCCAAGTTTGTACCAATTGTACTCTCCGTATGGTGATTTGGATTTATCTCCAGAGAAAGATGCTACAGCCGAAGTTGGTTTTGAAGTAAGTTTAGCAAATAAAAAAGTGGTTTTAAATGCAGTAGCTTTTCAAAGGGAAGAGGAAGATGCAATAGGATTTGATTTGATGACTTACAAATACTTTAATGTAAATGGGAAAAACAAAGCCAAAGGACTTGAAACAATGGTTTCGTATGCTTTTAATGATAAAGTAAAATTCAATGCCAATTATACTTTTACAGAATTAGAAAGACAATCGCGTATCTTGAATCCTAAACATAAAGTCAATGCTGCTATAGATGTTCAAGCAACGTCTCGACTTGCTTTTAATGTGGCATATCAATTTGTGTCTGACAGATATTTAGAATATACAATCTATCCAGCGCCAACGTATGACCCTGTATTGAAATCAGAAATTTTGAAAGATTACCAATTAGTAAATGCTAATGTTCGTTATGAATTGATCAAAAACAGATTGAATATTTTTGGTGCAGTTGATAATATTTTGGATAAAGACTTTGTCGAAAGTAGAGGATACAGTACAAGAGGTAGAAATTTTAAATTAGGTTTGAATTTCTTGTTCTAAAAAATAAAGAAAAATTATTTCAGTTTTACTCTTAATTCCCGTTCCCTAATTTGGAACGGGTTTTTTGTAAGGGAAGATTTGATTCTTTGATTAGTAATAAAAAAAAGAGGCTTTCAGTGATGAAAGCCTCTTTTTTATTTAAAGTTATTTTATTTCAACTCTGAGATGAATTCTATTATAGTGGCTGCAATTTTATTTTGTTCCAAATCATTAGTCAGATATTCTCTATCAGTTAGATTAGACATGTAACCTAATTCAACAAGCACTGCCGGTACTTCCGATTTTTTTAAAATAAAAAAAGGAGCTTTCTTTATTTCAGATGCTTTTAAATTAGTATTTTGAATGAATTTATTACGAAGTTCATTCGCAATTTTATTTGATTTTTCATTTGCAATCGATTCATTTGCAATGTAAAATTCCATTCCTGATTTTGCCACATTTGAACTTTTATTGACATGCAATGATAGAACTAAATCAGGTTTGATTTTGTTAATGATTACTGAACGATCACTCAAAGACAGAAATTCATCTCCAATTCTGGTAACATGAACACTAACATTTTCGTTTTTATTTAAAAATTTGATTTTGTTAGTGATTTGTTCTACAATTTGTTTTTCAGTGCTGCTGCTTGAAGTAGCTCCAAAATCGGATCCACCATGTCCAGCATCAATAACGACATTAATTTGTTTAGGTGCTTTACTATTTGGTTTTACAAATGCGAAAGATACAATGGTAGCAAAGGCTAAAAATAACGGAATTGATTTTTTCATGTGGTTTTGATTTAAATAGGTTATTCAATAATAACTTACAAAAAAACAATTTTATTGTGTTGTTTTTATTTTATTCCAATGCTTTCAAAAGTCCTTCTGGAGCTTTCTCAATGTACATTTGGTTTTGGATTCCTTTGATTGATTTTGAATCTTTAAAAAACTCAAAGTTTATACCAGTATTTTGTTTCAACATTCTGGTTGTTCCTGTTATTTTTCCTATTGCGGTACTCAATAAAGGTTCAGAAGGAGCTCCAAGAACGCCATAAGTGCTAATTGTTTCTTTTAATAAATAATCAGGTTGTAATCCATTGAAATAATCTCCAAAACCAACGGAATTAACAATTTTCAATACAATTGGCTGCATGGCATATTTGTGCTTAGGGTTTCTGTTTTCGGAACCAAAAGTAGCAGAGTCATATAGTGTAACTGACCCAACATTTTTCCCTACAGTTACATCACCTATTTGGATTACGTTGATATGAGGTTCTAATCCGTTGATTACTAATTCACTTGCCGATGCTGAGCTTGCACTAGTCAGAATGTAAACTTTAGTCAGGTTCAAACTGTTAATCGCTGTACTTCCTATCTTATCGGTAAAATAATTGTACAAAGCATCAGGATTTTCAGCTTCGAAATAATCATTAATTTTTTTATTCCATTGTTGTTTAGCAAAGACTTTCCCTGTAAATTGTCCGGTAATCATACTTGCTAATCGTGTTGCAGTTTGCACAGAACCACCACCATTGTATCTTAAATCTAAAACTAATTCAGTAATTCCTTGCGTTTTTAATTGACCAAAAGCGTCATTTAATTGCGTATCAAAATTAGCGTAAAAGCCATTATACATAAGATAGCCAATTTTGTGAGCACCTGAAGTAATTACTTTATTGACTAAAATTGGATTTTCAGTTAATACCGTTTTTGTAAGAGAAACTGATTTATCGTTCCCCACAATTGTGGTTCCGTTAAAATCTGCCATATTTAGCGTGTAATTTTCGTTTGAACCAAAAAGTAAGGATTGATAATTACTTAGGGTCAGTTGCGTTCCATTTACAGCAGTAAATAAATCTCCACGTTTGATGTTTTTGGTAGAGGCATCAGAAGTTGGGATGATGTAGCGAACGTAACCAAATATCTCGGTTGTACTTCCTGGTTTGTAACTTAAACCAAAATCGACACCGTTATTTTTAGTTGTTCCTTGAAGACTTCCTTCTAATTCTAGATAGTCATCTACAATCCAACTAAATCTGTCTATTGAGGAACTCACTCTTAAAGCAGCAAATAAGTCCTCAGGAACCGGATGCCCTCTTAAAAAAGAGTTTAATGCTGCTTGATCTGCAAAACGGTCGTCAGATAAGTTAGGGACATCCGCTTGCCATAAATAATATTGGTTCATTCCTTTCCAGATAAAATCTTGGATTTCTATACTGGCCGGAGGTGCAATATCATCGTTATCCTGGCAGCTTTGCAAACTAAATGCGGCAATAAATAATAAAAGCGTAAGTTTGATGTAGGTTCTCATAAATTTGGTTTAATTCTTAATTAACGTAAAAATAGTAACTTTAACCCGTTGGGTGTAATTAATTTTTAATGGTGATTTTCGTCAGTTCGAGTGATTTTCGACAGAAAATTATATCGAGAACTAGAAATTATTATTAAAAAACGGTTCTCGATACATTTTTTATTCCGTTTTACTCCACAAAAAACACTCGAACTGACGTTTTGAACAATTACACCCAACGGGTTAACTTTAGTTTTATTTTATGTTTTTATGTTGCAAAAATAATTTTGAATCGTCTTACTTACATAACCAGTTAAATACCTGAATTTTTATGAACCAAAATGAGTTTGTGCTGATGGTAGCTCCATTCAAAGACAAAGTCTTCAGGTTGGCCAAGCGATTGCTGGTTAGTACCGAGGAAGCCGAAGATGCTACTCAAGAAGTTTTGGTGAAATTATGGAATAGAAATAAAAATTTATCGGGTTATAATAGTGTTGAGGCGCTAGCAATGACAATGACAAAAAATTATTGTTTGGATCAGCTAAAATCCAAAAGAACCGGAAATC